>DASYUI010000010.1:0-1831 GCA_036001425.1 Actinomycetota bacterium
GCCCCCTTGACTGCAGCCACTCCACGAAGACCGGGAGGAAGACCGAAGTCAGGATCCCTCCCAGCGCCAGCTCGTAGACGATGTTCGGCGTGATGTTGGCGATGTTGTAGGCGTCGGCCAGGCGGGTCTCGGCGATCCCCAGGGCGTAGGCCATGGCCGACAGGCGGAGGAACCCCGTCACCCGAGAGATCGCGGTGCCCACCGACATCACCGCGGTGTTGCGAACGAACGCGGCCTGTGAGTCCTCGGGGGGGAGGTCGACGCCTTCCGGCGTATCCGGGGTCACGAGGTCCGACGTGGAACGAACCTCCTTGCCCACACCAGCAGCGCCAGCAGCGCCGCACCGATCGTGATGAACAGCGCGAACCGGTTGTAGGCGGTGGATCGGACGATCAAGGTGCCCTTGTTGATGACCCGCCCGGATGGCGAGGTCACCTCTACGTCCACGGGGAACCGTCCGCTCGTGTTCAGTTGAACGTCGAAATTCACCGTCTGCGTGGAATCGGCCCTGAGGACCATGGATGACTGCGGCGACACGCGGAGATGCCGTGAGACCAGCCGCACGGATACCCGCAGCGGCATCCGGTTGCCGTTCGTCACCCGGATGGGGATCCCGGTGCCGGAGCTCGAGGTGAGCGTGATCAGCTGGGGGGTGTCGGGCCGAACCGCATCGAAGATCGATCCGATCTCCTCGCGCGCCGACCCGACGAAGGAGAGCCCGGCCGACTGGTCCACCAGGAACTGCCCCGATTCCGCCAGCAGCAGCTTGGCGTCGAGCCGGTCCGGCTCGGCGCTCTCGTCGACGAGCATCGTGCGATAGGTCCCGATCCATCTGCGGGTCTCCTTGATGATGTCGACGTAGGTGCGGGGAAACGTCACGGCCTCGGTGGCGGCGAGCTTGGTTTCGGATGTGGGCGGGAAGGCCTCGGCCATCTCGGAGGCGGTGGACTTCCGGAGCCACGGTGCGCTCGCCACTCCTCGCCCCAGCTGGCCGAAGAACGTGCCCGATGGGTCGAACTCCTCGGGGAACGTGATGGCGATCCCGCGGTCTACGCCTGGCTGTTCGAGCCAGATGGCCGCGAGCTCGCCCAGTACCGCTTGCGCGGCCCGAACCGGATCCTCCGTGACGAGGTCGGAGCTCAGCATCGCTCCCACGTTCGGATCGGAGACGACCGCCGTCACCGGTCCAGACGAGGTGCGAAGGGACGTGATCGGCGGGGGGGCGAATCCGAGGGGCTGGCTCGCGGGCGGCACCGTCGACGGTTCGACGATCAGCAGTCGGACCCCCCGCGCGGCCAGGTGGTCCAGGCTCGCGGGATCGAGGGCCGAGTCCGGTGGGCGCAGGAGGCCCGGATCGGGCTGGCGGCCGAGGATCGTCTCCACGCTGTCCCTGCCCCGCCGGAGCTGGGTGGCGAGGTCGGGCGACAGTCCGCCGATCGAGAGAGAAGGGAGGTTGGGTGCCGCATACGGGAGCGCCGAGAGTTCCACCTCGGGTGCCCCGACGATCCGCCGCAGGTCGGCGATGGCCTTGGCCGCGGCGGCCGCACCGCCCGTGCCCTCCTTGACCTGCCGGCGCTCCCCCGCGTCGATCACCGTGTACCCGGCGCGCATCTGGGCCAGGTCGGCGAGGAGCACCGGGGACACCGCGATGTCGACGGGGGTCTGTGCCCGGCCCTGCGTCATGTCCAGAAGGGCCCGGATCTCCCCCGCCAGCCGCCCACCCCGCGCGAGGTCCCGCTCCAACGAGGTCGACGTGAAGACGCCGTGGGGGTCGAACCACACCGGGTCGTGCAGGACGAAGGTCCAGACCAGGCGCAGCGGGGTCTGCGGC
>DASYUI010000011.1:0-1617 GCA_036001425.1 Actinomycetota bacterium
TCCGCCGGAAAGTCCGTGCCGGTGTGCTCCTTGTAGATGCCGTGGAACTCCTCGACCAGCTGCTTCAGGTCATCGACGTCGAGATCCGTGTCCTGGGCGTTCGGCCCTTGTCCGTGCTTCGCCCGGTCGAGCGCTTCCTCGAAGGCCTCTCCGGGCACGCCCATCACGATCTTGCCGAACATCTGGATGAACCGGCGGTAGGCATCGTAGGCGAACCGCCAGTCACCCTCGGACTGCTTGGCCAGGCCTTGGAGCGAGTCCTCGTTCAGCCCGAGGTTGAGGACGGTGTCCATCATCCCCGGCATGGAGAACTTGGCGCCCGAGCGGACCGATACGAGGAGCGGGTCCTCGGGGTCACCGAGCTTCTTTCCCATGGCCTGCTCGAGGCCGCGGAGGTGCTCCTCGAGCTCATCCATCAGGCCTCCGGGGAAGTCACCCTTCGCCAGGTAGGCCAGGCACGCTTCGGTGGTGATGGTGAAGCCGGGAGGCACGGGGAGCCCCATGTTGGTCATCTCGGCGAGGTTGGCTCCCTTGCCGCCGAGGAGGTCCTTCATGTCCTTGTTGCCCTCGGAAAAGTCGTAGACGTACTTGGTCATCGTCAGCCTCCGGCCGCGGCTCGACTCTGAAGGGTCAAGTGTACGAAGTCGGCCCTGACGTCGTCCGTTCCGTCACGCCGCGGCGGCCTCGAGTGACGTGAGGGTTCCCGCATCGGAAGCGAACAGCACCCGCACACGCTGTCCCTCGACGGGGAGGACGGTCGCCGAACGGGCCTCACGGGATCCGAGCCACTGCCGCATCGCCGAGGCGAACTCGGTCGCGTCCCGGGACCCGTCCCACACCGTCGAGAGCACGATGGCCACGTGCTCGCCGTCCGACCACGCCCGGTAGATGCCGCCATCCCATCCCGCGGCGGCGGCCTCCGACGTGGTGCTGGGGAGTCGGAGCCCGAGCATGATCGACAGGAACGCCTCACCCACGCCCATCACGTCGAGGTCGGTCCATCCCGGGCCGAGCTCCGGCCCTAGGTCTCCCACGTTCACCGCGGTCGGGGCGTCGTTCGGGTACCGTTCGGGATGGATGACCTGCTCGGTCGATACCGGGAAGCTCTCCATGGCGCGATCGATGGCCTCGGTGCCGCCCCGGCGGTCCATGGCCTCGATGAACGACAGTCCCGCCGTGTACGGCCAGGTCTGCAGCTTCAACACGAACGGGGCGATGCCGGTGGGCGGTGCCGCCCCCAGCCCCAGCTGCAGCTGCTCGTCGAGCGTCAGGAACCGCCGCGCGTACAGGATCATGAAGTATGTGGCGTCGCCCTCCACGGCCCCCAGCGCGGCCTGGTAGGCCTCGTCCGCGCAGTCGCTCTCCAGCGTGTTCAGCCGATCCAGCCGGAAGTGCTGGTCGTCTAGGGCGTGCGTCAGTTCGTGCGCCAGGGTCACTTTCTGCACCGGCGTCGGATTCGTCGTGCCGATGAACACGAGCTGTCCGGACAGCGGGTCGTAGTACCCGATGATCTGAGAGCCGGCGAACCGCTCGATCGATCGGCGGATGCTGGTTCCGGGTGGGACCACCCCGATGGTCTGCCAGGCTCGGCTGCGGCGGTCGTAGAACTTCGCCGGG
>DASYUI010000012.1:0-2132 GCA_036001425.1 Actinomycetota bacterium
GCCGGCTTCAGGATGTTGGCGGCGTCGAGGCTGCCCTCGGCCGAGCCGGCGCCGACCAGCGTGTGGAGCTCGTCGATGAAGATCACGATGTTGTGGCTCTCCGTGAGCTCCCGCATGATCGTCTTCAGCCGCTCCTCGAACTGACCGCGGTACTTCGTGCCCGCCACGATCAGCGAGATGTCGAGGGCCAGGATCCGTTTCTCGCCCAGGTAGACGGGCACGTCGCCCTGGACGATCTTGTTGGCGAGGCCCTCGACGAGCGCGGTCTTCCCCACTCCCGGCTCCCCGATGAGGACGGGGTTGTTGCGTGTGCGCCGGCAGAGGACCTGGACGATGCGGGCCAGCTCGTCGTCGCGGCCGACGAGGGGGTCGAGGGCACCGCGGGCGGCGGCCTCGGTCAGGTCGCGGGAGAACTCGGAGAGGAGCGGCGTCTCCTTCGTCTTCCCGATGTTGGCCTTCTCGTTGAGGAGCTGGACGATGTCCTCGCGGACGGCGGAGAGGCGCATGCCCTTCTCGGCGAGGATGGCGGCGGCAACGCTCTTCTCCTCCCGCATCAGCCCGAGGAGGATGTGCTCGGTGCCGATGTAGTTGTGGAGCATCCGCTCCGCCTCCTCGGAGGCGTAGCCGAGGGTGCGCTTGCTCTCCGGCGAGAGGGGGATGTCCACCGACGTGGAGACCTTGTCGCGGTACAGCGCCCGGCCCTCGATCTCCTTGCGAATCGACTCCATCGAGAGGTGGCTCTTGGAGAAGATGCGCGAGGTGAGGCCCTTGCCCTCGCGGATGAGCCCGAGGAGAAGGTGCTCGGTCTCGATCGAGTTGCTGCCGAGCTGGCTGGCTTCGTAACGGGCGAAGAAGATGACCCTTCTCGCCCGTTCGGTGTAGCGCTCGAACATCGGGTTCGGAGCCCCCCCAGGCCCTTGAGGTCGCCTTGCGGCCCCGCTCGATTCTAGCGCAAAACGCGGGAGGGGCTCTTTCTAGGTCCCGGCGCCGATGGCGAAGAGGTGTCGCTCGCCGCGGATGTAGAGACGGCCGGGGGCCACCGCCGCCGAGGCCGCGATCGGCTCGCCGAGGGAGTTGGTCCGGAGGACTTCGTGGGTGGGGCCCGCCCGGATGACGTGCGTGTCGCCGTCGGGGCTCATGAGGAGGATCCGTCGGCCCACCGCCACGGGCGAAAGCCATGAAGGACGAGGCAACTGGGACGGCCCCCTTCGTACTTCACCGGCCCCGTCACCGCGTCGAGGCAGGTCAGCAGCCGTTCTGCGATTTGTGGACAAATGTCCGCCACCGCTTCCTGCTTCATCGGGGCTGCTGAGCGACCCTTGATTATTGGGCCACCCAGCCTTACGGCCTCTCCACAGGCTTCAGTTCCCGGGGAACTCCCGCTACGCGGCTATCCTACCGCACCGATCTGCGCGGATAGGTCCGGTGGCGACGAGCACCGGGCTGACCATGAGCCCTGAGCAGCTACGTCCCCTCCGCCCACTCCATCGGCACTCCGGCCTCACGGGAGACGCCCTGTCCGTCGGGCCCACGCCACTGCGACCAGTGCGGGTCGGTGGCGTACGCTGTCGCGGGCAGGGCGACCGACAGGACGAGGGCGGCGCAACGGCCTCTTCTCATCACCACCTCCAGGGCCGATCGGATTATAGGGCGCGCTGAATCGAGGCCCGATAATCCGGTTTCTTGACGTTCCTTTGCTTGACTCTCCCCGACCCGGGTGGTTTCATCCGAGGTTGGTGCTTCATACGAGAGGTCATGATTAGATGAGAGCGATCCCCTTTACTACCTTCGCGTTATTCGCGACGCTCGCCGGAAACAGCGCGCGCACGGGGGGTCTGGGGAGTGCGCCGTTCGGCACCCCCCAGCTCAATGAGCGAGCGCGGATTGATTCCGCGCGAGCGGAAGACGACTGGCCGGACTGGCGCGGCCCCCACCAGGACGGGCGCTCGCCCGAGAAGAACCTGCCTTCCCACTGGTCCCCGGGGGGCGAAAACCTGGCCTGGAAGGCGCCCTACGGCTCGCGCTCCGGCCCCGTGATTTTCGGCGACCGGCTCTACATCCATGCGCCGGTCGGCGACAAGGAGACGGTGCAGGAGCGCGTCGTGTGCCTGAACGCGGACACGGGCGCCCGG
>DASYUI010000013.1:0-17548 GCA_036001425.1 Actinomycetota bacterium
GAGGGGATGTCCCCCTCCCCGATAACCAGGAGCACCGGGGACCCAGAGACGGCGTGGGGAGGCAGTCCCCTGAGGATATCCATCACCTCGCCCGGATAGGCCTGCCTGACGCGCGGGGTTGCGAAGGTCTGCAGGGCATACATGCCTTCCGGAGAGGCCTGCGCTGGGAGCGCCGGGGAGATGGCCACCACCGCGTCCGCCTCCGACAGGAGGGCCAGCCGCCCGCCCAGGCTGTGGCCGACGGCCAGGACGGCTCCGTGTCGCCGGGCGTGCTCCACGGCTCGGCGGACGTCGTCGAGCAGGGCGGGCCCCAGCGGCTCGGGGTGCTCCCCATGGCCGGGGAGGTCGGGGACCACGCACGCGAAGCCGCGCCCGGCAAGGGTGAGGGCCAGACCCAGAAGGGCGTCCCTGGAGGACCCGTACCCGTGGAACATGGCCGCCCCTGCCTTGGGATCCCCTTTCGGGGTCACGTGCCAGGCGGGGCGGGGCGGGCCGCCTCCACCGTCCACGGCGATCGGCTCGACCTTCATGCTCCGGCAGTGTACGACCGCCGGGAAGGGCGCGCTGACCTACCGCATCACCGCGGCCGATCAGGATGGACGCGCCGGCTGTCTGGGCGTGGGGTCGCCAGCCGTCCCCCGAAATCCCCCCAGTAGGTCCTGGTACAGTTACGGCACCGCTCGCAGAGGAGGCTGAGATGTCCGTCGAGGGCGTTGAGATTGCCGGCCCGGTGACCGGGCGATTCTCAGAGGTCCTGACTCCCGAGGCGCTCGGGTTCGTGGCCTCCCTTCATCGAGAGCTCGATCCGGTCCGCCGGGACTTCCTTCGCAGGCGGGCCGAGATCCAGGGACGGCTGGACGCCGGCGAGCAGCCAGACTTCCAGCCCGGGACGAGGCGCATCCGGGAGGACGGCACTTGGCGCGTCCCCCCCGTCCCGGCCGACCTCCAGGACCGCCGCGTGGAGATCACCGGCCCAGCCGAGAAGAAGATGATCATCAATGCCCTCAACTCGGGGGCCCGGGTGTTCATGGCCGACTTCGAGGACGCCAACACTCCCACGTGGCACAACATGGTCCAGGGCCAGGTGGACCTGATCGACGCCGTCAGGCGGTCCATCGACTTCACCAGCCCGGAAGGAAAGGAGTACCGCCTCCAGGACGAGGTTGCGACCCTGCTGGTCCGGCCCCGAGGCTGGCACCTGGAAGAGCGCCACCTCCTGGTGGACGGGAATCCCGTCTCGGCGAGCCTCTTCGACTTCGGGCTCTACTTCTTCCACAACGCGCGGGAGCTCCTCGACTCGGAGAAGGCCCCGGCGCGGGGGCCCTACTACTACCTGGCCAAGCTGGAGAACCACCTCGAGGCCCGGTTGTGGAACGACGCCTTCAACATGGCTCAGGACGCCCTGGGGATCCCCCGGGGAACCATCAGGGCCACCGTCCTCATCGAGACCATCCTGGAGGCCTTCGAGATGGAGGAGATCCTCTACGAGCTCAGGGACCACTCGAGCGGGCTCAACGCCGGACGGTGGGACTACCTCTTCAGCATCATCAAGAAGTTTCGCAATCGGCCGGACATCGTGTTCCCCGACCGGGCCCAGGTGACGATGACCCAGCCGTTCTACCGGGCCTACACGGAGCTGCTCGTCAAGACGTGCCATCGGCGGGACGCTCACGCCATCGGTGGCATGGCCGCGTTCATCCCCAGCCGCAAGGATCCGGAGGTCAACGAACGCGCGCTGACCAAGGTCCGCGAGGACAAGGTCAGAGAGTCGAACGACGGGTTCGACGGCACCTGGGTGGCCCATCCCGACCTGGTCCCGGTGGCCACCGAGGAGTTCGATCGTGTCCTCGGTGACACGCCGCACCAACTGGACCGCCGCCGGGAAGAGGTCGACGTGTCCGTCGACGACCTCCTGAACTTCAAGGTGCCCGGAGAGATCACGGAGGAGGGCCTTCGCACCAACATCGCGGTGGGCATCCTGTACCTCGAGTCGTGGCTGCGGGGGGTGGGGGCCGCCGCCCTGTTCAACCTGATGGAGGACACGGCCACATCGGAGATCTCCCGTTCCCAGGTGTGGCAGTGGGTACACCACGGCGCCTCCATCAACGGCGGTCCCCGGATAACAGGGGAACTGGTCCGGAAGTGGGAGGAAGAGGAACTCCAGAGGGTCGAGGAGACGATCGGAGCCGAGGCTTTCGGCCGGGGGCGGTTCGAGGAGGCCAAGAGCCTCTTCGAGGAGGTGGCCCTGTCGGATGAGTTCGAGGAGTTCCTGACCATTCCGGGATACGAGCACATCGACTGAGGGCATCGGCACCGCGAAGCCGGCGCGGAGGAGGAGAGAAGAAGTGGCGGAACGTGGTTCGCAGGTGCCGCTGACGGGGGCCGCCGAAGAGGGACGGGCCCTCTCGGAGGCCCAGCGCGCCTACGAAGGGCTGATGGCCACCTTCCAGGCGGTGAACCAGGCGGTGAAGGAGGCCCTCGCGCCTTTCGGCATCACCCCCGCCCAGTTCGGGGCGCTCAGGCGGATCGACGAGGGGGAGGAGATCAGCCTCAGCGAGCTGGCCCGGCGCCTTGGCTGCACCAGCCCAAACGTTACCCGGCTGGTGGAGCATATGGCCGGTGCAGGGTTCCTCGAGCGAACCGCCCACCCCTGGGACCATCGAGTTGTCCTGGTCCGGATGACATCCCAGGGGTCCTCCGTCCGGCGCGTGGCGCTGAGCGCCTACTCCGAAACGGTGGGCCGGGTGATGGGCGCCCTGAACGGCCGGGAGCTCTCGACCTTGGAGAAGCTGGGCTCCCAGCTGGCGTAGCGTCACCCTTCGCCTCGCTGCACCCCCCGGGGCGGGATCATGCCGCTGGGAGCGCCGCTTCCACCTCGCGGACCAGGGCCGGGAGGATCTTCCCCGCCCGGCTCCTGAGGACCCCGTCGGCCAGATGGTCGAGGGGGCTTGGCTCGTCGTTGAGCACCACGACGTACGCCCCGGAGCGCCTGGCCTCATCGGGGACGCCGGCCGCCGGGTAAACGGAAAGCGTCGAACCGACGACCAAGCAGAAGTCGCACTCCCGGGCGGCCAGGCGGGCCGCCTCCAGGGCGCCGGCCGGCAGGGGCTGGCCGAAGGACACCGCGGTCAGCTTGAGGAACCCCCCGCAGCGAAGGCAGAGTGGGTCCTGCTCCCCCACCCGGACTCGGGCCAGAGCGTCCTCGGTGGGGATGACGTTGCCGCAGGACACGCACTCCACCCACCGATTGGAGCCGTGTAGCTCCACCACGCGCCGGCTGCCGGCTGCCTGGTGGAGGCCATCGATGTTCTGGGTCACCACCCACCGCACCAACCCCAGCTCTTCGAGCCGGGCAATGGCCAGGTGGGCCGGGTTTGGTCGGGGCCGCTGGGAGAGCAACTCCAGCCGGAACCTCCACAACGCTCGGCGCGCTTCCGGGTCGGTGAGGAAGCGCCTGAACTCGAAGAGGGAGGGGTCGTAGCGGCTCCACAGACCCGTGGGGCTTCTGAAGTCGGGGAGTCCCGACTCCGTCGACACCCCCGCCCCGGTGAAGACCAGGCCCCGGCTGAAGCGGGCCAGACGTTGCCCGAGCTCCGTCAGACGCTCTTGCTGGGCGGCGGCCTGGCCACCTGGCCGCGCGCCACCCGGGCCGCCGATCAGAGGTGCCGCTCCCACACTCCGGTGTAGATCTGCCTGGGCCGGGAGATCTTCTGCTCCCGGTCGAGCAGGCCCTCCTCCCACTGGGCCAGCCATCCCGGCGTCCGGCCGATGGCGAACAGCACCGGGAACAGGTCCACTGGGAACCCCATGGCCTGGTAGATGATGCCCGAGTAGAAGTCCACGTTCGGGTACAGGCGACGCTCCACGAAGTACTCGTCCTCGAGGGCCACCCGCTCGAGCTCCAAGGCGATATCGAGCAAGGGGTTCCGCCCGGTGACCTCGAAGACCTGATCGGCCACCTTCTTGATGATCCGGGCCCGGGGATCGTAGGACTTGTACACGCGGTGCCCGAAGCCCATCAGCCGGAACTCCCCGGCCTTGACCCGCTTGACGTACTCGGGGACCCTTTCCATGGACCCGATCTCCCGGAGCATCCGGAGCACCTGCTCGTTGGCTCCGCCGTGGAGCGGTCCCCATAACGCCGCGGCGGCAGCGGCCGTCGCCGAGTAGGGGTCGGAGCGGGAGCTGCCGACCGTGCGCATGGTGTGGGCCGAGCAGTTCTGCTCGTGGTCGGCGTGGAGGATGAACAGAACGTCCAGGGCCCGCTCCAGCACCGCATCCGGCGTGTACTTCAGCTCGGTGGTCTTCCACATCATGTTGAGGAAGTTCCCGGCGTAGGAGAGGTCGTTGTCGGGATAGGCGTACGGGAGACCCCGGGCATAGCGGCCGGCGAAGGCGGCTAGGGTTGGCATCTTGGCGATCAGGCGGACGATCTGGGTGTGCCGTGACCGCTCGTCGTTGATGTTCCTGGCGTCCGGGTAGAAAGTGGATAGGGCCCCCACGGTGCTCACCAGGATGCCCATGGGGTGGGCATCGTGGTGGAAGCCGTCGATGAACTTCTTGATGTTCTCGTGGATCAGGGTGTGGTGGGTGATCTCTTCCACCCAGCTCTCATGCTGCGCCTGGTCGGGGAGTTCCCCGTGCAAGAGCAGATACGCTACCTGGAGAAAGCTGCTCTTCTCCGCCAGCTCCTCGATGGGGTACCCGCGGTAGCGGAGGATCCCCCGGTCGCCGTCGATGTAGGTGATGGCGCTCTTGCAGGCGGCCGTGTTGAGGAAGGCAGGATCGTATGCGAGGAGCCCGAAATCGTCCTCTGAGGTCTTGATCTCGTTGAAGCTGGTGGCCCGGACGTACCCATCCTCGATGGGGATCTCGTAGACCTTGCCCGTGCGGTTGTCAGTGACCGTGAGGGTCTTCCCTTCGCCCGTGGTCATCGTCGGTTCTCCCTCCGCCCGCGAGGCCACCGACGCCCGGTGCGCCCGCAATATGTTCACCTTCTCGTTCCTGGACAACAACAAGGTAGGAGAGCAAGGGAGCCGAGCGCAAGGCCGAGTCCGGCAGGTTACCCGTCCGAGGCGTCCCCCACCATGGCAGCCAGAGCCTCCAGAGCCAGCACGTAACTCCGCCATCCGAAGCCGGCCACCACCCCCGTGCACGCTTCGGCCACGATGCCTGCTCGGCGGAACTCTTCCCTGGCCGCTGGGTTCGACAGGTGCACCTCGACCGTGGGGATGCGCACGGCGGAGATGGCGTCACGGATGGCCACGCTCGTATGCGAGTAGCCTGCTGCGTTGATGACGATCCCGTCGGCCCAGTTCCTGACCTCTTGGATCGCAGTTACCAGGTCGCCCTCTACGTTCGACTGGACCGCGCGGACCTCGACCCCAAGTTCGCGGGCCCGCTGCTCGATCCGCAGGTCGATCTCCCCCAGCGTGACCGTGCCGTAGACTTCGGGTTGCCGCTCACCCAAGAGGTTGAGATTCGGTCCGTGCAGGACCAAGACACGGATCGGGCCTGAACGGCGGCGTGAACTGTTCGCCGAGGGGGCCGGCCTTCTCACCAAGCGGGCCTTCCGGCGCCGGGGGGAAGGAGCGCGTCGAGCACCATGCGAGGTCGCACTCCTTCCACGAGGGTAGACCCCCCATCGCTCGGGACAACCAACACCGCCCGACCCGCGCGTCGTTTCTTGTCGACGTTCATCGCCTCGAGGAGTCGTTCCGGGTCGAGATTGGAAGGCGGGTCGGCAGGGAGGTCGAGGCGGGCGAGCACTCGCCGGAGACGATCGGATAGGGCTTGTGGGGTGACCCCGATCTCGGCGCCCAGCCGGGTCGCAGCCACCAGGCCCATGGCCACGGCCTCGCCGTGCGGCACCTCATACTGGGTGGCCGCCTCGATGGCGTGAGCGAACGTGTGGCCCAGGTTCAGTGCGTGGCGGAGGCCTCGATCCCAGGGATCAGCGGCGACGTACCCGGCCTTGATCCGAACGGCTTGCTCGGCGAGCCAGACCACGTGGCCGGCGATATCAGGGCCTCCGGTCTCCAGCCCTTCCAGGGCCAGCGGCGAGGCCAGGAGGAGGGCCTTGACGACCTCCCCGAAGCCGGCCCGCAGCGCGCGCGGGGGGAGCGAGTCGAGCGCGGTCGGGTCGGCCACCACGAGGCGCGGGTGATGGAAGGACCCCACGAGGTTCTTCACGCCGGCGTGGTCGATCCCCACCTTCCCACCGAGAGCCGCGTCCACCATGGCGAGCAGGGTGGTCGGCACGGTCACCAGGGGCAGCCCCCGGGCGTATGTCGCCGCGGCGAACCCCACGGCATCCAGCGTTGCCCCGCCGCCAACGGCTACTGCCACGTCTCCGGGTTCCAGTCCGGCCTTGCGGAACCGGCTCCAGAGGTCCGCGACCACCTCGACCCTCTTCGTGGCCTCCCCCCCGGGGAGCACGATGTGGGCCGCAACCATCAAGCCGGCCCGCTCCAGGGCGACCGACACCCGATCGCTATAGGTGCGGTCTGTCTCTCCGTCGACGGCCAGGGCCGCTCTCCGGGCCGGGAGGAGCCTTTCCACGTTCTCGCCGAGGCCGTCCATGGCCCCCGGCCCAAGGACGATCTCGTAGGGTCTGTCCGGCACGCGCACCGGGATGCGAACCGGCCTTCCCGCTTCAACGATCCCCCCGTACCTGTTCGCCAGCTCGGCCGCCACCTCCTCGACAGTCAGGCCGGTGGTGTCGAGGGCCTCACCGGCTGAGTCGTAGGCCGCTGCCCGCTCCCGAAGCAACTCTCGGACCCGGGAGGGAGAGTCCGCCTGGAGCAGAGGGCGAGCGATTCCCTCTCCCAGCCGCTGCATCAGCTCGTCCGGACGACAGGTCAGCACGGCAACGACGGCCCCGTCGGTCAGGTCCCCGAATGTGGCGGGATCCCCCACCGCCCCACCGCCGGTGGCCACCACCGCCCCCGACACGCGGGCCGCGTCGGTCATCGCCGAGCGCTCAAGGTTCCTGAACCGGGCCTCGCCGAACCGGGCAAAGATCTCCGACACGGGCAAGCCAGCCCGGGCCTCGATGACGGAGTCCACGTCGAAGAACGGGAGTCCGAGCATCTCCGCGGCCAGCCTGCCGCCCATCGTCTTCCCTGTAGCCATGAAGCCGGTGACGACCAGACGTGGGCGACCGGAAGGCAGCGGGGGTGTGGGGAGGAACGTGGTTCTCATGTTCCATCCCTCTCGCTGGCTCCTGGTTTCGGGCCCGCCGGGAGGTCGGCGCCCGTGACCGCGGTGTGAGCTGCCAGCATGGCATCCATCCGGTCTTGCCCGAACCGCTCGGTGAGCGCGTCGGCTACCACCCAGGCCACCATGGCCTCTCCCACGACGGCTGCCGCCGGGACGGCGCACACGTCCGAGCGGACGTGGGGAGGGTCGACCGGCTCCCCCGACCGGAAGTCCACGGAGGCCATGGCGGCCCCCACCGACGAAAGAGGCTTCATGGCCGCCCGCAAGACGATCGGCTGGCCGTTGGTGACACCCCCTTCGAGGCCTCCCGCCCTGTTCGTGACCCGCACGAGGGCGCCCTCCCGCCATTCGATGGGGTCTTGGGCCTCGGTGCCCCGGCGGCTCGAGAGCTCGAAGGCCGGCCCGATCTCGACACCCTTCACCGCGGGAATGGAGCAGATGGCCTGGGCCAGCCGCCCATCGAGCCTACGGTCCCAGTGCACGTAGCTTCCCAGCCCGGCGGGGACTCCCGTGGCGACGACCACGAAGACACCGCCCACGGTCTCCCGGCGAGCCCGTGCCTCGTCGATCGCCGCCCTCATCCGCTCAGACGCCCCCTCATCCGGGCACCGGAGGGCATCGTGGTCGGCGGCTTCGGCCAGCCGTTCCAGATCGGGCGCCGCCAGGGAGTCGAGTGGGGCATCCAGGGTCGCGGCCACGCCCGCCACTTCCAGCACGAAGCTGCTCACCCTGGCCCCGAACGCGGCAAGCAGCCGTTTGGCAATGGCCCCGGCGGCCGCTCGGGCGGCGGTCTCCCTTGCGCTGGCCCGCTCTCGCACCAGCCGGAAGTCTCGGAGCCCGTACTTCAACCGGCCTGCCAGGTCCGCGTGCCCGGGGCGGGGAGCGACGAGGGGGACCGGCTCCCGCGGCTGATTGGCGAAGTCCCGATTCACGATCCGTAGTGCCACCGGTCCCCCGGTGGTCCGGCCCGAGGCCAGGCCGCCCACTAATTCGGCCCGGTCCCGCTCGATGCGCTTCGAGCGGGCGCTCCGCCCGTAGCCCTCCTGCCGCCTGGCCAGATCGCGATCGATCTCCTCCACCGGCACCTCTAATCCGGCGGGTAGCCCCTCGACGATCACCACGAGCTCGGGCCCGTGCGACTCCCCTGCCGTCAACAGGCGCAGCATCAGCGCCTCGCCCCTCTTTTTGTGGCTGCCCCGGCCCTACCGCGCCCCTGCTCATCCAAGGCCGCGTGGGCTGCCTGCCGCATGATTTCCACGGGCGCCGGGCGACCGGTCCACATCGAGAAGGAAGCAGCACCCTGCTCGACGAGCATCTCGACGCCCTCCACGAGGATGCAGCCAGCCGCTTCGGCCCGGGCCAGCAGGACCGTCCGCCGGGGACGGTACACGAGATCGACCACCGTCAAGCCGGGCCTGAGCTCCACCTCTTCCGGAAGGGGGCAGCCTCCGCTCTCGGGTTCGCCTCCAACAGGAGTGGCGTTGGCCAGGAGCTCGGTTTCCTCAATCGCCGGGGCCAGGTGCGAGGGGTCCATGGGGACGAAGGCGGCTGCCCCGAGGTCACGGCGCAGGCGGGCCCCGGCCTCCGCGTTCCTCCCGGCTATCGCGACCGAGACCCCGATCTTCCGCAAGGCGCCCGCCACCGCCCGGGCCGCCCCGCCCGTCCCCAAGACAAGCGCCCGGCGTGGAGTCCCCGCCCCGGCCCGACCGAGGGCTGCCAGGAACCCCGCACCGTCCGTGGAATACCCCTCGGCCCGCCCTCCCGGAAACGTGACCGTGTTCACCGAGCCCGCCTCGACCGCCTCCGCCGAGACGGTGTCCAACAGCGGGAGGACGGCTTCCTTGAGCGGACTGGTGACGTTGAGCCCCAGAAAGGCCTTCCGAAGGACGGGGAAGGCCGCGAGGAGGTCTCGCCGGGTCACCCTGACAGCGACGTAGTCCAGGTCTTCCCCAAGCGCCGCGAAGGCAGCTCGGTGCATGGCCGGCGAGGGGCTCCGGTCCACGGGGTCCCCAATGAGGGCGAATCTTCCGGTCACCGCAGCCGCTCCAGCGTCTCGAAGAACCCAGGGAACGAGTCGGCAACGAAGCCAATTCCCTCGACGATCACGGGTCCCGAGGCCACCAGGCCGGCTACGGCGAAGGTCATGGCCAATCGGTGGTCCGCTCGTGCGTCGCACCGCCCACCCAGCAGAGGCGTCGGCCCCCGGACCGCGAAGCCATCCTCAGCCTCCTGGGTGTCTGCGCCCACGGCCCGGAGCCCCGTCACCAAGCCCGCGATCCGATCGCTCTCTTTCACCCGTAATTCGGAAGCCCCTCTGACCTCTGTATAGCCCTCGGCCTGGGTGCCCAGGAGCCCCAAGAGGGGTAGCTCGTCGATGACCGATGGAACCTCCTCGGGCTCGATCCGCAGCCCCCGAAGGGGGGCGTGGCGGACCCGGATATCGCCGTGGGGCTCCGGCCCATCGGACGAGGGCGATATCTCCACCGAAGCGCCCATCCGCTGGAGGGCCCGCAGAAATCCTGTCCTGGTGGGGTTGAGTCCTACTCCCCGGACCGTGACGTCGGAGCCGGGTACCATGGCGGCTGCCGCCATCAGGGGAGCGGCCGAGGAGAGGTCTCCGGGGACGATCACCTCGAAGGGGGCGGGGTCGGCGGGCTGGATGGTCGTCAGGACCTCTCCCCCCGCCCGTTGCCGGCGAACCGGCACGCCCGACCAGGCCAGGAGCCGTTCGGCGTGGTCCCGAGTACGAACCATCTCGACCACGGTCGTTGGCCCGGAGGCCCGGAGGCCCGCCAGCAGGACCGCGGACTTCACCTGGGCGCTGGCGACGGGCAGGCGATACTCGATCCCGGTAAGGGTGCCACCCTCGATCGATATCGGGGGCCTTCCTCCGGGGGCCAGGTCCACGCGCGCTCCCATTCTCCGGAGTGGCTGGGCCACCCGATCCATCGGCCTGCTCAGCAGCTGCCGGTCCCCGGTCAGGACCGAGTGGAAGGGCGCGGTGGCCACCAGCCCTGCCGCCAGCCGCATGGTGGTGCCCGAGCGCCGACAGTCGAGCGGCGACTCCGGCGGAAGAAACCGCCCGGATCCCCGGATCGAGACCTCGTCGCTCTTCGTGGCGACCTCCACACCCAGACCGGCCAGCACCCCGAGCGTGGCTCCGCAGTCACCGGCGGTTGAGAAGCCGCGGATGCGACTGGTTCCCTCGGCCATAGCGGCGATCAGGGCGGCCCTGTGCGAGATCGACTTGTCCCCGGGGACCCGGTAGTCCCCGACGATGGGACCGTCCGCCGGATGGACCTCGGCCGACAGGGGCGCGGTTCCCCTGCGACCCCCGTCGACCATCACGCTGTCCTCCGAAGCCCTCCCGCTCTCACGACACTTCCCGGCCGACCGCACCGGCCACCCGCTGGACCTCTTTCATGAGCCGGGAGAACCCCACCGGTGTGAGCGCTTGGCCCCCGTCGCACAGCGCCTGGGATGGGTTGGGGTGGACCTCCACCAGAAGCCCGTCGGCGCCGGCGGCCACACCGGCCCGGGCTACCGGGGCCACCAGCTCCGCCCGTCCCGTCCCGTGGCTCGGATCGACAACCACTGGGAGCGACGACATCTGCTTCAGCGCAGGGATCGCGTTGATGTCCACGGTGAACCGGGTCGAGGTCTCGAAGGTCCGGATGCCGCGCTCGCATACGGCCACCTGCTCGTTTCCCTCCGCCAGGATGTACTCCGCCGCCAGCAACAGCTCTTCCAGCGTGGCCCCCCAGCCCCGCTTCAAGAGCACCGGCCTGCTGGTGTTCCCCACCGCCCGGAGCAGACCGAAATTCGCCATGTTGCGAGTCCCGATTTGCAGCATCTCGGCGTGCTCTGCTACCAGGGAGACGTCCTCCGGTGTGAGCACCTCTGTGATCACGGCCATCCCCAGGTCGTCGGCCACCTCCCTGAGCATCAGCAGGCCCTTCTCGCCGAGGCCCTGAAAGCTATATGGCGACGATCTAGGTTTGTACGCGCCCGCCCGGAGGATCCTTACGCCGGCGGCCCGCACGGCTTCCGCGGTTTCCTGGAGCTGCTCCCGACTCTCCACCGCGCACGGGCCCGCCATCATCACGACGGCACTGCTCCCCAGCCGGACTCCGCCCGGCAGCTCGATCACTCTGTCTTGCGGGTGGAATTCCCGGCTGGCCAGGTTGAAGCGATGGAGAGCATGGACCACCCGGTCGACTCCATCGAGCGCCTCGATCGCTTGGGGATCGACGAGTCTCTGATCCCCTATCACGCTGATGATGGTCTGCTCCGTATCTCTCGAGATGTGGGCCCTGATGCCGAGCGACTCGACCCTCTCGACCGCGGTGCGGAGGTTGTCCTGTGTCGCATCCGCTCGCATCACGATGATCACGTATTCCTCCACCGAGTCATGGCCCCGCCTCGAGATCCGGGCGGAGACTCGCCGCACCGCGGAGGTACGCGTGCCGGACCTCCGTTTGAGCCCGAGATGTGTTCCATAGCACCAAGATCCGGAGGCACCGGGGGACGTGCCTGTCGCCCCCGTGCTCCCGCACCGCGAGCAACGGCACCCGGTCCCATCCGTACTCCCTGGCGGCGGCGGCGGGGTTCGAGCCCGCCAGGTCATCCGGGACCGTGAAGATCGCGGCGGCGATGTCATTCACTTGGCACCCATTCTCGGCAACCAGCGCTTCCAGGAGCTCTACGGTGGCGTCCCGAACGGCGTCGGGGCCGTCGCCGTTCACGGTGATGGCCCCACGAAGTCCGCGGCAAGCCATCGCGGACTCACTCATCCGGGGTCCGCAACCGGTAAGGCGACCGGTGCTTCGCTCTAACCTTCTGGCTCGCTGACGAGAAGCGCCGTTTCCTCATTATCGGGGTCCCATTCGCTGGTGTCGGTACGGGACACCGAAGTCCGGTGCAGCTCCTCCTCCCGAGCTCCGCACGCGTGGCAGACCTTGCCGGCCTTGGCACCGCTTCCAGACTCGGACTCCACGCCCATCCGGTTCAGGAGCCGCACGTGAAGCTCCTGAGTCTTGGCGTTTCGGGTGCGATCCCGATCCGGGAGGACCTTGTCGAGGTCCGCCCGGGCGCCGGCGATGTCGGGCCGTCCCTGCTTCACCTGGTCGATCAGCTTCCGATACAGTCGCGTCAGCTCCGCGATGACCTCGGTGGGGTACTCCCGACCCTGGATCTTCAGGGTGGTAACCCCGAGGGACATGTATTCAGGGATGTCCTCGAGGAGCTGATAGACCTCGTTGTTGCTCTTCTCAAGGTAGGTCAGCACGGGCCGGGGGAACCGCTCCGCGATCTCGGGGATATGTGTTCCCAAGCACGGCCGGTAACAGACCCCTCCCTTGTCCGGGTTGCCGATCAATTTGACGCGATGACTGCCGTCCGAGTCGTGGACGATCTCCTCTTCGAAGTACGGTCCGAAGTAGTCATAGAGCCGGCAGCCGCCCACGCCGGTCACGCAGCGGTTGGAGTGGATGAGTAGCTCCACCCCCACCCCCACCTCGTCGGCGGTGTTCTTCAGCCCCGCGATCCGATCGAAGGTGTTGAGGGCCGTTGAGGCCACGAACTGGCTCGCCCCCGCCTCCGCGACCTCCTCCATGCGGCGGCGGTTGCGAACATTCGTCCCCACGCTGGCGTGGATGGTGATCTCCGGGAAACGGTCATGAACGGTCGCCATGGCCTCGGGGGTCTTCATGATGAAGCCGTCCACCCCCCACTGGGCGTAGGCCTCGACCTTCCGCATCATGTCAGGGTGGTCGCCTGGCTCGATGTCGGCATTGAGGGCAACCCGGAGCTTCGCTCCCTTTTCATGGGCCATCCGGACCGCCTCGCGAACCTCGTGGTGTTGGAGTTCGTAGCGTGCCTCGCGACGGCTCCACCCCACCGGGCCCACGTACACGGAGTCCGCCCCCTCGTTGAGGGCCTCCCTTACCATCTCCAGCGTTCCGCCAGGGGAGAGCAGCTCGATCATGTCTGTCTCCTCTCAGAAGAGGCTAGACACTATGGCCGTCCCTCACGGAATGTGTCAAGGAAGTCAAAGACGTTAAGCATCTGTCCCTCCGCGAGACGGGGCTGGAGCCCTGCCTTCCTAGGGGACGCTCTCCCCTCGCTCCCGGTCGATCTCTTCCTGCAGCTTGGCCAGCTCGGTATCGACCAGGGCCTCGACGTCGGAAGGATCGACGCCGTCGTCGTGGCTCCATCGCCACTGCTCTCGTCGGGCAAAGGGGTCATGGTAAAGCCTGAAGGTCACGCCTCTACCGTCCTCCCTGAGAGCCACGTGCCGCTGGAAGATCACGGCCTTGGCGCGCGTACCGGTCCCCCGCAGGTCGGGGAGCGTCTCCAGAGCCTCCTCCGGAAGGAGTGACTGCACGATCCGCACGATCTCTTCCGGCGTGCCGAGAGGCGCCAGTTCGAAGGCGCCCAGAGTGGCATCCCGACCAGATCCTTCCTCGTTCCTAGCGGGAGCCGCTTCAAGGATCAACTTCCGGGTCGGCTCGTAGAAATAAGAAGCGACGGTGTCTTTGAACCACAGGTCCACCGTGGCCATCGGACCTTCGTCCCGGATCCACACCAAGCGCTTGTCCGTGACTATAAGGAAGACCGCCACCTTTGCCTCGTGCATTCCCTCCAGGGCGAGGGTCTGGGAGACGAGCCTCTCGTCGGGCTGAATCTGCGCCAGGGCGAACTGCTTCCGGACAGCGGCATCGCTCTGGTCCCCTTGGTTGCCGCTGAGATCCATCCTTCCCTCCGCTGGACCCGAGGATGCAGCATACTCTCGACGGTCGGCCTCAGGAGGGCTTGCAGATCGGTTCGGCATCCAAACCCATCGAAGACCCGCGACCGCCGGATGGCGGCGGACCGCCCGAGGTTGGGCTGACCCTCCTCAAGCGGACGCGGGTCCTCGTTGTCTCAGGCGATCTCGAGGGGGCCGATGCGGCATCGCTGGAGGCGCTGCGGATCTTCTCCGAGACGCGAGACGTCTCAGCCCTTGCCCAGATCCTGGACTTGATGGCGGTTCTGGCTGCAGCTGAACGCATGCCTGAGCGCGCCGTCCGCCTCGCCGGGGCGGCATCCGGAGCCCGACAAACGGTGGATACAGGCTCGATCCTGGAGGAGGAAGGGGCGGAGGATCCCCGGAACACGGCCCGCCGATTCCTGAGCGAAGAGACGATCGCCAAGGTGTGGGCCGACGGCCGAGCGCTGAGCTTGGAGGAGGCGCTGGGCTACGCTCGGGAAGGTGCCCGTTCGAGCCTTCCCCGAGAAGCGGGCTGCTGGACCGACGGATTGTAAACGTGAGAACCACTGAGATGGTGTCGGAGGGCGGACACGAACCATAAGCACACGGCCTGTCCTCGAGGGCGAACTCGGCTTACGAGGGCTTGCGCCGCCTCTTGGTGGGTTCGGCCCGGGCCTCCGCGAATCGCGAACCAAGCGGGACCTCATCGGGCGGCAGCCCCGAGGCAGCTTCCATGCGTCCCGTCAGATTGAAGAGCGCCACGAGAGCGGTCGCCTCGTAGATCCCGTGGTCGCCCCAGCCGACGGACCGGAGCGACTCGAGGTCGGAGTCCTGAATCATGCTCGGCTCGGCGGTCAGCTTGTGCGCGTAGTCGAGGAGCGCTCGCGTCTTGGGATCGAGGTCGTATTGGCGCCAGGTCGTGGCGAACTCGAGGGTCAGGTGCTCGTCGCCGGTGAGGCGGCGCACGGCCGCCGCGTGGAGTCCCAGTCAGGGAGCGCCGCCGATGGCGCCATTGACCACGGTGGCCAGCATCTCTCGCTGCACCCGGGTGAGCGGCGATGACGGCCGCATGTGAAGGTGGTTATACAGCCGACCGACCGCCATCGCGGCCCGAAGGTCGGGAAGTAGGACCTGCGCGATCCCGGGGACGTACCCGTACCGACGCCGCACGAGCCACACGGCAAGCCGACGGAGCCCCTTGGCCTTCTCGGGCGCCACGGTGAGGATCCGGGCCATGCTTGCTCCTCTCTCCGGCCCATTGCCGACGGGCCCGTCCAACCCTCAGGGCGCGACGGTGTTGCCGAGCTGCGCGCCGCGCACCATGCCGACCAAGCCCTCGAGCGCGTCGACTGCGGCGCCAGCACCGCCCGCGGCCGCAGCGCTGGGCGGGACATGGGATCAAAACCTAGTGTGCAAGTCAGCGTATCCCCGGACGCCGAGGCGCGCCACTACGAGGCCCGTGACTTGTCCCGGACTAGCGGGCCGGGCCACCCTACCCGGCAAGGCGCTCCCGTACTGCTCCAGCGGAGAGATCTACTCCGAACACCTCGGCTCCCGGCTGGTGCAGCCTCCCGCCCTGGGCCAGGGTCCCGGCGTCCACAGCGTCGAATCCGATCTGATCGATCAGCTCCCCCACGATGCGCTTGGCGTCCCCGTCGTCGCCGGAGATCGGAATGCCGACGCGACGGGCATCCCCGGCCGGCCGGCCGAGGTCACGGAGGTGCTCCCAGTGGATAGCGTTGAAGGCCTTCACCACGCGGGCCCCGACCAGGTGGGATTGGAGCAGTTCACTCGAGGTCGACCGATCCGAGTCGAGGTCCGCGAAGTGTCCGTCGCGCCCCGGATAGTAGTTGTTGGTGTCGATCACGACCTTCCCCTCGAACCCGGTGGTCGGCAGCTCGCGGTACCGGCCGAACGGAACCGAAACGACCATCACCTCCCCGAACCGAGCGGCGTCGGTCGCCGTGGCCGCCCGAGCTCTGTCTCCCAGCTCCGCGACTAGATCCTCCAGCGTCTCGGGGTCTCGAGAGTTGCTCACCGCGACCTCGTGCCCGACCCGGACGAAATGCTTCGCGAGCGTACCCCCGATCTTCCCGGCGCCGATGATTCCGATTCGCATCGTTCGCCCTCCCGCGTCAGCCTCTGGGCCTATGGATCAACGAACCCAGGCGTGAAGCTATTCTCGATTCGCTCACGGACTCGTCGCACGAAGGTGGGGACCCGTCGAAGAAAGGCCTGGCCGGGCGAGATCGCGGTGCTGTCATCGGAGACCACCCGGAGGCCGAACATCCCCTTTCCTGGGGTCCTTCCGGTCCGCCACTCAGCGAGGGGCAACACCAGGTTCCACCACAGGACGGCGAGCCCGATGAGGGCGAGGCGAGTGAAGTCGTGGAGGTCAGGTCCCGGCCAGTCGGGGTGCCAGTAGGCGGCAAAGAGAATCGCGGCGAGCGGCAGCAGGTCCGCGACCGCCGCAGGCACCCTGCACCGCAAGCGAGCCGGGCGCACGAGGTGGCCCTCGGAGAAGGCCCGGGCCGCTTCGCGCGGAGAGCCAAGTCGTTCCAAGGTCTGCTCGAGCAGTCCGGCCTCCTGCGCCTCCTGCAGGTGGGTCTGCAGTTCTCGAACCACCGCGTCCCGTTGCTCGGGCGAGCCCGCCGTCCACCGACTGAAGTCCCTGACGTAGGTATCGATCACGTCCCGCCCCCTTCCAGGAGCCGTCCCAAACCCGCTACCAGCCGGTCCCACTCCGAGCGCAGCACCGCGAGCCGTCGGCTACCGGCCGGCGTGATGGCGTAGTACTTCCGGGGAACACCGCGCCCTTCCGCCTCCCACGAGGCCGACAGGTACCCCGCGTCTTCGAGGCGGTGCAGCACCGGGTACACGGTCCCCTCCTTGACGGCCAGGAACCCATCCGTCGCTTCGCCGAGCGACGTCAGCAGGTCATAGCCGTAGCGGGGTCTCCCCTGGATGAGAGCCAGAACGGCGAGCTCTAGAGCTCCCCGGGAGAACTCCCTCTGGGCGGCCCAGCCTTCTTGGCCCGTGTGTTGCGTTCGCTTCTGACGTCCGCTCATACCTTGGCAGGTAAGGTATCGCGGCCAATTTAGGAAGTCAAGACTCCTTCAGTCAGAGGCGTCGACCTCGTCATCCGTCTGGACCAGAGAGGACGCTATTCGAACCCCGCGTTCCGGGCATGTATCGCTACGATCCAACAGCGCGTGGCCGGCTCGTAGGATGTCCTCTGGAGATGGCGACCTGGAACAACTCGGACCGCATGAGAGCGGTCGTCCACGACAGGTACGGGCCTCCGGAAGTTCTGCGGCTCGAAGAGGTCGACCGGCCGGTACCCAAGGACGACGAAGTCCTCATCAGGGTCCACGCCACGACGGTCAACCGGACGGATACGGGTCTTCGCAGCGCCGAGTACTTCATCAGCCGCTTCCTCACCGGCCTTCTGCGACCGAAGCGGAAGATCCCCGGCACGGAGCTGGCGGGGGAGGTCGAGGCAGTCGGCCCGGCCGTCACCGAGTTCGAGGTGGGTGACCACGTCTTCGGCGTCAGCGCGAGCACGGCCGGCGCACA
>DASYUI010000014.1:0-15620 GCA_036001425.1 Actinomycetota bacterium
ACCTGGTTCCCATCTCCGAGGCCCGGCGCTTCG
Source organism: Actinomycetota bacterium (assembly GCA_036001425.1). Classification (GTDB taxonomy): domain Bacteria; phylum Actinomycetota; class UBA4738; order UBA4738; family CALAEC01; genus DASYVD01. The sequence goes on from DASYUI010000014.1 coordinate 34, forward strand.
TCCCCCGCTCCGAGTTCGGCGCGATCCTCGTCGAGGATCCATTGGACCGTGGATTTCAGGAAGACGTGCGCACCGCTCTCGGCGGGACCGTGGACGAGATTTGAAAGGCCTGCTCGACACCTCCGTCTTCATCGGTCAAGAACAGGAACTGGATCTTGCCCCGCTCCCCGACGAGGCGGCGATCTCCGTGATGACGCTGGCCGAACTCCACATGGGGGTGCTCCTGGCGCCTGGCCCGAAGATCCGAGCGCAGCGACTTCGCACCTTGGCTCGAGTGGAGCGGACCTTCAACCCCCTCCCAGTCGACGACCCCGTCGCCCGCAGCTTCGCCGAGATCGTGGCCGACGCTCGCAGGAAACGGAGGCACCCGAGAGTGGTGGATGCGCTCATCGCCGCGACCGCCGTGGCCCATGATCTCCCACTCTATTCAGAGGACCGTGACTTCGCGCTCATGCCCGACGTCGACCTGGTCCTCGTTTGACAGGGCCCCGCGAGATAGGTGCCACGACCATCGGCACTGGGCGGTTCGCGCATCGATCAGTCAGGCCACGCGACATCGCCGTGCCAGAGGAGTGAGGCCGGCATCCATCGAGCGAGATTCCCGTCCCGATTCCGTCCGCGGCCTTCTCCGGAATGCTAAGCCCTCCGGCGTCTTCTCCTAGCCGGCGCTGCCGTCGCGGACGATCGTGATCTCTCCCGTTGTGAAGTCCGCTGTCGCGTAGACCTTGCCCCGGCCCTCGAGATCAGCGTACGCGCCAGTGCCGCTAACGATCTTCCAGGTTCCCTCGGCCATGGCGCGCGGCGGCGTGGGCGGTGGGAAGGGCCGGACGAAGGCACTCGTCTCGATCGTGATCGTTCCCGACGAGCCGGTGAGCACATGCGTACCCGTCAAGAGGCCCGTGTCGTCGCCGTGTGGCACCACGGTGAAGGTCGCTGTCCCGGACCCAGCATCGTTCACCGCTCCGGCTCCAACCCATGTCCCCGCCTGGGTGGTCGGACTCGTCAGCTGCATCCGCTCTGAGATCATCACCCGCTGCTCGGCATCGGCGGCCAGCACGCGGCGCTGCTGCGCTGCGTAGCCGATCAAGGCCGCTGCGACCAGGATGAAGGCGACCGACACGGGCCCTCCGCGAACGAACTTGCGCATTGACATGAACTCTCCTTTCGGTCGTGACGCGGCTCCCCCAATCAGCCCTCGATGCGCACCACCTCGCCATTGCAAGGGAACGGACCGGTGCCCGGGAAGATGCTGCAATTGGAGACGTAGAAGGCGCCGTCCGGACCGATCGCCACCGAGCCCGGAGCGGTGAAGCCCGTGGCCACGAGCGACCGGGTACCGTTCGGTGAGACGCGCCACAGATCCCCCGGGCCACTGAGGAACGGCTCCGTGGCGAACTCGAGCACGTACAGGCTCCCGTCGGGGCCAAACGTGATGTCGATGATCGCGCTGAACCCCGGCTCGAACACTGTCGGCGCCTGTCCGGGGACGACGCGCCAGACGTTCGCCGAGCTCGGTGTGAACGGGAAGCCCGTCAGCTCCCCCACGTAGTAGGCGCGGTCGGGCCCGACGGCCACCGACGTCGGCACGGAGTCGGTATCCCGCCCGGTCGAGCGCGAGGGGAACACGGCGAGCGTCGAGGTCGATCCGTTCGCCCGAATGCCCAGCAACGAGTTGCCTCCGGCGTCCGTGGCGACGGTCGAACCAGGCTCGGCGAGCAGGCCGTACGGATTGCTGTCGGGAAGGCCGCCGTCCGGGTTCGCCTCCGCCTCGTAGGCCGCCACGTCCGTCTCGAGGCGCCAGTTCCCACTGGCGGGCATCCGCGCAAGCCAGCCGAACTGCGGGCCAATCGGGCAGAGCCAGAGCGCGCGGTTCGCAGGGTTCGTGCCCAGACCAATCGAGACGCGCGCCTCGCCGGGGCCGAGCATCGCGATGTCGTGTGGGCCGGTCGCGGCGACGCCCTCCGGGCCGGCGGCGTGCGACGGGAGGCCCGTCGCCACACGCTCCTGCTCGCCGCGCCACAGGCGTGAGACCGCGCCCGTGAGGCCCGCTGACGCCGGCCGCCCCTCTGGACCCGGGCCGCAGAACTGCTCACCGCCACGGCCCGCTTCGGCGACATAGAGAGCGCCTTCGGGACCCCACGCGAGTCCGCGCGGGTTGTCGAGGCCGCTCATCACCACCTGAAACGGTGGCATCACGACTGCGCCAGCCGCTGCGGCGGAGGCCACGACGCTCAGGGCGACGGTGACTGCAACGAAGGTCCGTCTCATGTCTCCCTCCCGATCCCGGCTCTCAGAGTGCCTCTATGGGCGGCCTGCGCGATGCTATCGGGCCGACAGCGCTTACCGCTGCCCCCCCTCTGACCCCACTCACGTCCGCGGGCCGGGCTCGTCTCGTCCCAGCGACCTGGCCACGGCGCTTCGAACTTCCTCCAGCGATCCCACCGTCAGGTCTGCCTCGGCGTCGCCCACCGAGACGGTTCGGATCCCAGGATGAAGCGCCGCGGCGCGCCTGCCCAGATCCCTTCCTAGGCTGGCGTCGAACACCAGGACGTGAGGGAACCACGTTCGGACGTGGGCCAATGCCTCCTCTCCCGAGGTCGCGCCGCCCGTCACCTCCCACTCCGCCCCGACAGCCGCCCGCTTGAGCGCGGCCAGCGACTCGGGGGTCGGCGCGGCGCACAAGACGCGCACCGCGATGCACATGCGGTTAGAGGTCCTAGCGCTCGACCGGGACCCCCACCAGGGAGCCGTACTCGGTCCACGAACCGTCGTAGTTCTTCACGCGCTCGAGGCCCAGGAGCTCGTGGAGGGCGAACCACGTGTGGGACGAGCGCTCGCCGATCCTGCAGTAGGCGATCACGTCGAGCTCCCGACTCGCCCCGGCAGCGTCGTACAGCTCGCCCAGCTCTTCGGCCGACTTGAAGGTGCCGTCGTCGTTCGCCGCCTTGGCCCAGGGCACGTTGGTAGCTCCCGGGATGTGCCCGGGGACCTGGGCCTGCTCCTGAGGGAGGTGGTCGGGAGCGAGCTTCTCGCCCCGGTACTCCTCGGGCGCGCGCACGTCCACGAACAGGCCCTCCCGGCCCTCGACCCTGGAGATGACCTCGTCCCGCAGGGCTCGGATCTCGGGCCGCACCGGGCCGGTCACACGGATATCCGTGGGGGTGAAGGTGGGGACGTCCTGCGTCGTCTCCGCGCTCTCCAGCTCCCACTTCTTGCGCCCCCCGTTGAGCAGCTTGACCCGGTCGAACCCCAGGTAGCGGAGGACCCAATACGCGTACGCGGCGAACCAGTTGTTGTTCCCGCCGTAGAGCACCACGGTGGTGTCGGGCCCGACCCCCGCCCGTCGCAGCAACTCAGACAGACCCTCCTGGTCGACGTAGTCCCGGTTCGTCGGATGGTGGAGGTCGGTGTTCCAATTCCAGGCCACTGCGTTCCGGATGTGGCCCTTCTCGTACAGGGTGGTGTCCTCGTCCACCTCGACGATCCGGACGTTCGGGTCGTCGAGGTTATCCACGAGCCATTCGGTCTCGACCAACGCCTGGGGGTTCGCGTACTCGGCCATCAGCCCCTCCTTCGTCACAAGAGAACGACGTCACATGAGAACGGCGAGTTGCGGCGTGGGGCCCAGGAGGTAGCGGCTGAGCGTTACGAGAGACCGCGCCGCGCCGAGGCCCCGGTCCCGGGACATCGGATGCTGCAGGGGGTCATCGCCCCCACCGGCACCGCGCAGCGCGCTCGGATCAAGAATCCCACTCCTGCGATCGGATTGAGGCGTCTTTGTAACGCCGCCACGACCTGCCGTCAAGATGATTTCCTCTACGGCCCGCGTACTAGACCGGTCTCTTCGGCGGTCGCCACCAACCGTCAAGTTTCGGCGTCGGATTCGGGGAAGAGGCTAGGTCGAGAGGGCCGAGCTGGGAGCTGGCAGCTTCGTCAGGGAGTCGTTCGCGCACCGATCAGTCACGACCACGAGAAGTCCGGCTACTTCTCCTTCTCGGGCTCCTTGCCCGAGAAGATCATGCTCTCGACCGGCTCCTGCCCGGAGGAGATCGAATAAGACGTGATGTAGACCTCCTTCATCACGAACGGCAGGCCGGGGAAGTTGATGACCACGCTCGCGAAGGGCGGGCCGCTCGCCGAGCGCTGCATCAGCACCGGGGAGAGTTCGTCCACCTTCTTGGTGATCACGACCTCGTTCGGGACCTTTCCGGTCCCGGACGCGCCCGACGATACGCCGGAAAATGCGGCGCTCAGCGCGACGAAAGAGCCGATGTCCTTGTCCGCGACGATGACCGTCAGTCCTGACTGCTTCGGCTTCTCGCCGGCCGGAGCCGGTGCCCCCCCACCGTCCCGCTGCAGCGCGGGGGACCGCAGCAGCACGTTCACCGCGCTGTTGCCGGCAAGCCTCTGAAGCCGAAGCACTTCCCGCGACGGGCCGCCCGGAGCCGGTTCGCGCTCGCGAGTGGGGCGCAATCGCCTCTCCGCCTTGGCCTCAGCGTCGTGAACTCGCCGCTCGCGTTTCTCCATGCAGCCTCGCAGGATCGGGCCCGACGATACCACGGCGCCTACGCTCCTCCGCTGCGCCGCCCGCCCCCGCTTGAGCCGGCACCGCGAGGATGGGTCGAACGAGCGCCCGTTCGGGCAACTCGCGTTGCCCCGATTCTTGCCCTGGGCGGCCGTCGCCACTGCTACCGGCAGGCGCTAACATCACTTCAAAGGAGGAGCAACGCAGTGGGGCAGCCGGCAGCGGTCTTGAACGACAACGTCATGCAGGACGTCCCGATGCACTGTCACAACCCCGGGCACCCGGTGGGCCCCGCCACCGCGCCCATCCCCCACCCCGCCATGCCGCTCCCGATCCTCCTGAACACCTCCACCAACGTGATGATCTCCAACAAACCCGCCGCCACCGTGGGATCTCAAACGCAGCAGTGCATGCTGGCCGGGTGCATCCCCGCGGGACCGGGCGTGGTTCAGATGGGCTCCACGACCGTCCTCATCAACAACAAGCCCGCCGCCCGCCTGACCGACATGACAAACCATGCTTCGTGCGTGGCGCCCATCCCCTCCCCGACGGGTAAGATCATCGGCCCGGGCGTCGCCACCGTCCTGATCGGCTGAGGATCCGGCCCCCAAGGTGAAGACCCGCCACCTCGACGCCCTCTCCCCGATCTGCCCGAGCTGCCGAATCGGTTCGCTGAGCATCCGCGAGGAGATTCGGACGCGGGACGGAGACGTCCTGGAGGGGCTCCTCGAGTGCCAGAACCACGAGTGCCGCCATCTCTACCCCATCGTGGACGGGATCCCCATCCTCTTCGCCGACCTGCGCACCTTCGTGCAGAACCAGACGCTGGCCCTGCTTGCCCGGGACGACCTCTCCGAGCGGATGATGGCGCTCCTCGCGGAGTGCTCCGGCTCGGGCTCAACCCTGGACACGACCCGTCAACACCTCAGCACCTACGGGTGGACCCACTACGGAGACCTCGATCTGGAGGAGCCCTCGGGAGACGTTCCCACGGTCGTATCGCTTCTGCGCGCCGGTCTGGGTCGGCTCGAGGAGGCGGGGATCAGGCCGGCCGGACCGGTGGCAGATCTCGGTTGCTCGGTGGGACGCAGCACCTTCGAGCTGGCCGCCGCAACGGACGACGCGCTGGTGCTCGGGATCGACATGAACATCGCCATGCTACGGATGGCGAGCGAAGCCCTGCGCACGGAACTGGTTCGCTACCCGCTCCGCCGCGTTGGGATGGTGTACGAGGAGCGCACTGCGGAGCTCCACCCGGAAGGCGCCGATCGGGTGGACTTCTGGTGCGCCGATGCCCAGGCCCTTCCGTTTCACCCCGAGACGTTCGACCTCGCCGTCAGCCTGAACCTCATCGACTCCGTGGGGAGCCCGATCGACCACCTGAAGTCCCTTCGGGACGTGGTGCGTTCGGGCGGCGGAGCGCTCGTGGCCACCCCGTTCGACTGGAACCCATCGGTCACCCAGATCGAGGCGTGGATGGGGGGTCACTCCCCGTACGACGAGCGACGTGGCCGCAGTGAGAACGTCCTGCGCTCGCTACTCGGCGGGGATCACCCCGCCGCGGTCGACGGGCTCGAGCTCATCGACGAGATCGACTCATTGGAGTGGCCGATCCGGCTCCACGACCGGAGCGCGATGCACTACCGGGTGGATCTGTTCGTGCTGGGCCGGAAGTAGCCTCGAGGGAGCCGAGCGGCCCTCCCCCTGCCGGGCTAAGTATCCATGACCCATTTGACCTCTGGGTATTCGCCCGGTAGGATTAAAGGACATCACCCGAACGGCCGATATCCCGGGGGAACGCGTGGGATCGAGAGGAGACACCTTGCGCCGGTTCTTTGGCATCGCCTCGCTCGCAGTGGCCATCGTAGTGATGGGGGCTCCGGTCGCCTGGGCGGATCCCGACCCCGACCTCACCCCCTCGCGGGAGATGGTCATCCATTGCGACGACGGGGACCACGAAGTGGTTGTCCTGAACGGCGGCATCCACCTGGTGGACGGCAACGGCATGTTCCTTCCCAAGGTCGTGTGGGTCAACGGGAACTTGGTCGTGAAGAACAACGGGGTTGAGCAGAACGCCATCGACGACGCCGAGTGCAGCTGGACGACGCTGAGCGGGCGGAGCATCGTCGCCCTCGGCCACTTCACTCCGGCCAACAAGGGCTGAACAGCAGGTAGAGAGGCAGGTCACGAACGGCGCGGGCAAAAGGCCCGCGCCGTTCGTCATTTGCCGGGCCCTCCGCCCATCGGCACCCCGTGTCTCCCAGCACACGAAATCCCAGATCACAGTATCTTGCGCCGCAAGGGTCAGCGTGGTATCTTGCGGCGCATGGTTCAAGGCGTGGACTCGGAGCAGCGAGGCTCCCAGCTCCTGCGGGGGGTACTCGACATGTGCCTCCTGGCCCTGATCGCCGAGGAGCCCTGCTACGGCTACGAGATGGTTCGCAAGCTGGAGGAGCGGGGGCTCGAGCTGGTGAGCGAGGGCAGCATCTACCCCCTCCTGAGCAGGTTGCAGCGCCTCCGCCTCATCGAGTCATTCTCCGTCGCATCCAGCGACGGGCCTCCTCGGAAGTACTACCGGGTCACGCCGACCGGTCGAAGGGCGCTCGAGGCATGGGGTGAGGAGTGGACCGCGTTCACCCGGGGAGTCGACCGGGTGCTCAAAGGAGGTCAGCCATGATGACGACGAATCCGGACAGGGTCACGCTGGTGGTTGAGGACTGCGTCGAATACTGGCGAACGACCGGCGTTCCGCGCTCCGCGGTCGCGGGCATGCGGGAGGAGCTGGAACAGCACCTCCAGGACGCGGTGGCAGCCGGGAAGAGCGTGGAGTCGGTCGTCGGCCCGGACGTCCTCGCGTTCGCAGAGGAATGGGCCCGTGAGTTCCGGCCGGCGGGTGCCGTCCCGCGGCCGGCGAATGGAGTCGGGCCCGGGTTCCTCACGCTGGGAGCGGGGCTCCTCATCCTCATGTCGCTCCTCGCGCTCGGCGTTTACGCCGGCGGTCCGACCGCCATCGAGGTGTGCTGCCCGCCCCAGGTCTTCGAGACGGGGGAGCCTGTCATCGGGGACGAGATGCTGATCTGGCTGATACTCGTCTTCGCTGTCGGTGTGGTGAGCATCGTGGGAGCCGTCTTTCTCTTCCGCGGGAAGCTCCGGACGGGCGCGACCATCGTGCTGGTGGCCGCGCCGGTGGCGCTGCTGACGCCGGTCCACATCGTGGCGGCGTCCTTGCTCGTGGGCGCCGGCGCCTGGGCGTTCGCGCGGGCCAGGCGGGCTGAAGGACCGTTGCGCGCATCCTGAGGGAAGCCGCGACTACAGCGGGTCGAGCCGGGGCCGCTCTCGGAACGACCGGTCCAGCCGGTAGGGATTCTCGGCGCCGGACATCTTCCCCGTGATCAGGTCCACCAGGATCCGGCTGCCCGCCGGCGAGCCCATCACCCCCCGGCCCGCGTAGCCCGCGTTGACGTACAGTCCCTCGACGGCCGTCCGACCCACGAGCGGCCTGCGGTCCGGCGTCTCGGTGTACTGCCCGGCCTGGAGCATCCACTGCGCGCTGCCCCGCTCCCACACCTCCCGCCAGAACGGGACCACCCGGGCCGCCGAGTCCGGGCTTTCGGGGTCGAGCAGACGGAAGGCGAAGCGGGCATCGGTGGGGACGTCCTCCATCGGGTCGGATGGAGGCGTCGCCGGATCGGTCAAGAGCAGAGACGCACCGCGGAGCGACGGGCGCCAGTGGACGCCCGTATCGTCGTCGATGGTCATCGGGGCCTTGGGTGGCACGGCCGACACCTCCGGCATCACCAGCTTCTGCCGGATGACCGTGGTCACCGGCAGGTCCACTCCGGCGCCGGCCGCCACCACGCCGCTGAACGGTCCAGCCGCGATCACCGCGGTTTCGGTGCTCAAACGCCCCACCGACGTCTCCACGGCGGTGACGCGGTCCCCCTCCACCCGGAGGCCGGTCACCTCGCACCGGGGCACCACCGCGGCCCCGGACGCCGCGGCCAGCCCGAGGGTCAGGCCTATTGGGTCGAGCAAGCCGTCACCCGGCCGGAATCTGGCCTGGATGACCTCCGGTCCCAGGAACGGGAACCGTCGTCGAGCCTCGTCGCCCTCCAGGAGCTCGACGTCCGTGAGTCCCCAGCGTCGCTGGTCCTGCACCAGCCGGCGCTGAACCTCGGCCCGCTCCTTCTCGGTGGTGGCCCACAGGTAGCCCTGTTGTCGGACATCGGGCCCGTGCTCCCGCTGCCCGGTGGCCTCCTCGAAGTGCAGGAACAGGTCGACGGACTCGGAGATGAGCCGAAGCTCCTCCTCGTCGTCGAGCTGGAGGCGGAACCCCCCGGCCGCCACGGCCGTGGTGAACGTGCAGACCGCGGGGCGCCGCTCCAGGATGACGGGCCGCAGCCCGGCTCGGGCGGCGTGGAACGCTGTGGACGCCCCCGCGATCCCTCCTCCCACGATGACCAGTTCCGCCCCCGCGGGAAGGTCCGGCGTGTACGCGATGGGCACGGCGCTGCCTTAGGCGGCCGCGGCCTCGAGCCTGGCCACGGTGCGCTCCCGCCCGAGCAGGGCGATGGACTCGGGAAGCGGCGGCGACACCGTGCTGCCGGTGACGACGGCGCGCACCGGCTGCCAGGCCTTGGTCCGGCTGAGCCCGAGCTCCTCCGCCAGCCCGTCGAGCGCCTGGTGGATCTCCTCACTGGTCCACTCGGACAGGGCCGAGAGCCGTTCCGCCGCCAGTCGGAAATGCTTCGGGCCGGCCTTCTCGATGAGCGCCCGGGCTTTCTCGTCCGGTTCGACTTCCTGGAACAGGAACCGGAGTAGCCCCACCGCCTCGGAGAGCGTCTTCATGCGCTCCTTCACCACGGGCACCGCCAGGCGAACGGTCTCCAGGTCGGAGTCGACCCCCGCCCGCCCGAGCACCTCGTGGATGCGCTCCGCCAGCGGCTCGTCGACGGCTTCCCGGATGTAGTGCCCGTTCATCCATTCGAGCTTCTCCGGATCGAACACGGCGGGGTTCCGGGCCACCCTGGCCAGGTCGAAGTACTCAACCAGCTGGTCGCGAGTGAAGAGCTCCGTGTGATCGTCGTAGGACCATCCCAGCAACGCCAGGTAGTTGACCAGGGCCTCCGGGAGGAAGCCCTGCTCCCGGAACCACTCCACAGACACCGAGCCGTGGCGCTTCGAGAGCGGGGCCCGGTCCGGGCCCAAGAGGAGCGGAAGGTGCGCGTACTGCGGTACTCGTTCGACGCCCAACGCCTCCATGATCAGGACCTGCCGAGGGGTCGAAGAGTGGAGGTCCTCGCCCCTGAGCACGTGCGTGACCTCCATCTTCCAGTCGTCGACCGCCGCGGCCAGGAGGTAGGTCGGGGTGCCGTCGCTCCGGAGGATGACGAAGTCCTTGATGTCGGAGGCGGGGAAGGTCGCCTCCCCGTGGACGAGGTCGGGGACGGTGATGTCGCGCCCGGGCGCGGCGAACCGCCATGCCTTGGGGCGACCTTCCGCCTCGAAGGCCCGGCGCTCGTCGTCGGAGAGGTTCCGGCACCTCCCGTCGTAGCCGGGAGGCTCCCCTCGCGCCATGGCCTGCTTCCGCCGCTGCTCCAGCTCCGCCGGTGTGCAGTAGCAGGGGTAGGCGCTGTTCCGCCCAGCGAGTTCCTCGGTGATCCGCCGGTACAGGTCCAGCCGCTCGGTCTGCCGGTACGGTCCATAGGGGCCGCCTACAGCGGGGCCCTCGTCCCAGTCGAGATCGAGCCACCGCAAAACGTACTGGATTCCCTGCACCGACTCATCGGTGGAACGCTCCCGGTCGGTGTCCTCGATCCGCAGGATGAACACGCCGCCGTGATGGCGGGCGAATAGCCAGTTGTACAGTGCGGTTCTCGCGCCCCCCACGTGCAGGTAGCCCGTGGGGGCGGGCGCGAAGCGAACCCGCACCGGGCGATCTTCAGCCACCGCTCACCGCCGTGTTGGCCAGCACCCCGATCCCTTCCACGTCCACCTCGACCTCGTCTCCCTCCGAGAGCGGGCCGATTCCAGACGGCGTTCCCGTCAGGATGACGTCTCCCGGGAGGAGCGTCATCACCCCCGAGATGTGCGACACCAGCACGCTCGGAGGGAAGGCCATGGCGCTGGTCCGGGCCGACTGGCGGACCTCGCCGTTGACGCGGCATGCCACCTGGATGTTCGAGGGATCGAGCTCGGTCTCCACCCACGGGCCCAGGGGACAGAATCCGTCGAAGCCCTTGGCCCGGGTCCACTGGCCATCTTTCTCCTGGAGGTCCCTGGCGGTAACGTCGTTCCCGCACGTGTAACCCAGGATGAACTTGGGCGCATCCTCCTCGGTGACCCGGCGGCATACGCGGCCGATCACTACGGCCAGCTCGGCCTCGTGATCCACGCGCCTCGACTCCGGGGGCAGGGGAATGGGGTCGCCCGGCCCGATCACGGACGTGGAGGGCTTGAGGAAGATGAGCGGCTCCTCCGGAACCTCGTTCCCGAGCTCCCGGGCGTGCGCCACATAGTTCCTTCCCACGGCCACGACCTTCGACGGGATCACGGGAGACAACAGGCGGACCTCGGCCACGCCAATCTCTCCCCCCGTGGGGACCGGGTTCTCGAAGAAGGTACCGGAGAGCACCCGGATCGCGTCCCCTTCGAGGACCCCAGTCCTGATCCGGACGTCGTGCCGGAACCGGACGAGCTTCACCGATGCCGCCGGGCTACTCGACGTACTCCAGCCACTCGCCGTACTCGGGGAGATCGCCCTTCACCGCGGCGTAGAAGGTCTGCTGGAGCTCCTTGGTGATGGGCCCCCGCCCTCCCGGGCCGATCAAACGGTCGTCGACTTCTCGCAGGGGCACCACTTCGGCGGCCGTGCCTGAGAAGAACGCCTCGTCCGCCATATAGATGTCACTCCGAACGATCTTCCGCACGACGACCTCGTACCCCAAGTCCCGGGCGATCCGGATCACCGAGTCGCGGGTGATGCCCGGGAGGATGGCGGAGGACTCCGGAGGGGTGTAGATGACGCCGTCTCGGACGAGGAAGAAGTTCTCCCCGGTGCCCTCGGCCACCGTACCGTCGGGGGCCAGCATGATCGCGTCGTCGTAGCCCCCCCGGATGGCCTCGACCTTGGCCAGGCCGGAGTTGATGTACAGGCCCGTAGCCTTGGCCCCGGTGGGCAGGACGTTGGGGTCCGGCCGACGCCACGTGGAGATCTTCACCCGGGCCCCGTTGTCGATGGCCTCCTCTCCAAGATAGGCGCCCCAGGCCCAAACCGCGATGCACACGTTCACCGGGGCATAGAGGGGGTTCAGACCCATCTCGCCGTACCCGTGATAGACCAGCGGCCTGATGTAACAAGAAGAGAGACCGTTCACCCGAACGGTCTCCTTGGCCGCCTCGACCAACTGCTCAAGGCTAAATGGTATCTCGATCATATAGACGTGCGCCGACCGGAAGAGCCGGCGCAGGTGGTCGGTGAGACGGAATACCGCCGCCCCCCGGGAAGTCTCGTACGCCCGGATCCCCTCGAACACGCCGCTCCCGTAGTGCAGGGCATGGGTCAGGACGTGGACCTTTGCGTCTTCCCAGTCGACGAGCTTCCCGTCCATCCAGATCTTGTCGACAGGCTGGATCGGCATCCCTTCCCCTCCTTGAGCGGCTGCCCAAAGGGTACCCGCTCACCCGCCGCCGCGACCATCGGCGGCCATAGGCCCGGGCGGTTCGGTCTCAAGGCACCCCTCGGGAGCCGCCGATACACACAGGAAGCGACGGCAGGAGGTACCGCCCTGACATCCACACCCGACGTGCCGCACGAGGCTGAGCGCCCCGTGGGCTCGCCCGCGCCTCCCCCGCCCGGCCGAAGCGCCGACGCGGCACAGCCTCCGTCGCCACGTCGCAAGGAGCCTCCCATTCCTCGCCGCCAAGCGGACGCTCCGACGCCTCCGCCGGGCCGAGCGGTGCCGCAGCCGCCGGGGCCACCCTCGAACCAGCCGCCGCCGCGGCAGTGGCGACCTCAGCCGCCGGAGGCCGGCCAGCAGTCAGGATCGCAGCCCACCCGGAAGCCGGCCCTCCGGCAGCCGGCCGAGCAGCCGCAGCCGCCGATGCGGCCGGGGCCCACGCCGCCTCCACCGCTTCCGCGGCGGGCGCCATCCCCGCCCCCACCTCCGCCCGTGCGCCAGGCCCCGCCCCCACCTCCGCCCGTGCGCCAGGCCCCGCCGCCGCCTCCGCCCGTGCGCCAGGCCCCGCCGCCACCTCCGCCCGTGCGCCCGAGACTCCCTGTCGAGGAGCCATCACGCACGGCGGCCGTTCCGCCCCCATCGTCTTCGACCGGCGCCCGACCACCCGCGTCCGGGCAGGGCCCGGGGACGGCCGGAGAGGCCGTGACCACCCAGCACGAAAGAGTCCCTGCCGGCGAGACCCAGCAAGATCCTTCCGGCGCGGGCGAGTTCGCGTTCGCGCCGTCCGAAGCGACGCGGACACGAACGCATCCCCTAACCGCGCTGAGGGTCCGCCGCCCAAGGCTACCGGCGCGCGAAAAGTCAGGAGCCCCAGCCCCTTTCGTGGTCGCCCCAGGCCCGGCCACTTCCGGCGATGGCCCGGCACGGTGGCCGGGCAGGGTGAACCTCCGCCCGGCGGGGGTGGCGGCTTTGGCACTGGTCCTGGTGGCCGCAGTCGCCGGTGGCTGGTGGTTCGTCCAGACCCGGCGACCGGATCCGGCGACCCTCAGGCTGGTCTTCCCGCCGGAGGGCGCCACCGTCTCTCGGGTGGCCGCCACCTTGGAGTGGCGATCCAACTACGCCCCCCTCGACCTCGAGCTCTACGGCGACTTCGAGGGGATCCTGACCCTGCGTACCAGGTCCCTCGACGGAAACCGAGCAAAGCTCCGCGCCATCCTGGACCTTTCGAACTTCGTGGTGAACGACCACCCGATTACCAAGCCTCCCAGCACGCGCGCCCGGATCGAGCTGCGAACGGACGGGACGAACATCGGGGGCGGCACTCTCTTCTTCCCGGGACTCCGACAGGCCTTCCTACCGGCGGCGACTGGCCTCGCCCCCGACCTGGCCGGCCATCCGGTGGTTCCCGGTGACACGTGGACGGACACGCTCCGGGTCCGCGTGGGCGGGGACCTCCTCCACGGGGACACGTATTCGGAACTTCTTCGGTACGAGGACGTCGGCGGGGTGAGGGTCGCGGTGGTGCACGGAACGAAGGACCTGACCATCCAGGGCGGTCGACCCCTGCCCGGCACCGGGTCGATGAAGATCGACCAAACGGCGTGGCTCGATCCGGAGAGCGGAACGCTCGTTCGCATGACGGCCACGGTGGAGGTCACTTATCACTCACGGCCGCAGCCCGAGTTCGGCGGTCGGCCGATCCTGATCGAGGGTGTCGACCGCTACGAGCTGAACGCCGTCTGATCCTCACTCAGTCGAGGACGATCGAGCGGGCGCTCTTCATCCCGACCGCTTCAACCACCCGGCTCAGGACGTCCGGAGGGATCGGGCTGTCCACGGTGAGGCACATGAGCGCAAGGCCCCCGGCCTCCTTGCGACCGACCTCCATACCGGCGACGTTGATGCCCGCGTCCCCGAGGATGGTTCCCACCCTGCCGATCACACCCGGCCGATCCTCGTACAGGAAGAAGGCCATGTGCTTGGCGGGGGACATGTCGATGTCGAAGTCGTACACGCGAACCAAGCGCTCCGCGTCGCGCTTCCCCACGAGCGTCCCTCCTACGGTGACGTCACCCTGGTCGGTATCGCCTCGCAGGAGCACGAGGTTCACGTAGTCCTCCGATGAGGGCGACCTCCGCTCCGATATCCGAAGCCCACGCTCCCGAGCGATCATCGAGGCGTTGACGTAGGAGACCGGCTCCTCCACCACCGCCGATAGCGCACCCTTCAGGGCCGCCAGCGTGAGCACACCGGTGTCGTGCTCGGCGATCCGCCCCCGGTACTCGGCCTCCACCGAGCGGACGGCCCCCTCAGCCAATCCGGTCAGGACCCGCCCCAGGCGCTCGGCCAGCGGGAGGAAGGGGCGGATCTGTTCGGCCACCTCGGCGGTCGGGACGTTGACCGCGTAGGGAACGAACTCACCACGCAGCGCCAGGCGAACCATCTCGGCGATGGCCACTCCGGCCTTGTCCTGCGCCTCGCGGGTCACCGCGCCCAGGTGTGGGGTGACAACCGCGCCGTCCAACTCGAAGAGCGGATGCTCGGTGACCGGCTCGCCCTCGAACACATCCACTCCTGCCCCGGCCAGCTTCCCCTCGCGGAGCGCCCGCACGAGCGCGCCCTCGTCGACGATCCCACCCCGGGCCGTGTTCACGAGGAGCGCCCCTTCCTTCATCAGGGACAGCTCACGCTCCCCGATGAGCCCCACCGTTTCCGGGGTCTTCGGCAGGTGAACGGTGACGAAGTCGGCCTGCACCAGGAGCGCGCCGAGGTCCGGCATGAGCTCGACGCCGATCTGCCGGGCCCGTTCGCGCGAGACGTACGGGTCGTAGGCGATGAGCCTCATGCCGAAAGCCAGCGCCCGCTGGGCCACCATGGTCCCCACCCTGCCCAGCCCGACCACCCCGAGGGTCTTCCCATGAAGCTCGATGCCCTGGAACCGCTCCCGCTCCCACGAGCCGGCCCGCAGGGCGGCGTCTGCGCGAGGGATTCGGCGCGCCACGGACAGGAGCAGAGCCATCGTGTGCTCGGCGGCCGAGATGACGTTGGACTGGGGAGCGTTCACCACCATCACTCCCCGCCGGGTGGCGGCCTCCACATCCACGTTGTCCAGGCCGATTCCGGCCCGACCGATGACCTTCAAGTTGCTGCCCGCATCGATCGCCCGGGCATCCACCTTGGTCTGCGACCGCACCACGAGGGCGTGGTACGGCTCGATGGCTTCCGCGAGACCAGCCGATGCCAGCTCGGGGCGCACGTCGACATCGTGGTCCTCGCGGAGCAGGTCGAGACCCGGCTGGGCCAGCGGTTCGGTCACCAGGACGCGCACGGGGCGCAGTATAGGCGGGCGCCCCGGGGGTTAACCCCCCGGCGCCCCGCGGTAT
>DASYUI010000015.1:0-74879 GCA_036001425.1 Actinomycetota bacterium
CTCCCGCTCGCTCATGCCACCCCACACGCCGTACCGTTCGTCGCGGCGCAGCGCGTAGTTGAGGCACTCGATCCGAACCTCGCACTCCGCGCAGATACGTTTCGCCTCGCGCGAGGAACCTCCCTTCTCGGGGAAGAAGACCTCCGGATCGAACTCTCGGCACCTTGCTCGCTCCTGCCATGGCATGTAGTGGTGCACTCTCGCCCACCCCCGAATCACAATTGTGTAATTCTGAAACGAGGGCACCACCTTTGTCCAGTCTTGATGATGACTTTTTTCAAAAAGGAAATCGAGCGTTGTGGAAAACTTTTTTCGCGCGATTTCGTCGCGGCGCGCCGTCAGTTCGACGACACGACACGACCGTCCTCGCGGACGACGCGTCCGTACGTGGTGGTTCGTTCCGCGGGGATGCGACCGATCGCGCTGATCGCTTCTTCGAACTCCCACGGTTCCTTGCGGATCCCCCACTCCGCGCCCGCCATCCGAGAGATCGTCTCCTCCATCAACGTCCCGCCAAAGTCGTTGGCTCCGCCTTCGAGGATGAGCCTGCACGCGTCGACCCCCATCTTCACCCACGACACCTGCACGTTTGGGATGCGTCCGTACAGGAGGATGCGTGCCACCGCATGCATCCGACGGTTGTCGTCGAACGTCGGGCCGGGCCGAGCCTTTCCTGCCAGGTAGATCGGCGCGTTCTGGTGAACGAAGGGCAGCGGCACGAACTCCGTGAAGCCGCCGGTCTCGTCCTGGATCCGAGCCAGCCTCCGAAGATGCGCCACCCAATGCGGAGGGGCGTCGACGTGGCCGTACATGATGGTCGACGAGGACCGGATCCCCAGGGAGTGCGCCGTCTTGACCACCTCTTCCCATGTGTCGGCGGGGAGCTTCCCCTTGGTCAGGACCCACCGCACCTCGTCGTCGAGGATCTCCGCGGCGGTCCCCGGGATCGTGCCGAGCCCTCGGTCTTTGCACTCTTGGAGGAACTCGCGGAAGGACATCCCGAGTCGCGCCGATCCGTTCAGCACCTCCATTGGACTGAACGCGTGGAGGTGGATGCCGGGGACCCGGGCCTTGATAGCGTCCAGGAGCTGGAAGTAGAACTCCCCCGGGAGGCTGGGGTGGAGCCCGCCCTGCATGCACACCTCGGTGGCCCCGTACGCCCAGGCCTCCGCGGCCCGGTCGGCGACCTCGGCGAGGGTGAGCGTGTAGGACTCCGGATCGACCTCCCGCTGGGCGAAGGCGCAGAACCGGCACCCCGTGTAGCAGACGTTCGTGAAGTTGATATTGCGGTTGACCACGTAGGTGACCTCGTCGCCGACCGCTTCCCGGCGGAGCTCGTCGGCCACCCGGCACAGGGCCTCGAGGTCATCGCCCTCCGCCTGAAACAGCGCCAGGGCCTCGTCCTCGGTGATGTCGTCGGGCCGGCCCGCCTCGGCCTTGTACAGCCCTGACCTGACGGCCGCATCGAGCCGAGCCGGATCGACCTTCCGCCGCGACCAGGCTCGGGTGGCCTCCACCTCGATGGCGTCCCAGTCGCCGTAGACGTCGAGCGTGTCCGGGCGGAGGCCATCGCCGTCGCGCTTGGCGAAGGTGAGCGGGATGAGCCTCGGCTTCCAGTGGACGTCAGGGTCCTGCCACGCGATCGGCTCCGGGCGCTGGCCGTCTCGAGCAAGACCGTCATCCCCCATGAGCACGGTCACCGGCTTCTGCATCTTGCCGGCGAGCCAGGGGTCGGGGCGCATCGCGTACTCCGGGTACACGCACAACCGCTCGCGGAGCTCGAACCCCTTCTCCTCGGTGCGCCGGCGGAGCTCGTCGAGCTTCGGCCACGGCGCCTCCGGGTTCACGTGGTCGGGCGTCACCGGCGACACGCCGCCCCAGTCGTTGATGCCGGCGTCGAGGAGGCGCGGATAGTTCGGGTCGGACAGGTTCGGTGGCGCCTGCACGTTCACGCGCGGCCCCAAGATGATCCGGGCGGTGGCTACCGCCGCGAGGAACTCCTCTTCTTCGGGCTCCGGGTGGCGGTGCATCGCCGTGCGCGGCTTCGCCTTGAAGTTTTGGACGATGACCTCCTGCACGTGGCGGTACTTCCGGTGGAGCTCCCGGATGGCGAAGAGCGACGCGGCGCGCTCGCGGAGGGTCTCCCCGATGCCGACCAGGATCCCGGTCGTGAATGGGATCGACAGGCGCCCGGCGTCCTCGATGGTCCGCAGGCGGACCGAGGGATCCTTATCGGGCGAGCCGTGGTGAGGCATCCCCTTCTCCATGAGCCGCGGCGTGGCGTGCTCGAGCATGAGCCCCATGGAGGCGGAAACGTGTTTCAGCCGCGCCATGTCCTCCCACGACATCACCCCGGGGTTCAGGTGTGGGAGCAGCCCGGTGTCCTCGATGACCCGGATCGACATCGCTCGCACGTAGTCGAGGGTCGAGTGATAGCCGCGTTCCGCCAGCCACTCCCGCGCGACCGGGTAGCGGTCCTCCGGCTTGTCGCCCAGGGTGAACAGGGCCTCCTTGCATCCCGCCCTTCGCCCGGCGTCGGCGATCGCCACGACGTCCTCCGGAGTGAGGAACGGCTTCTCCAGTCGGGCCGGCGGCTTGGCGAACGTGCAGTAGTGGCAGTGGTCGCGGCACAGCATGGTGAGCGGCACGAAAACCTTCCGCGAGTAGGTGATGGTGCGCCCATGGCCGAGGTCGCCGAGCGCCGAGGCTACGCGAAGCAGGTCCTCGAGCAACGGGCCCCGCGCCGCCAGGAGGGCCGTCGCCTCGTCGAGGGAGAGAGACTTGCCGGCGGCTGCACGCGTGAGCGCCCGCGGGATCGCGTGCTCAGTGATCACGGCGCTTCAGCCTACGCCAAACCGTCGGCTCGGGAGCGAGCTTCCAGCGGCGAGGATCGGCGGGCCGCGACCCACGCGAGCAGATCCTCCCGCGACAGGAAGTTCAGCACGCGCTCAGGTGAGACGCCCGCGAGCATCACCGTGGCCACACCGATCTCCACGAACCGGAGCTCGTCGAGGCGGTGGGCGTCGGTCCCAACGGAGACCCACGCCCCGGCGTCACGGGCCAGACCGACGAGGTCGACGTCGAGGTCCTGCCTGTCCGGGTACGCATCGGCCTCGACGGCCACGCCAGCCACCGCGGCAGCGGCCACGACCCTGGGCCAATCGGCTCGGAGCCCGAGGCGCTGGTTGAACTTTCGTCCTCGCGGGTGCGCCAGCACGTCGATGGCCCCACCACGGAGGGCGGCCAGGTACCGCTCCGTCTGGTCGTCCGTCTCGCGAAGCTTCGAGTGAAAGGCGCCGAGGACGAGCTCCCTGCCCCCCAGCCATGACGGGTCCATGTCGGGCTCCCCCTCAGGCGAGAGGTTCACCTCGATGGCCCGCAGGGCGCGGATCGCCGCACCCCGCGACTCGAGGTCCGCGTTCAGCTCGACGATCTCCCGGTCCTGCCGGGCGAACCCCGCCTCGTCCATCCCCCGGGCGATCCGGAGGCCCTTCGAGTGATCGGTGACGGCGACATAGGAGTGGCCATGCCCTTCCGCGGCCCCGACCATCTCGGAGAGCGACGCCCGCCCGTCACTGTACGTGGTGTGCATCTGGAGGTCGCCCCGCAGCTCGGCCCGCAGCTGTGGGCGCTCGGCGACGATCCGGCGAGCTTCCGCCATGGAGAGGAAGCCCCGGCGGAGGGCGGGGGGATCGGGCGGCTCCTGCGGAGCCTCGAGCAGCGCCTCGATCCGAGCCGCCACCCAGGGTCCCACCGCCCGCAGGTCGGTGAGTTGGCCCCGCTGGGCGAGCTCCGCGGCTTCGTCGTCCCACGAGAGCGCGTACCAAGCGGCTCGCCGCAGCGACCGGGCCCGGTGCCCCTCCTCCCGCTCCGACGCCACTGCCAGCAGTTCCGCGAGCTGGGTGTTCGAGAGGATCGGCGCGTGCACAGAGGGATGCTACCCGTCCACGGTTCTGACGTAGGCTTCGGCCATGCGGGTGGTGGCCCTGGCCGGCGGGGTCGGCGCCGGGAAGTTCCTCCGAGGACTGGTCCGCGTGGTGCCCCCCGATGACGTCACCGTTCTCGTCAACACCGGGGACGACCTCCGCCTGCACGGCCTGCATATCTCGCCGGACCTCGACTCGGTGCTGTACTGGCTGGCCGGAGTGGCCGACCCCGAGCGCGGATGGGGCCGGGCCGACGAGACGTTCCGGGCCCGCGACGAGCTCGGAAGGATCGGTGGGGAGGCCTGGTTCGCCCTCGGCGACCTCGATCTTGCCACCCACCTGTTCCGCGGGCACCTCCTCTCGGAAGGTCGGACCCTGTCCCACGCCACCCAGGCCCTGTGCCGGGCGTTCGGGGTGCGGGCCCGCCTCGTTCCGATGTCAGACGACCCCGTGGCCACCCGGATCCAGGCCGTGGACGCCTCGGGGACCGCCCTCGACCTCCACTTCCAGGAGTATTGGGTCGCCCGGAGAGGAGCGGACGAGGTGAAGGGCATCGGCTACGCGGGCGCGACCGCCGCCCGGCCGGCGCCGGGCGCCGTCGAGGCCATCGGCGAGGCGGACGCCGTCCTGGTCTGCCCGTCGAACCCCGTGGCCAGCATCGCTCCGATCCTGGCGGTGCCCGGGATCGCCGAGTCCGTTCGGGCCCGGCGGGACCGGTCGGCGGGCATCACTCCCATCGTCGCCGGCGCCCCGCTGCGGGGGATGGCCGACCGCCTGATGCCCGCGGCCGGCCTCGAGGTGTCGGCCTATGGCGCGGCCGCGGCGTACCGGGGGCTGGTCTCCGCCTTCCTGATCGACGAACGTGACCGCTCGCTGGTCCCACGGATCCAGGACGAGCTGGGCATGCGTGTCGGTATGACCGACACGATCATGGACGACGACGACGACGCCGAACGTGTCGCCCGCGCCACCCTGGCGCTCATCTCGTGACCGAGGGGAGCTCGTCGCGCGTCGAGATCATGCCCGTGCGAGGGATCCCCGAGGTCACCGAGGGCGACGACCTCGTCGCTCTCATCGCGCGGGCCCTGGCCGGTGAGGGCCTCGACCTCCGCGACGGCGACGTGGTGGCCGTGACCCAGAAGGCCGTCTCCAAGGCGGAGGGCCGCCTGGTACCCGACGGGGACCGGAAGGCCGAGTGGGTGGCCAGGGAGGCCCGCCGCGTAGTGGCTCGCCGCGGCAACCTGGTCATCGCGGAGACCCCCCACGGCTTCGTGTGCGCGAATGCCGGCGTCGACGCTTCGAACGTGGCAGAGGGGCAGCTCTCCCTGCTGCCGGAGGATCCCGACGCCTCCGCCGAGCGCATCCACAAGGGCCTTCGGGAGCGCACCGGGCGAGAGGTCGGGGTGGTGGTCACCGATACGTTTGGCCGCCCCTGGCGCAGAGGGCTGGTGAACGTGGCCATCGGCTGCGCCGGTCTCCCTCCCCTGATCGATCTGCGGGGCACCCCCGACCATCACGGGCGCCTGCTTGAGGTCACCGTGGTCGCGCTGGCCGACGAGGTCGCCGCGGCCACCGGACTGGTGATGGGGAAGGCCGATCGGGTGGCGGCGGCGGTGGTCCGAGGGCTCCGCCCGCCTAAGGGGGCCGGCCCGGGCCCCGCCCGCAACCTCGTACGGGCCTCCGCCGAGGACCTGTTCCGATGGTCCCCCCTCCAGTCCATCTCGACCCGCCGGACCATCCGGGAGTTCGGGCAGGGCGACGTTCCCCGAGAGGTGCTCCTCGAGGCGGCGGCGGCCGCGTTGACCGCTCCGGTCCCCCACGGCTCCCGGCACCGGACCCGTCCGTGGATGTGGATCGTCCTCGAGCGAGGGCCCGCCCGCCGCCGCCTCTTGGGGGCGATGGCGGCCGCGTGGCGGAGGGACCTGGAGAACGACGTCGTCCCCGAGACGACCATCGCCCGGCGGGTGGCCCGGTCGGACGCGCTCCTGGGCGAGGCGCCCGTCATCGCGATCCCGTTCCTTTCTCTCGAGGCCGCGGACAACTATCCGGACCCTCGCCGGCAGGAAGCCGAGCGAGACATGTTCCTCCTCGCCACGGGGGCCAGCGTCCAGAACTTCATGCTGGCGCTCCACGCTCAGGGATACGCCTCGTGCTGGATCTCATCCAGCTTGTTCTGCAAGGAGGAGGCCGCCGAGGCACTGGGGCTGGGGCCGGAGTGGGTGGCGATGGGATCCGTGGCGTGCGGGACCGCCCCTCCGAGCGAGCCTCCGCCGCGCCCCCCTCTCGATCCGTCAGGTCACGTCCGGTTCGCCTGACCCGGGCTCGGACTCCCTGCGAAGCAGCCACACGTAGGCCGGCACCGAGACCGGCCACGCAGCCAGCAACGCCAGGCCCCACCACCACCGGCGTCGCAGGAACGCGTGGGTCGCCAACCCCGCGGTCACCACCGCGCACATCCATAGGGCCCCCACGGCCGCCGCCACGAGCGGGGCCGAGGTGACCGATCCCGCCAGCGCCGCGACCAGCCCGATCCCGCCACCGACCAGAAGCACGACGTACGCGGCAGCCAGGAGCCCGGCTACCATCGTCGTCCGCCTCCCGTGAACCGTCGTCTATAGTTAGACCTCGTTGCCCGCCACCCTCGTTCATGGCCAAGAAGAAGAAGCGCAAGCGCAGGATCCAAGAGGTCCCGGCCGCCCCCCCGACCCCTCGGGCTCGTCAGGAGCGGAAGGAAGCTGCCCGGCGGGAGCGGGAGCGGATCGTCCGCGCGGCTCGCCGCCGTCGCCTCCTCGCTCGGACCGGCCGATGGGCGGTGGTGGTAGCCCTGCTCGCAGGGGCCACCGGCTTCGTCGGGTACCGCTTCTACCAGGATCGCCGGCTCCTCGAGCGCGCAGATGCCGCCGCTGAAGCCCTCGGGTGTGGCCAGATCCAGAACCTCCCCAGCGAAGGACGGGGCCACCTCCAGCAGGGGAGCTCCGCGCCCGAGTACGGCACCACGCCGGCGACCTCGGGCCCTCATTCCCCCACCACGCTCCCGTCGAGCGTCCACGTGTACCAGGAGCTCGTGCCCGAGCCGCTCGCGGTGCACAATCTCGAGCACGCGTACGTGATCATCTACTACCGGGCCGAGGGCAAGGGCGCCATCCCCGCGAACGTTCGCGACGCCTTGGCGGGACTGGCCCAGGGCCAGGAGAAGGTGATCATGGCGCCGTACCCGGAGCTCCCGGAGGGCACGAGCCTCGCGCTGACGGCGTGGACCAAGCTCCAGGAGTGCCCCAGGGTGACTGACGCCGACACGACGGTGCTGGCGGTCCAGGGCTTCATCAAGCGGTTCAGGGGGACCACCAACGCGCCGGAGCCCAGCGCCGGGTAGCCAGAACGCGCCTAGCTGCAGCTCCAGGCGCTGGCGGTGTCCGGCCGGGTGCAGACGATCGAGCGGAGCTCGGTCCCGTTCTGGAAGTCGGACTGCCGGGTCAGGGCGTCCGGTGCCTGGACGTCGCTGATGGGGTATCCGTAGAGGGAGAAGCTTCCGGTGGCCAGATAGTGAGCGAGGACGGGGCCGTGGATTTCGAACGCTTCGGCCCGGCTGGTCTTCCACAGGATCTGGCCGTTGTCGAACCAGGCCCGCCGGCCGCGCCCGTCGTCGATGGTCCGCCACCGGTATGGAAGGTCGAGCACTCCGCGGTGCGCCCCCTTGGCCACGTACTTCGTCAGGATCGCCCCTCGGATCCACGTCACGACGTCCTTGGCCGAGTGGAGGTAGAGGCGCCCGTTGGCGAAGGCCTGGAAACGTCCCCCGTTGATGCTCCGCTGTGAACCCGCGGCGATTCCCGGCTTGCACGACAGATTGTCGTACGCTCGCCGGAGCCGGCCCGTGATGTTGTGGTTGCTGTTGACCCAGAACCGGGTGTCGCGCAGCCCCAGTCGCCCCCGGATGGTCCAGCCCGTGACGACCGCGGAGCCGTTCGATCCTACGACGGTGACCGTCTTCACCCGGCCCGACACCCCGAGGACGAAGTTCCGGAAGTCGCGCACGGTGCCGATCCCCAGGCCGAGCCTCGACGAGAGCGCCGAGTCGCCGAATGCCGCCGACCAGCGTTCGAGGACGAGGGTGCTCTCGCTGGCCGAGGTGACGTCGTACTCGGCCGGGTCGCATACTCCACGGAGATAGGACTTCGCGGTCCCTCCCCACACGACCTCGTTGTTCTCCGTATGCCCGCCGCTCGCGGACGAGTAGTAGGCCTGGATCGTCGCACCGTCGTGCTGAGCCACCCTGCGGGAGCTTCCCTGCACCGCGGCCACCCAGCGGTCGCCCATGGTGGCGACCTCCTTGTCCC
This sequence comes from Actinomycetota bacterium, assembly GCA_036001425.1. Classification (GTDB taxonomy): domain Bacteria; phylum Actinomycetota; class UBA4738; order UBA4738; family CALAEC01; genus DASYVD01. Next base: position 8,264 of record DASYUI010000015.1, read on the forward strand.
AGCCGACGTAGTACTGGTCCACGGTGGTGGCGAACAGCCCGCAGTTGCAGCCCGAGCGCTTCTGCCCCAGCCGGGCGATCTTCTCCCACGCGTACGAGCGAGCCGCGATGGCCTGCGCCTGCAGGGCGTCAGCGTCCCACGAAGAGGGCACCTCGGCCAGACCAAACAGGTACTCCTCCGGTGGCACGATGGCCAGCAGGTGGGCGCTCGCTCGCCCCACGATGTTGAACTGGAGCGATCCTCGGCCGACCATGTGCGGCCAATGGCTATCCACGACTCGGACGACGGCGCCAGCGTTCCGCAGGGCGAGCAGGTGGTTGGTGGGACTGCCTCCCGAGGCCAGGAGCTTGCCCGTGGCGCTCCTGATCCGGTACACGTCACGACCGTCGGCCAAGCGTCGGATCTGGATCTTGCGCACGCCGTCCTCACGGACCCGGGAAAGCACTCGACCGCTCGACAGCTCCAGCCGGAACGACCCGCTCTCGGCCCGCAGTGTCACCTCACCGTCGTATTGGATGAGGCCGATCCGGAAACGCCTGGCGGGCGGAGTCCGCTGAGCGACGCTGGTCCCCCGATAGTAGTGGCGCACGATCTGGGCGGGACCCCACCCCTTGGTGGCCAGTCCCTGGGCCCCCCACTGGCTGAGGCCGATCCCGTGCCCCCAGCCCGAGCCGTAGAAGGTGAACGTCGTGCCGGCCCCGGCCGTCCCCGGAAGAAGGACGAGCCCGGCGCACAGCGAGAGGACGAGGGCGATTCGGCGTCGCATGGGGGGCCTCACGCTAGCACATCGGTTTGTCGTGTCCAGGGGTTGAGCAGGGAAAAGAAGGATTCCGGGCGACGCCTCCGGGACTGACGGGGGTGGCCGGCGAGGGGCTAGTGCGTCATGACCTTGGTCCGGTCCGCGAGCACCGAGTCCCGTACCTTCACTCCCGGCCCCACCTCGCTCTCCGGGCCGAGGATGGAGTCCTCGACGACGGCGCCCTCCCCGACCCGCGAACCTCGGTGAAGAACGGATCGGTCGATGCGTGCCCCTGCGCCCACGCTCACCCCCGGCCCGAGCACCACGAGCGGTCCCACGAGCGCGTCCGGATGCACGCTGGCCCCCTCGCCGAGGAGGGGGGCGCCCGAGGGTGCTTCCCCGATCAGCCCCCCCAGAGCATCGAGGTGGGCCTGGAGGTAGGCCTCCGGCGTCCCCAGATCGCGCCAGTACCCCTCCCACAGCAAGGAGTACACGCGTTCCCCTCGAGCGATGAGCCCAGGGAAGGTCTCGCGCTCGATGGAAACCGCCACACCCTCGGGGACGTCGTCGAGCGCCCCCGGCTCGAGCACGTACGTCCCCGCGTTGATCGTCCCGGGGACCGGGTCGGGGGGCTTCTCTCGGAAAGCCAGGACCCTGCCACCTTCCTCCCGGTCCACCAGGCCGTATGGCCTGGCGTCCTGCACCGGCGCCAGGGCGATCGTGGCCACGGCCTCCTGCTCGTGGTGGAAGGCCACCAGGGCCGACAGGTCGAGATCGGTGAGCACGTCCCCGTTCAGCACCAGGAACGTCCCGTCCAGCAAGCCTCGAGCGCCCACCACGGCCCCACAGGTACCCAGGGGCTCCGGCTCGGTGATCCAGGTGATCCGGGGGAGTCCGCTCCGCTCATCGAGGAACGACTGGAACTCCCGCTCCAGGTACGGGGACGAGAGGACCGCCTCCTCGACGTCGTACCTGGCGAGGTGGTCGAGGACGTGGTGGAGGAAGGGCCGGTTCATGAAGGGGATGAGCGGCTTGGGGACCGTCTCGGTGAGCGGGCGGAGGCGGGTGCCCTCGCCGCCCACCAGAACCACGGCCTTCACGTGCCACTCCCCCGCGCGTGGGCCCGCGCCCGAACGGCCAGCCAAGTCCGCAGCCATAGCGCCAGCCGAACCAGCGGCTTGAGGAGGACCAGGGGGCCTCGGGCAACGTGGCGGTCGAAGTACCGGTAGATGCTCCGGGAGTGCTCCACGGCCATGCGCCTCGGCATGGTCCGGGAGGACACCCCGATCTCGTGGACCACCTCGACCTCGGGTGAGAACAGCACCGTCCAGCCCGCTTTCCGCAGCCGGGTGCACAGGTCCACGTCCTCGACGTACATGAAGTACCTCTCGTCGAACCCGCCGACATCGTCGTACGCTTCCCGCCGCAGCAGCATGGCGGACCCGGAGATCCACTCCACCTCCCGTTCGGTGGCCCGGTCCCATCCGGCCATGGTGTATGAGCGCGTGAATGGGTTGTTGGGGAGGACCGGCCCCAGGAACGCGTGGCCCATCGACTCGAGGAGTCCGGGCACCTTTCGGGCCGAGGGCTGCACCGTGCCATCGGGGTTGCGGACCAGGAGCCCGATGGCACCGGCACGAGGGCGCTCCCCGGCGACCTTCAGGAGCGCAGCCAAGGTCCCGCCGCTGATCTCGGCGTCGGGGTTCAGCAGCAAGGCGTAGGGGGCCGCGGTCTCCCGGACCCCCTGGTTGGCCGCCGCAGCGAACCCTCGGTTCACCGGATTCTCGAGGATCCGGACGGCCGGGTGCTCCGCCGCGAGACGACCCGCGCTGCCGTCCCGCGACGCGTTGTCCACCACCACGATCTCGAGCGCCAGGTCCCCCGCGGCAAGGTACACGGACGCCACGCACTGGGGGAGGAAGTCCCCCGAGTTGTGGTTCACCACCACGACGGCGAGATCGCTTCTCTCCATCTACGCGTGGGGGGTCCTGGAGATGAACACGATGCCCGAGATGATCAGGAACACGCCGGCCCAGCGGAGGCCCGGGACCTCCGTCTTCAGGATGAACCGGTCGAAGAGCAGGATCAGCACGTAGGTCAGGGCGGCGAACGGATAGGCGAACGAGAGCGACACCCGCGACAGCACGATCAGCCAGAAGACGGCGGACACACCGAAGAGGATGAGCCCACCCCACACCGCGGGCTGCCGGGCCACTCGGAGCACGGTCTGGAGCGGCTCCTGGAGGTCGGTGATGCGGATCGCTCCGACCCTCGTCATGCCGTACTTCAAGGTGAGTTGCGCCGCGGCGGCCAGTGCCACGGACAGCACGATCACGCCGATCAACATGAGCTTGGCCCTCCTCGTTCGGGGTGGCGCGTGGCTGTGCGGCCGGTAGTCGAAATCCAGCGCCGTGCGCTCCGGCAGCTCGTGACGCTCTTGTGGCTCATGGGGATCATGGGTCGCGTGGACCTCATGGGGCTCATGGGCCTCGTCCCTCTCGACCCTGCTCACGGCGCCACCTCGCGGCGATCGGCCCCTCCCTGGACCCCTTCGGCGCGCCGGGCGATGGTGCGGAGGGCACGGGCCAGCGCCCGGTCGTCCCGCACCACGACGTCACGCTCGGAAGCCTGCTCGGGCAGCCCCCCAATGGCCGACACAACGGCGGGGGTCCCGATGGCCTGGGCCCGGGCGAGCGCCCCCGACGACCACGACCGCCGGTACGGAAGGACTACCGCGTCGGCGGCGGCGATCCACGCGTCGAACTCCTCGTCATCGACGAACCGATCGACGAGCTCGAACCCGGGAGTGGTACCGGCCAGCAGGCGCAGGCTCGCCGCATAGGCCAGGTTCTCAGGAGTCGCGTCGCGCACCGACCCCACGACGTACAGACGGCCGGTCCCCACGGCCCGGAACGCGTCGACCGCCCGCTGGTGGGCCTTGTGGGGCTGGAGGAAGCCCGGCGAGACGAACACCACCTCGCGTTGGGGGATCCCCAGGCGTCGCCGTGCGTCCTCCCGCGTGAACGCCCCTCGGAGCACCACCCCGTCCACGTGGCGGATGAGGCGTGCCCGAACCCGCACCCGGTACTGCCGCTCCAGCGCCTCCCGTTCGGACCGCGTATGGAACAGCAGGACCGGCGCGGCCCGAAACGCCGCGGCCAGCAGGACCTCGTCGGGCCGCCACCAGCGTGGTTGGTCGGCTTCGTGAATGAGAATCTCCGTCCGGCGCCGCCGGAGACATAGCCACAGCAGCGCTTTTGAGGTCGCGATCTTGGAAAGCGGCGCCCGGGGACGGTAGTAGAGCGCGGGCTGGAAATGGACCACGATCCGGTCGAACCGGCGGCCCAGTCTGGCAGCGGCCAGGAAGGGACGGCCGCCGAAGAAGGGCACCTGCACGTCACCATCGCCGTCGGGGGGCGAGATCACGGTGACCTGATGGCCCTCCACACGAAGCCGCTCCACGTGGGCCCGGGCGTACCTCCCGATGCCGCAGTGCCGCGGCGGGTAGGACGAGACCACGAGCACCCTGCTCACCCTATTCACTCTCCTCAGTCCGGTGCCTTCGGCAGCGTCCTTCGGCCGGGGGAATGCAGCAGCCTGATCCGCTCCGCTTCGCTCCGCGGGGCTGCTTCCCCCCGGACCCCCTCACAGCTCCTCCACGCGCAGCTTGGCCGGGACCCATACCTGTCCCTCGATCCCCGCGCTGTCGTCCACGTCGAACGCGTACCGCTGGTCGTGCCAGTCGTACACCTTATCCAGCCCTCGGGAGTGCACACCGACGGTGAGGTGGTACCGCCCGCTCACGAAGGGCATGGTTGCCAGCTCGAAGGTCACCCGGAGCGTGCCCTCCACTCTTCCCAGCGCGTGCTCCAACCAGTCCGTCCCGACCTTGTACGCGAGCCGATCACGGGCGTCGTACAGCGCCGCCGAGACCACTGGATCGTCGACGGGCCGGTTGGCCTTGAGGTCGACCTGGATCGAAAGGGGCTTCGCCGGGCGGACCCTCTTGACCGGCCTGCCCTCCGAGTCGAGGAGAGCCACCCCCAGGACCTCGATGTCCTGCGTTGCCTCCCCCCGGACGAACGGGGCTCGCTCCTGGAGGAGCACCACCCGGAACTCGCGAAGGACGTCCCGGACATCACCGGAGGCCCGGATTCGACCTCCGTCGAGCATCACCGCCCGGTCGCATATCTCCCGGACCCGCTCCACGGCGTGCGTGACGAGGACGATGGTCCGTCCCTCTTCCTGGAACCGGCGCACCCGAGCGATGCACTTGCGCTGGAACGCCTCGTCCCCAACGGCCAGCACCTCGTCCACGAGCAGGATCTCCGGGTCCACGTGCACGGCCACGGCGAACCCGAGGCGGACGAACATCCCCGAGGAGTAGTGCTTCACCTGGTTGTCGATGAATGGCTCGAGCTCGGCGAATCCCACGATGTCGTCGAAGCGACGGTCGGTTTCCCTCTTGGAGAGGCCCAGGATCGACGCGTTGAGGTACACGTTCTCTCGGCCGGTGAGCTCGGGATGGAAGCCCGCGCCGAGCTCGAGGAGTGCGGCGATCCGGCCCCGGGTGGTCACCCGCCCGGCGGTTGGCCGGAGGATGCCGCCGATGATCTTGAGGAGCGTGGTCTTCCCCGATCCGTTGGCGCCGATCAATCCAACGGTCTCCCCCTCCCCCACGTCGAAGGCAACGTCGCGCAGGGCCCAGAACTCCTCGGCGCGCGTCCGGCGCAACCGAAGCACCCGCTCCTTCAGGCTCGACGCGCGCTCGTGGTAGAGCCGGAATCGCTTGGATACGGCGTCGATGGATATGGCCGGCGCGGCCGCCACCTAGAGCTCCTCCGCGAAGTCGCCCGACATCCGGTAGAAGGCCCGCCACGTGACGTAGAGCAACAGGATGGAGACAGCGCCGAGCGCCCCGAGTCGCCCGGCGTACCAGGCGATCCCGGGGTCGGGCAGCTCGGACAAGGCTTCCGCAGAGGAACCGCCGTAGAGCGCGCGCTGGAACGCCAGGACCACGTTGGCCAGGGGGTTCAGCAGGTACAGCTGGAGGGCCCGGGCCCCCAGGTTCTCCGCCACGACCTTTGGGCCCTGATACACGATGGGCGTCACCCAGAACCAAGCCAGGAGCGCCAGGTCCACGAGATGGTGGGTATCGCGGTACCGGACGTTGAACGCCGACGTCGACAGGCCCACGGCGGTGAGGAACAGGAGCAGGACGACCAGGGCAAGCGGAACCAACACCAGCGCCGGCCCCAGGAACGGGTACGTGAACACGAGCAGCGCGGCGACCAGGACGAGCGACTGGTAGCCGAAGTTCACGACCGCGGCACCGATCGCCGAAAGCGGAAGGATCTCCCGAGGGAAGGCCACCTTCGTCACCAACGGACCGTTCGCCACCACCGATCCGGTGGCCCCCTGGAGCCCCGTGGCGAAGAGGGTCCAGGGCACGATGCCGGCGAGCAGATACACCACGAAGTTCGAGATCCCGCTCCTGAGGAAGAACGTGAACACCACATAGAAGACGGCCAGGTACAGGACGGGGTTCAGCATCGACCAGGCCACGCCGAGGACCGACGACTTGTACTTGACCTTGGTCTCCTTGCGGATCAGGTTGACCAGCACTTCCCGGTGATGGAAGAGCTCCCGGAGGCGCCGCCCGACCCGTAGGCGGGGCGGCTCGCTCGTCCGGACCAGGAGCTCCGTTTCGGTGTTCATCGGACCCGCTGCAGCATCGCCCGGAGGGCCTCGTCGAGGCTCGGCAGGGAAGTCACCCCGGAGACGGGAACGATCTCACTGGCCAGGGCGGAGTTGCGAGGCCGGCGCGCCGGAAGCGCCAGATCGTCCGACTTCTGCTCGGTGAGCTCGCCCCGAAGGCCGCCGAGGTCGCGAGCCCGAGCGAGCAGGTCGAACCACGTGGTCGGCTCGGGCCCGGCGAGGTGCACGACCCCGCGCAGGCCGGAGGATAGGAGAGCCACGAGTCCGTCGACCAGGTGCGGTACGTAGGTCGGGGTCCCGGTGCGGTCCACGATCCCGCCTACCGACTCGCCCGCGGACAGTCGTCCCAGGGATCTCGAGAAGAAGTCGTCACCCGCCCCGAATAGCCACCCCGTTCGGACGACGAGATGCTCCGGCGTCCGCAAGCGGACCTCGTCCTCTCCGGCCAGCTTGCTCTTCCCATACGCGGAGAGGGGATTCGGCGGGTCCGACTCCACGTACGGTTCCTCCTTCTCACCGTCGAACACGTAGTCGGTGGACGTGTACACGATGAGCGCCCCGGATTCTCGGGCGGCGTCGGCGACGTTGGCGGTTCCGTGCGCGTTCACGGCGAACGCGAGGTCGGGATGTTCCTCGCAGGCGTCCACCGCCGTCATCGCCCCGAGGTGCACGACCACATCGGGTCTGGCCTCGCGGATGCTCGCGAGCACCTCTTCTCGTTCCTCGACGGGAAGCTCGTCGTGCCCGAAGCCGATGACGTCGTGGTTCGCGGCGTGCTCCACGAGGGCGCGGCCCACGCCACCCCCGGCCCCGGTGACGACGATCCTCATCCGTGCTCCTCGACTTTCCCCCTGGACCCCCTCATCCCTTCTCCTCAGTCCGCTGCCTTTGGCAGCGTCCTTCGACCAGGGGGAATGCAGCAGCCTTATTCCGCTCGGCTTCGCCTCGCGGGGCTGCTGGCACCCCACGGATCTCGCTCGCTACGCTCGCTGCGATCCGCGGGGACCCCGCGACTTCCCCCCTGGACCCCCTCACCGGGACACCTCGCGCGGCGGGGTGACGATGGGACCGGCGTGTGCACCACGGAGCCAATCGAGATGATCCCGGTACCACTCGATCGTTCGGGCCAGTCCCTCCTGGAAGGGGATCTGCGGACGCCAGCCCAGGGCTTGGACTCGGTCGGACGTCACCCCGTAGCGGAAGTCGTGCCCCGGGCGGTCCGGGACGAACGAGATCAGTGACTCGGGCGCCCCGGCCAGGCGGCAGATCGTCCGGGCCAGCTCGAGGTTGGAGAGCTCGTGTCCAGCGCCGACGTTGTAGACGATCCCGGGTTCCCCGCGATCGAGCACCAGGAGCGCGGCGCGGACCCAGTCCCGCACATGGAGGAACTCCCGGCGTTGCTCTCCGTGGCCGTACACGGGGATCGGACGGCCCTCGAGGGCCGCCATCGTGTACGTGGGGACGACCCGTTCGATCTGCCGAGGTCCGTAGGCATTGGTTCCCCTCAGCACCGTCACGTTCGCGCCGTAGGTAACGACGTACGCCTGGCACAGCAGATCGGCCGCAGCCTTGCTCGCGGCGTACGGGCTGCGAGGCGCGAGGGCGTGGTCCTCGTCGAACACCCCGCCGGCGGGATCGCCCGCTCCGTACACCTCATCGGTAGAGATCATCAGCATCCGCGTTCCCGAATCCCGGCACGTCTCCAGCACGGCCTGTGTCCCCATCACGTTGACCGTGAGAAACTCCCTGGGCTCGGCGATGCTCCGGTCCACGTGGGACTCGGCGGCGGCATGGATCACCGCGTCGGCCGTCTCGACGAGCTCGCGCACCGCGCCGGCGTCGAGGATGTCCCCCACCACGAGCCGGAATCGCGGGTCCTCTTCATGCTCCTCGAGGTTCGCCCGGCTCCCGCCGGTGGACAGCCGGTCGAGGACCGTCACTCGCGTGCCCGGTTCCTCCAGAAGGCGATCGACCAGGTGAGAGCCGATGAATCCCGCCCCCCCGGTGACGAGCACGTGGCGCTCGGTCACTTGAAGGCGACGTCCCAGCCGTAGGGGATGTCGGGGGTGTTCCACGCCGCCCGGTACTCGTCCGGGGCCTCGCGGTTGTAGGGCTCGGTGGGGATGTTCACCACGATCGACTCGTCCTCGGAGATGCACTTCCACCCGTGATAGACGCCCGCGGGAACCCGGATCAGCCTCGCGTTGTGATCTCCGATGAAGTACTCGGTCAACGTGCCCTTCGTCGGGGAGTCGTCTCGCGCGTCGTACAGCACCAGCTTCACCATGCCCTTCACGCAGCAGAAGTTGTCGTCCTGGACCTTGTGAAGGTGCCAGGCCTTGACCACGCCCGGATAGGTCGTGCTGATGTAGACCTGTCCGAACTTCTCGAATCCCTCCTCGTCGGCGCGGAGGATCTCCATCAATCGTCCCCGCTCGTCGGGGATGACCGCGAGGTCCTTCACCCAGACGCCGTCGATCTCGTCTGCCACCGGTGGTCCTTCCTCGGGTTGCTCGGCCGAGTCTAGAACACCTCGACCTGGCTCTGGTCGCCGAGCATCAGCCGGTACATGGCCGGGCGTTCCTTACCCCTGCGGACCTCGACGTCCTTGCCGAGGAGCGACTGGGCCATCCCGCGGACGTCCTCGACCCGGCATCGCTCCATCACGATCGAGTCCTCGACCTGGCTGCCCTCGATGCGGCAGCCGAAGTAGATGGAGGCGTTCGGGCCAATCACCGAGTCCTCCACGATGGAGTCCTCGCCAACGATTGCCGGCCCCCGGACGACCGACCGCGTCACCTTGGCCCCTCGCTCCACCACAACCTGGCCCACGAGGCGAGACGATTCGTCGACGTCCCCATCGACGCGGGACTCGAGAACCGAGAGCATCATCCGGTTCGCCTCGAGGAGGTCCTCGAGCCTTCCGGTGTCCTTCCACCATCCGCTCACCATCTCAGCGCGCACGGCGCGACCCTGGTCGATGAGGTACTGGATGGAGTCGGTGATCTCGAGCTCCCCTCGCCAAGAGGGCCGGACGGAAGCCACGGCCTCGTGGACGCTCGTATCGAAGAGGTAGACACCGACCAGCGCCAGGTCGGAGATGCGCTCCTTCGGCTTCTCGACGAGGCGAACGACCCGGTCTTCCTCGAGGACCGCCACGCCGAATCGCTCGGGCTCCGGCACCGCAGCCAGGAAGATCTGCGCGTTGGGCCTGTGGCGGTCGAACTCCTCCACGAAGCGGGTGATGCCCTCGAGGAGCACGTTGTCACCGAGGTACATCACGAAGTCGTCGTCTCCGAGGAACTCGCGGGAGACCAGCACCGCATGCGCCAGACCCAGCGGAGCCTCCTGACGGATGTACGTGACTTCGAGACCCCACGCCGAGCCGTCCCCGACCGCTGTCTCGATCTCCTTGGCCGTGGATCCGACGACCATCCCCACCTTGCGGATACCGGCCGCGGCGATGGACTCGAGGCCGTAGAAGAGGATGGGCTTATTGGCCACCGGGATGAGCTGCTTCGAGCTCGTGTGGGTGATCGGCCGGAGCCGGGTTCCCTCTCCACCCGAGAGGACCAACGCTTTCACGACGACGGCCCCTTCTTATCGGGGGCGATCACGAGGGCCACATCGGCGCCGGCGAGCAGTCTGGCCCGGGCCTCGCGCTGCGGCAGATCGGGGAAGTATCCCGACAAGGTCTGGGCCCGGTTCTCAGCGCGGGCGCGGAAGAGTATCGCGTTCTCGTCGAGGGCACGCGGGGCCTGGCGGATCCCCAGAACGATGAAGCCCGCCCGGCGCAATCGGCTTTCCGCCTCCGCGGCAGCTTCCGGCGCGCCCGCGTCGAGCACCCACACCTCGATCACGCCCGGGGAGACGTCGGTGAGGGCCTGCACGATCCCCAGCCCTCTGAGGGGCCTCCCGAGATCGAGGGCTCGGAAGAGGTTCCGTGTCTCGGGTTGCTCCGCGATGACGTATGAGACGCCGTCGATGTCCCGGGGCACAGATGGCACGACCCGTAGGTCCACGGTCCTCGCACCGGTGGGATCAAGCTGAGCCAGCTCCCGGAGCTTTCCCCCCAGGAACAGGATCTCGGCTCCGGAAAGCCCCTTGTCCGTGGTGACGTTCTCGGTGGCCAACCGGACCAGGCTGGGCAGGCGAACCAGGGAATTCACGGAGAGCAGCCTGTTGAGGAGGGCCCGGATGAACTGCTGCTGGCGGGCGATGCGCGCGAAGTCGGGGATGATGTCCCCCTCGACGTGACGGGCCCGCACGAACGCCAGGGCCGTGTCCCCGTCGAACCGGTAGCACCCCGCCTTGGGGATGCGGAGCTCCGCGAGCTCGTCGAACATCGGGCGGTCCACGCAGATACGCACACGGCCCAGGGCGTTCACCAGCCGCTCGAAACCGACGAAGTCCACCTCGAGGTAGTGGTGGATGTCCAGGCCCGTGAACCGCTGGATGGTCCGAACCATGAGCCGCGGCCCACCCAAGTGAAAGGCCTCGTTGATCTTGCCCTCGCCGTGCCCGGGGATCTCCACCCTGAGATCTCTTGGGAAGTGCACCAGGACAGCCTTGTTCCTCGCCGGGTCGAAGTGGGCGAGGATGATCGTGTCCGACCTCTCCCCCTCCACGTCCTCGGGCCCGCCCTTGGTGGCCTGCTCCTCCTCCGACAGTCGGGCCCGGCTGTCGCTTCCCAGGACCAGCACGTTCATGGGCTTGCCCGGGGCGGGCGGCGGCCCCGTGCCTGCGTCGACCCGAGTGACGTTCTGCTCGACGTATTTGACGAGCCAGATCCCGGCCACCGCGCCCACGGCCAGGAGCGCCGCCAGCGTGCCGGCCACGGCGAACCCCACCTGTCGGAGGATGAACCGCCGCCGAGACGGGGGGCCCTCGCCTCCGTCTCCACGTCCCCTCCTCGGTGTCAGCGAGCGCTCCGGCGTCGCCGCCCGGGTGGCTTCGGCCGTAGGCTTAGGGTCGGTCATGATCGAAGCAAGGTTACCGGGTACCGGGTCCAGGCGGTGACGACAGGCACGAACGGGGCGCCGGGATGACCCAGACCCCGACAGTGTGGCGCCCCAGTCACGACTACCTCGAGCGGGCCAACGTGACCAGGTTCATGCGGGCTCACGGCATCGAGACGTACGAGGACCTGATCCGCCGGTCGCGGGAGGACATCGAGTGGTTCTGGGCCGCGGTCGTCGAGGATCTCGGCATCGAGTTCTTCACGCCGTGGGAACGGGTCCTCGACACCAGCGACGGGATCCCCTGGGCGAAGTGGTTCGTCGGCGGCACCACCAACCTCGCCCACAACTGCGTGGACAAGTGGGCCGAGCGGACACCGGACGCGGTAGCGGTCATCTGGGAGGGAGAGGACGGGGCGGTTCGGCGCGTGACCTACGTGGAGCTCCGGGAGATGGCCGACCGGCTTGCCGCCGGGCTTCGCTCGCTGGGCGTGGGCCGCGGCGATGCGGTGGGCATCTTCTTGCCCATGGCTCCGGAGACCGTGGCCGCCACCCTAGCCACTGCGAAGCTCGGCGCGGTCTACCTCCCGATCTTTTCGGGGTACGCGCCCGATGCGGTGGCGGCCCGGCTCGCCGACGCCGACGCCAAGGTGCTCCTCACGGCCGATGGGTTCCTTCGGCGGGGCCAGGCGGTACGGATGAAGGAGGTCGCCGATGCGGCGGCCGACCAGGTGTCGTCGGTGAAGCACGTCGTGACGTGGCGGCGCCTCGGCCGCGGCGACGTTCCGTCCGGCGAGCGCGACGTTGACTGGGAGGAGCTGTGCGCAGGACAGCCCGGCCGGTTCGAGACCGTTCCGCTCGACACCGAGCATCCCCTGTTCGTCGCGTACACGAGCGGGACGACCGGCCGGCCGAAAGGCTCGGTCCATGTCCACGGGGGGTTCACGGTGAAGATCGCGGAGGAGGTCGCGTACCAGACGGACCTCCACCGGGGCGAGATCCTCTTCTGGGTCACGGACCTGGGGTGGATCATGGGCCCGTGGGAGATCGTGGGCGCCGGCGCGCTCGGCGCCGCGGTCTTCCTCTACGAAGGTGCGCCCAACCATCCCGAGCCCGACCGCATCTGGTCCATCGTCGAACGACACGGGATCACGACCCTCGGCGTCTCCCCCACCCTGATCCGGGCGCTCATCCCGGCCGGTGACGAGTGGGTCGAAAAGCACGACCTTTCCTCGCTCCGCATCATCGGCTCGACCGGCGAGCCCTGGAATCCCGAACCGTACCTGTGGCTGTTCGAGAAGGTCGGCGGGGGCCGGTGCCCGATCATCAACATCTCCGGAGGAACGGAGGTGGGCGCGTGCTTTCTGTCCCCGCTCCCGATCACGGACCTGAAGCCGTGCACGTTGCGAGGGCCCGCCCTGGGGATGGCCGTGGAGGTATGGGGCCCCGACGGGACACCGGTGCCCCGGGGCGAGGTCGGCGAGCTCGTGTGCACCAAGCCGTGGCCCGCCATGACCCGAGGGATCTGGCGCGACCCCGACCGCTACCTCGAGACCTACTGGTCGCGGTTCCCGGACGTGTGGGTCCACGGCGACTGGGCCTCGATCGACGAGGACGGCTTCTGGTTCCTCCACGGGCGCTCCGACGACACCATCAAGGTCGCCGGAAAGCGGGTCGGCCCGGCGGAGGTGGAATCCGCACTCGTCGATCACCCCGCGGTGGCCGAGTCCGCCGCTGTCGGCGTTCCCCACGAGGTCAAGGGCGAGACCATCTGGTGCTTTGTGGTGACCAAGCCCGGCAGCGCCACGGACGACACCCTGGGCGCCGAGCTCAAGCAGGTCGTCGCCGCCCACCTGGGGAAGGCCTTCACCCCGGCGCGGATCGTGTTCGTCGACGAGCTACCGAGGACCCGCTCCGCGAAGATCCTCCGCCGGGCCATCCGGGCCACAGTGGCGGGCGAGGACCCCGGTGACCTTTCGAGCCTGGAGAACCCCATCGCGATCGAGAAGATCCGGGCGGCGGTGGACTGAGAGGAAGGCGGTGGCAGGGGGACGGCGGGAGATCGAGGTCGGCGGGGGCGCGCCGTGGCTCGTGTTCATCGAGCTGGAGGCGGACCGCGAGTACCTCGCTCTCGTCACGTACTTCCTCCTGAAGTCCTTGTGGAGGCTTCCCAGGTTCGTGCGGCTCACCCTGGCCGTACGCCGCCAGCTCGCCGATGGGCCGCGAGGCCTGGTCGGCTACTCCATGACGGCCAAGCCGCTCCGACGGTTCTGGACCATGTCGGCCTGGGAGAGCGAGAAGGACTTGAGGAGCTTCATCCGCACGCTCCCGCACGCACGGGCCGTGGTCGAGCTCCCGCAAAGCATGGAGAAGTTCGATGCGCAGCGCTGGCGGGCCAGGGGGAAGGAGCTTCCGCCAACGTGGGAGGAGGCGCTGCGCCACCTCCCGGGGGCCTAGCCGGTGACGAACCGCGCGTACAGCGACTCGGCCCGGGCCCGCGCCCCGGACAGCGCGGGATGCCGGTACCGCTCGCGGAGCTCGTCCTTGAGCCGAAGGCGGCGCTCCGAGGGCCGGGGGACGATCCGCTCGAAACGCTCTCCCGGAGGATCACGCGTGAGGTAGTCCTCTTCGATCTCGGCCATGACCCGGGCCGCGTTTTCCTCGGTGTGCTCGAATCGAACGAAGCTCGTGCTGTAGCGTTGGTTGATCCGATCGATCACCTTCCCGAAGTCTTCGATCGCTTCGTCGAACGTGGCCGTCACGAACCGGTCCCGGGCCGGCAGGAGCGGACGGTAGAAGCGGTCGAACCCCGTCAACGCCTGGGAGATCGGGATCTCCGGGTTCCGGATCACGAGCGAGAGGACCGAGTCCTCCGGCCTTCGGATGAGGAGGAGCGCGGGAATCTCCCACCGGACCGCCACCATCACCTGGGCGGGGGCGTGCACATGGTGCGCCACCTTGACCGGCCGTCCCTGGGCCCGCCGGAAGGCCGCCACCGCGAAAGAAGAACCCGTACGGGGGAACCCTTCGATCACGATCTCGGTATCCCGGGACACGACTTCGCCGTGTCCCCTCCGGAGCCGGGCGACGGGAAGGGCCAGGGGCGGGTATCGGGCGACGAGGGTCTTCAGGTGGTAGAGGACTCCCATGTCCCCGGCCGCGGCCCGCTCAGGACCCGCCCTCGCCCGCGGGGGCCCGGGCCTGGTCGATGGCCCGCTTCCGGGCCAGCCGGGCCTCGCGGCGGAGCCCCGCCTCCTTCTGGCGCTGCCGCTCCTCGTCCGTCTCGGCCAGAAGCGGCGGCACCGGACGGGGCTTCCCCTGGTCGTCGATGGCCACGAACACCAGGTACGCGCTGGAGGTGTGGACCTTCCGTCCTGTGGCCACGTTCTCCGCCTCGACGCGCACGCCCACCTCCATCGACGTGTGAAACGCCTCGTTCACCGACGCCTTCACCGTGACGACCTCGCCGAGGTAGACGGGCTCAATGAACGTCATCTCGTCCATGGCCGCGGTGACGGCGAGTCCACCGCAGTGCTTGGCTGCCGCCAGGCCTGCAGCGGTGTCGACCATCTTCATGATGGAGCCGCCGTGGACATTCCCGGCGATGTTGGAGTCCGTCACTTCCATCTGCCGGGACAGGGTCACGTGAGAAGCCGAGGGCGGCTTGGGCGTGAGGTCGGGGTCCATGGCCACCTCGAGGCTATCAGGGCCTCTGGGTAGAGGACACTGATTGACCCGCTCCGGGCGGACGGCTCATACTGGCCCACCCGCCAGCTACAGGGAAGACGACGACCGTGCCGGACGATCCCCCCGAGAGGCCGCCCCGATCCCAGCGGGGCCGCCATCGGGACGACGCTCCCCATCGGCCGCCCCTGCCCTCCACGCGGGGGCGACACCGCAAACAGAGCCGGTACCGGCGGGGCTCCATCCTCATCCTCCTGGCCGCGGTCGCCGTGGTCCTGGCGTGGCCGCTCCGGCCGGACGGCGCCCGGGCACCGCAGCCCACCGAGCCGGACTCTGCGGCGGACGATCGGAGTCCGGACGGCCCGGAACCATCGGTCGCCCCGACGGAGGGCCCGATCCCGATCAAACACATCATCTTCATGATCAAGGAGAACCGGTCCTTCGATAACTACTTCGGGCGATACCCGGGTGCCCATGGAGCCACGACCGGAAAGACCATCGACGACAGAGTCGTCCCGCTACGCACAGCGCCGGACATCTATCCGCACGACATCGCTCACGGCTTCGCCGCCGGCCTCTTCGCCATCAACGGCGGGAAGATGAACGGCTTCGATACCATCCTCTACGGTGACGACTTGACGGGATACACGCAGTTCGGGCAGGAGGGCATCCCCAACTACTGGCGGTACGCTGATCGATTCGTTCTGTCGGACCACTTCTTCACCTCCATGTACGGCCCGACCTTCCCGGAGCACCTCTACACAGTGGCCGCTGACGCGAGGGACATCGTCGACAACAAGAAGACGGTCGATCATCCCGGCAACTACTGCGACGACCCCTTCGAATACACGACACACTTTCAGGACGGCCTGATCGAGAGAGAGATCCGCCACATCATGCGGGTCGAGGAACGTCCGATGGGACAGTTTCCCTATCTGCTCGCGGAGATCGCGCCATTCTGGGAGACCATCCGTACCTGTCTCGACATGAAGGTTCTCCCCGACCAACTCGAGAAGAAAGGGATCAGCTGGAGGTACTACGCGGAGACGGACCAGTGGATGAACGCGCTCCAGGCCGTGCGCCACGTGCGGTTCGGACCGATGTGGCGGAAGGTACAGTCGCCCGAGCGGTTCCTCATGGACGTGAAGAGGGGGCGGCTCCCCAAGGTCTCCTGGCTCGTCCCGCCCGAGTCTCACAACGAACACCCTGGTGGCGGACGCAGCGTCTGCGCCGGGGAGAACTGGACCGTGCAGCAGATCAACTCCGTTATGAGGAGCAAGGTCTGGAAGAGCACGGCCATCGTGATCGTCTGGGACGACTTCGGCGGCTTCTACGACCACATGAAGCCGCCCCACTACGACATCATGGGGCTCGGGCCGCGGACGCCGGCCCTGATCATCTCTCCCTGGACGAGGCAGGGGGACAATCCGCGGGGCGGTTTCATCGACCACACCACATATGAGTTCTCGTCGGTGCTGGCGTTCATCGAGGAGGTGTTCGAGCTACACCCGATGACGAAGCGGGACGCTCAAGCCGACCCGCTATCGGGAGCGTTCGACTTCGACTCCCCGCCGCGGCTGAAGAAACTCGTGCTTCCCCTGCGGGACGACTGTCCGTACGGGCTGCCGTACTGAGGAAGCGGCTCAGTCGCCGAGCGAGCCGAGCAGCTGTCGGGCGATGACCACCCGCTGGATCTGGTTCGTGCCCTCGTAGATCTGGGTGATCTTTGCGTCGCGCATCATCCGCTCCACGCCGTACTCGCGCATGTAGCCGTAGCCACCGAGGATCTGCACAGCGTCCGTGGTGACCTTCATGGCGGTGTCGGACGCGAAGCACTTGGCCACCGCGGCGAAGTACGTCATCTTCGGGTCCTGGGCGTCGCAGAGGCTGGCCGCCTTGTAGGTGACGAGCCGAGCCGCCTCGATCTCCATGGCCATGTCGGCCAGCATGAACTGGATCCCCTGGAACGAGCCGATCTTCTGGCCGAACTGCTCGCGTTCCTGCGCGTAGCCGGCCGCCGCGTCGAAGGCGCCCTGGGCGATCCCCAGGGCCTGGGCGGCAATGGTCGGACGGGAATAGTCCAGGGTGCGCATGGCGTAGGAGAAGCCCTTGCCCGCCTCACCGATCAGACGCTCCTCGGGGACCAACACACTTTCTAGATATACCTCCCGTGTGGGCGAGCCCCGGATGCCCATCTTCTTCTCGGACTTGCCCACGGAGAACCCCTCGTCATCGGCGTACACGACGAACGCCGAGATGCCCTTCGAGCCGAGCTCGGGATCCTCCGTCGCGAACACCGTGTAGCGATCGGAGGCCCCGGCTCCGGTGATGAACCGCTTCGTCCCGGAGAGGCGGAAGCCATCATCCACCTTCTCGTAGCGGGTTCGCATCGAGCCGGCATCGGAGCCGGCGCCCGGCTCGGTGAGGGCGTACGACATCTGGTGCTCGCCCCGGGAGATGCTCCCGAACAGGTCTCCCTTGAGGTCGTCGGACCCCGCGAGCAGGAGGGGGATGGCTCCCAGCCGGTTCACCAGCGGGATGAGGGACGCCGACGCCGACACACGGGAGATCTCCTCGACCATGACCGCCACCGTCAGTGACCCGCCACCGGCGCCACCGAATTCTTCCGGGTATCCGACCGCCATGAGCTCGTTCTCGACAAAGAGCTTGTGGACGTCCCAGGGGAATTCGTCCTGCTCGTCGATCTCAGCGGCTCGCGGAGCGACCTTCTCCTCGCACAGTTCCCGGACGGCCTTGCGGAACGTCTCCAGATCCTCCGGGAGGGCGAAGGGCTGCTCGCTCACGAACCCGCTCCTCGGGATCAGGTGGGCCGGCGGACGATCAGGGCATCGCCCTGTCCGCCCCCACCACACAGAGCGGCGCCGCCGAGGTCCACGCCGCGACGGCGCATCTCGTAGGCGAGGGTGAGGACCAACCGGGCGCCGGTCATCCCGATGGGGTGCCCCAGCGCCACGGCGCCGCCGTTCACGTTGACGATCTCCTCGTCGAGGCCGAGCATCCGGCTCGCGTGGAGCGACACCGACGCGAACGCCTCGTTGATCTCGACGAGCCCGAGGTCCGACGCGGAGGCCCCCGCCTTCTTCAGCGCCCGTTCCATGGCGATGGCCGGGACGGTGTGGAGGTAGGGGAACCGCTCGGCGCTCATCCCGTGCGCCACGATCTCGACGATCGGTTCGATGCCCAGCGCCTCGGCCCGCTCCCGGCTCATCACCACGACCGCCGCTCCGCCGTCGGAGATCTGAGAAGCGTTCCCTGCCGTGATGGTCCCATCGTCGCCGAACGCAGGCTTGAGCCTGGACAGGGACTCCGCAGTGGTGTCGGGACGGATCCCCTCGTCGCGCTCGACGCGGGCGGGGTCGCCCTTGGGCCGCGGCGCCTCGACGGCAACGCTCTCCTCCGCGAGCCGACCCTCTTCCCACGCCGCGTGGGCCCGCTGGTGCGAGCGCGCCGCCCAGGCGTCCTGCTCCTCGCGACCGATGCCCAGCTCGTTGTTCACCTCGTCCGAGGACGCTCCCATCGACTCGCCGGTGAACGTGGAATGCAGCCCGTCGTAGAGCATGGCGTCCACGATCTCGGTGTTCCCGAGCCGCGCTCCCCACCTGGCATTGGGGAGGAGGTAGGGGGCGTCGCTCATCGACTCGAACCCACCTGCCACCGCCACCTCGATCTCCCCCGCTCTGATCAGCTGGTCGGCCAAGGCGATCGCGTTCAGGCCGGAGAGGCAGACCTTGTTGATCGTGACCGCCGGGACCTCCTTGGGGATCCCGGCCTTGATGGCCGCCTGGCGAGCCGTGATCTGGCCGGCCCCGGCCTGGATCACGTGGCCCATGAGCACGTAGTCGACCTGGTCGCGAGGGACGGCAACACGGGCCAGGGCCTCACGGATGGCGGCGGCCCCGAGGTCGACCGCCGGAACGTCCCGGAAGCCGCCGCCGAACCTGCCGATCGGCGTCCGGGCCCCGGCCACGATGACGGAGGTGCTCACGACGGCTCCCTTCGCGGGTGACGTGCCTTCTACGAGACCATTCTACCGGCGGTCCGGGGACCGCCCGCCGGCGGCAGCGGTTTCGTGTCGGTCCCGCTAGCTGCGGCGGTCGAGAGCCGACCGGATGACCTTCGTGATCTCGTCGCCCACGAGCTCGTCGCGCTGCTGCAGCGCGTCCCGAAGAGCCTCCAGGACGTCGCGATTAGCCTCCAGGATGGCCATCGCCCGCTGCTTCTGGGTGGCCAGCAGCTCCTCGACCCGCTGCTTCCCCCCGCTGTCGCCGAGGACCTTCCCGGCGAGGTTCCGCATGGACACCGGGCCGTCCACCACGGCCTCATAGGAGATCAGCGAGCCGGCCATCCCGAACGCCCCCACCATGGCCGCGGCCAGCTCGGTGGCTCCTGCCAGGTCCGAGGCCGGCCCGGTTCCCGACTCCCCCAGGAACATCTCCTCGGCGGCCATCCCGCCCAACGAGATAGCGATCAATCCCTCGAGCTCGCTCCGTGACTTGGTGAACCGCTCCTCGAGATCGCCGTGGGCCAGGAGCCCCAGGGACCGCTGGCGCTTGATGATCGACAGCACCTCCAGGCGCCGCCTGGTCCCCGCGAAATACGCCACCGTGGCGTGTCCCGCCTCGTGGGTGGCCACCGATGTTCGCTCATCCTCGGTGTACGACACCGGTTGCTTGAGGCCCGTCTCCTCCGCCAGCTTGGCCTCGTACACATCTGTCACCGTCATCCGGTCACGGCCGTTTCGCAGCGCCACGAGCAGCGCCTCATCGAAGAGGTGCTCGATCATCACGGGCGTGTACCCGAATGTGTCGTGGGCCAGTCGCTCCCGAACGTCCTCGTCGTCGAAGATCGGTTCGTGAGCCTTCCGCTCCAGGAAGAAATCGACCAGGTCGCGCCGGCCCTTCTTGGTGGGGGGGTCGAAGTACAGACGCCGGTCGAACCGCCCCGGGCGCATCAACGCGGCATCGAGCGAGTCGGCCCGGTTCGTTGCCGCGATCAGGAGCACGTTGTGGTACTGCGGCTTCCCCGTCTCGATCCTCCGCCCTGCCGGTAGGTAGCCGTTGATCCACTCGACGATCCGATTGCGCATCTGCTGGCCCCACGGTGGCTGGTCGAACGACTGCATCTGGATCAGGAGCTCGTTCACCATGCCGCCCGTGCCGGGCGAGATCATGTTCGACACGAACCTCCCCAGCCCGGTTGGGGCGGGGGCAGCCTGGAGCGACCCGCGGTCCTGGCCGATGGCATCGAGCTCCTCGATGAACCCAATGGCTCCCCCCTCCCGTCGGGCCGCCTTCCGTAACCTCTTGAAGAACGACCTGATCTTCGTGTTGGTCATCCCGAACCACATCGACTGGAACGCGGGGGCCGACACGAACAGGAAGGGGACCCCGGCTTGCTTGGCCATGGCCTTCGCCAAGAATGTCTTGCCAGTACCCGGGGGACCCTCGAACAGCACGCCCCGGCGCGGCGTCCCGCCCATCCGCTCGCGGAACGTGGAGTAGCCCAAGAAAACGTTGAGGGTCCGGACCACCTCGTCGACCAAGCCGTCCAGACCCTTGATCTCGTCCAGCCCAACCTCGATATGTTCGGGGCGGATGAGCACGTGGGGCGAACGGCCGCTCCCCATCGGGAGCAGCATCACCAACACCAGAACGAAGACCAGGAGGAAACCCGGTACCCAGATCACCCAGTCGTGAGGGAGGCTCGGCAGTCCGATTGGGTTGCCGGTGAAATACCGGTACCAGAGGAACCCGTCGACGAGCCCGATCCACAGCCCGAGCCGGAAGAGCTTTCGGCGGCGAGTGCGCTCTCGGATCCGGGCGACGTCGGCCCGTCCGGCCTGCATCAGCTTGGACTGTCCGAGTACCGCCGCGACCTCGTTCGTGGCCACGGACGCGTCGTTGACGGCCTTGTAGGCCGCGTTCCCGCGCCGTCTCACGATGTCAGGTTTCCCTTTCGCTCCGGACCAGCCAAAGCGCCCCCGTGATGATTGACCATTGGACAACAAACCCGCCGATTTGCCAAGTCGGAACATGCTGAGAGAACCCCCGCAGATGTGCGGAGGGAATGGGGGCAACCGGGGGCTTCGATGCCGATGTGGCATCCGGCGACTTTTGTGATAAGAGAGAACAACGGTCCCATGCCGAGAAAGAAGCATCCTCCCGTTGATCGAGAGGCCGCTCGGACCATCGGAGGCCTGCTCCGCGGGCTCCGAAAGGCGTCGGGCTACCGCGCAGTGAAGGACGCCGCGGTGGCTCCGGGCTGCCCGGCCGCCCAACAGACCATCTACGCCTACGAGCGCGGCGGCCTGGTCCCCAGCCTCCAGCAGTTCCTGCAGCTGGTGGAGTTCTACTCCCTGAAATCCACCAAGGCGCCTGACCTGGACCAGGACAGGGTTCGGTACATGGGGGTGGCCGCGGTGCACGCAGCGCTCGCTTCGCCCGCCTACCACGTGCGGGAGGCGCTGTCCCTGGTGGAGCGACTCCAGCCGGCGCCGGCCCCGGGACGACGCAGAAGAGCGGCCGCCCCGCGGAAGTCGTAGGGGGCGCCTACTCGAACTGCGCTTCCTCGGTGGAGCCCTCCAGGGCCTCCGACGGGCCGGTAATCTGCCCCCGTGCTCGAGGACATCGACCACGTGGGCATCGCCGTCCTGGACCTCGCGGCTACGGTTGAGCGCTACCGGAAGGCCTTCGGCATCGAGCCGGTTCACTGGGAGACCGTGGCAGACCAGGGAGTGGAGGAAGTCCTGTTCCAGGCGGGGAGGTCCTTCATCCAGCTGCTGGGGGCCCTGGGGCCCGACACTCCCGTCGGCCGGTTCCTGGACAAGCGAGGCGAGAGCCTCCACCACGTCGGCTACCGGGTCCGGGACGTGGCCGCAGCGCTGGCTCGGCTCAAGGAGCTCGGGGTACCGCTGGTGGACGAGACCCCCCGCCCGGGGTCTCGAGGGACCACGGTCGCGTTCGTCCATCCCAAGGGGATGGGCGGGGTGCTCGTGGAGCTGGTCCAGCAGGGGGTCCAGGGGGGCAGCAGCCCCGCGAGGCGAAGCCGAGCGGAATAAGGCTGCTGCGTTCCCCCCTGGCCGAAGGATGCTGCCGAAGGCAGCTGACTGAGGAAGGAGAACGAAGGGTCTACGGACCGGGAGCCAGTCTGACTTCCCTGACGCCCCACAGGCTCCAGTCCGGGTAGTTGCCGGCCGCCACGAAATGGACGTAGTTCCGCTGGCCGTCCCGGACCCATTCATCCGGAAGCTCCACCGTCCGGCGCCGGCTCCACGAGAGGTTCGCGGTCTCGCCCAGCTCCCTCACCAAGTGCCAGTTGATCCACAGCGACACTTCGCCGGCCTGGACGTCGAAGACCTCGAATCTCACCCGCCATGCGCCGGATCTCCCGCCGAATTTGTAGAACACCTCCTTGGGGTGGGTCCGGTCCCCTGTGGGGAGGCGGCCCAAGGCCGTCGCCGTGCCGACCGGAACGGGGAGGGCCGGAGACTGTCGCGGGTTCACGGGAACGGAAGCCAGCGGCGTCCAGTCCTCCGCGCTGCTGGTCGCATAGTCGTACAGGCTCGCCCCGAGGACCCCGTGCTCTCGGACCGCGCGGACGAACGCCTCCACTTCGGGTCCGTCGGCGGACGAGGCGATCCCCCCGGCAACGTGGATCGGAACCGAGGGCCTGCCCGTCTCTTCCCGGATGATCTCGATGTTGCGGCGCGTGTACTGATGAGCGCCCGTGGCGCTGTCCGTCCGGTTGGTGAAGTAGCCCATCGGGACGAAGACGTCGTAGATCTCCCCGAGCTCGAAGTAGGGGAACCCCGGCCAGGAGTTGGGGAACAGCTCCAGGTCTCGCGGCGCGGGGATGATGGCTCCCAGGGGATAGGAGGAGCCCGCTAGGTCCCGGATGCGGCGGGAAAGCCGGAGCACGCGGTCATTCCGCTCCGTGACGTCCTTCACCTCCCGCGACTCGATGTCCAGGCCGAAGGAGTCGAACGCCTCCCCGTTCGCCGTCCTGAAATTGATGGCGGCCCTGGAGCGCCGGTAGTCACGGCGGAGGTTGGCGAAGCCCGGGAGGTACCACCCCACCACCCGCATCCCCGCGACGTGTGCGGCCTGGATGAATCGCTCCATCATGTCCGGCCGGAAGAGGGCGTAGTCCCGACGATAGTTCGACGTCTCCAGGAAGAGCGTGCGGATCCCGAGCGCCTGCATGGCCTGGACGGTTCCCTCCGGGTCATCCCATTGCGCCCCGTCGAACACGTCCACCCAGGAGCCGAGGCCGCGGTACGCGGCGACCCTGGGCCGGGGAGCCGACACGGCGCCGGGGAGGGCGAGCGGGGACGTGAGGAGGGCGAACACGACGACGGTAGCCGTGCGCAAAGCTCGCCGCTTTCCCTTGGAGTCCACCGATGCCAAGAACGTCCTCTCCTGCGCACACCTATTGTCTCACCGCGTGCATCGCTTCCGGCGGCCGGGTTCAAGAAGTTCTCGGAACCCCTTAACCCGCGCAGCCGGCGGCGCGGCCGAGCCGGCGAAGCCCCTCACGGTCCCCCGGGCCCCACCGCGCCCGACCCTTCGAAGGAACGGGGGACATCGCCTCCCGGGTATCCCTCACGTCCTCCAGGCCCGCCAGGTGTCCGAGCTGATGGAGGAGCACGTCACCCCAGGTTCGCCCGGGCCCGAAGCCCCCGGGAAGCCTGACGTCCTCGTTGAACAGGAGGATCCCCCCTGCGAGCGTCTCCTTCCCCCGATCGAGCACCGCCCTGGTGTAGCCGAACCGCTCGGGCCATCGCTCTCCGAAGTTTCTGGGGGTCCAGGCCACGTCGATCACGGTCCCCTCCTCCGCGCGATCGCGCACCTCCTGAGGATCCCAGCTGAGAGGGTCGCGGTAGAGACCGATGAAGACCACATGGAATCCGGTGGCCTGGGCGAGCTCGGCGAACGCCCGATGAACATCGGGGATCGCATCCGGTGGTGAACCGACCCACGAGATTCGGTAGAAGAACGGCCGGCACGGGTCGAACCGGCGGACTTGCCCGTCGACCCTCCTCAACCGGAATGTGCCTGCTTCAGCTGACGCCGCATCGCTGGACGGAAGGTCGGGCGTCTTCACGCAACGAGCTCGGCGGCCGAGGGATGCCAGCCCTCCGCGGTCGCCTCTGCCGAGCACCGCGGGACCCGGAGCCACCTCGCGGTTCATGAGCTGCGTGGGATCGTCCACGTGAGCCAGTCCCAACACGTGGGAGAGCTCGTGAAGCTGAACTTCGCCGAGGGTGAACCCGTAGCCGAATCCCGGTACCAAGAACTCGTCTTCGTCGACGATCACCGTCCCAGTGACCCGGACGGGAAGGAGATCCTCGTTGACCAGGAAGACGGATTCGGCGACCGCGATGCTGTCCTCGGACTGCCCGGGCAGCCTGCCCCAGGCGATGAGGATCGGGGCCCACCGCTGTCCGTACCGCTCGGGTTGATACGCGTCCCGCACCTCCGTCACCGGCTCATCGGTGAGCCCGTCGTAATGGAACGTGAGGCCGGACACCTCGGCGATCCTCCGCACGGCCTCCTGGATGTCCTCGAGCGCTCCCGGAGGGGCTCCATCGTCGTTGACGACGTAGTGGATCGGCTGGCACGGGTTGAACCCCACCGTGGCGCCGGTAAGTGGGTCGAGATAGTCCAACTGGTAGGACGCCGCCGACCCTCCGGGTTCGAGGTTGAAGGGCCCGCCCCCTCCCGGAGACCGCACGACGGCGATGCCCACCTGGAGGAGCACGAGCGCGACGACCACCACCAGGGCCTTGACCGGCGTCGGCCGGGCCCAGGACCCACGGCCTCCCCGTAACGGTCCCGTCTGGTCCGGAGACTCGGGGTCGCTCACTGGCTCGTCCTCATTGTTCCACGAGCCCTGCGGAGCGAGGGTGGCCCGACGATCGGCCGCTTCGGTGCGGGTAGGCTAGCGACGACACAAGAGAAAGGAGTCCTTCCATGCTCACCTACAACTCGGACGACGGGAAGGCCGCCATGATCCGCCTGGAGGAGGGCGAGGACCTCTACGACGGCGTCAGCCAAGGCGTTCGCGACCTCGGGATCGAAGCCGCCACCGTGCAAGCGATCGGGGGCCTCACCCACGCCAAGTTCGCCTACTACAACCAGGAGAAGGGGGAGTACGAGGAGCACGAGTTCCCCGGCGGCTGGGAGATCGCCTCCTGCCTCGGGAACGTCTCGATCAAGGATGGGGAGCCGTTCCTGCACGCCCACCTCGTGGTGAGCGGGTCGGACGGCAAGGCCCTCGGCGGGCACCTCCTTCCGGGCTCGAAGGTCTTCCTCGCCGAGGTCTACGTGAGGGCGCTCGGCGGCGAGGCTCCGGTCCGAAAGCTGGACGAAACCCTGGGCCTCTCGGTCTGGTCCTAACGGGGGTCCAGGGGGCGAGCAGCCCCGCGAAGCGCAGCGCAGCGGACCAGGCTGCTCGAGTCCCCCTGGCCGAAGCGCCTCGCCGAAGGCGAGGGGCTGAGGAAGATGAAGGAGACCCTCTCGCGCGATTAGACTCGCCTCGCCATGGCCAAGAAGGCGGATCAGCAGACCGAGGCGGCCCAGCGGGCCGTCCACATGAAGATCGACGACCTCCGCAAGCGTGCAGGACAGGCCCGGGCAGCGGGGGGCGAGGAGGGCGTCGAGCGCCAACACGCTCGGGGGAAGCTCACCGCCCGGGAGAGGATCGACCTCCTGCTGGACCCCGACTCCTTCGTGGAAACTGACCAGCTTGCCCGGCATCGGGTCCACGGGTTCGGCATGGAACGGACCCGCCCGTACGGCGACGCCGTGGTCACCGGGTACGGGACCATCGACGGCCGGAAGGTGTTCGTGTTCTCCCAGGACTTCACGGTATTCGGCGGCTCTCTGGGAGAGACGGTCTCCGAGAAGATCTGCAAGATCATGGACCTGGCGATCTCCACCGGCGCCCCGGTGATCGGCATCAACGACTCCGGCGGGGCGCGGATCCAGGAGGGAGCCGCTTCCCTCGCCGGGTACGGCTACATCTTCGACCGCAACGTGCGAGCCTCCGGCGTCATCCCGCAGATCAGCGTGATCATGGGTCCGTGCGCCGGCGGCGCCGTCTACTCCCCGGCCATCACCGACTTCGTGTTCATGGTCGAGGAGACGTCGTACATGTTCATCACCGGTCCCGACGTTATCAAGACCGTCACCGGCGAGGATGTCACGTTCGAGGAGCTCGGCGGGGCGCAGACCCACGCCATCCGTTCGGGCATCTCCTCGTTCATGGCCCCGAACGAAGAGGAGTGCCTCCAGCGGGTGCGGTATTTGCTCTCGTTCCTGCCGCTCAACAACATGGAGGACCCGCCGCAGTACGGCCTCGCCGACGATCCGCTGCGGCGGTGCGAGGAGCTCCGCGATATCGTTCCCGACTCGCCGCGCGAGGCCTACGACATGAAGGACGTCATCGGATCCGTCGTCGACAACGACGAGTTCCTGGAGGTCTTCCCGAGGTGGGCCCGGAACATCGTGGTCGGGTTCGCCCGCCTGGACGGTCGATCGGTGGGGATCGTGGCCAATCAGCCCAACCAGCTCGCCGGCACCCTGGACATCGAATCCTCGGAGAAGGCGGCGCGATTCGTGCGGTTCTGCGACGCGTTCAACGTTCCGCTGCTGGCGTTCGTGGACGTGCCCGGATTCCTTCCCGGCGCCGCCCAGGAGTACGGCGGCATCATCCGCCACGGCGCCAAATTGCTGTATGCGTTCACCGAAGCCACCGTGCCGCGGATGACGGTGATCACTCGCAAGGCGTACGGGGGCGCCTACCTGGTGATGAACTCGAAGCACATCCGGGCCGACGTGTCGTTCGCCTGGCCGACCGCCGAGATCGCCGTGATGGGACCGGAGGGGGCGGTGAACATCGTGTTCCGCAAGGACATCCAGGGAGCCGAGAACCCCGACGCCCGCCGGAAGGAGCTCATCGCGGAGTACGAGGAGAAGTTCGCCAACCCGTACATCGCCGCGGAGCGAGGGTTCATCGACGAGGTGATCGATCCGGCCGAGACGCGCATCCGCCTGATCCAGGCCCTTCGGATGCTCGGCACCAAGCGCGAGGCGCTGCCGCCTCGCAAGCACGGCAACATGCCGTTGTAGGAGGAGAGATGCCGCGGTTCGAGCTTCCGCCCGACCTCACGCCGGAAGAGGAGCGCATCGTGCTCGCCGCGCTGGAACACGCATTGAAGGCGGGGGCGACCAGGCGCTCACCGTGGGTGCTGGCGGGGCGGGTGGAGAACCTCCGTACCGGAGTGCTCCAAGCGCGACGCTACACCGACCGGGCGTGGACCTTGCGGGCGGAACCGTGGGCCCGCCGGTCCACATGGACACTTCGCGGCCGCGGCGACGCCAAGTGAGCGATCCCGAGTTCTCGGCGCCGCTGGGTGCCCGATGGATTCCCGTGGCCGAGTTCAGTCGCGAGCAGGAGGCGCGTCTGCTGGCCGGCCGACTCGAGTCCGAGGGTATCGAGGTGAGGATGTATCCGGAGTGGCAGGGCGGTCCCTATGGGGAGACCATCCACCTGCCGGTCTCGGTCCTGGTCCTGGAGCATCGCTTCCTGGAGGCTCGAGCGATCGTCGAGGAGATCCAGCAGACGGACCTTGAGGAGACGGAGTAGGTGGCTGCCGCGAGGACGCCGAACCGAGGGCCAGCGCCGACCCCTGAGCAGCTCGACGCCCGATTGAGCCAGGAAGGGCTGTCGCGACCACGGTGGTGGTCGAATGCCCCGGGCGACACCTACGGCTGGCACGATCACCCCTACCACAAGGTGCTGTTCTGTTCCCAGGGCAGCATCGTCTTTCACACGCGCCAAGGCGACGTAGAGCTCCACCCGGGCGACCGCTTGGACATCGAGCCCGGAACCGAACATGCTGCGACCGTGGGCCCTGAGGGAGTGGCCTGCGTCGAGGCGCCGAAGTCGCGATGACCTCCGTCGCGTTCCACGTCGACCAGGTCTTCTACGATGCCCCGGGCGGCATCGGCACGTACGTCCGGGAGCTAGTCCCCGCTCTCTCGTCGGCGGACGGCGCTCCCGATGTCACGCTGTTCCACGCTGCGTTTCCGGGCCGGCGCGGAGAGCCGTGGATGGATCGGTTCCCCACCCGAGAGCTCCCTCATGGGATCCAGCGGCTGTACCCGGAGTGGGCGCTCCTCGGACGCCCACCGCTGCCCGACGACCTGGGGGGCATGGATCTGGTGCACGCGCCATCGCCGGTTGCGCTCCCGCCGCCCGGACCCGGCCAGCGGCTCGTCGTCACCGTGCACGACCTGGCCTTCCGGGTCTACCCGCGGCTCTTCCCCGCAGTCTGGCGAAACCTGTTCCGGGCCGGCGTTCGGCGTGCGGCCAGGAACGCGGACGCTCTCATCACGGTTTCGGAGCACACCGCGCGGGACCTGGTGCGGTTCACCCGCGCCGACCCGAACCGGGTTCACGTCGTGCCGCTGGCCGCTGCGTTGCCCGACGCCGGCGCCGACCCGGGGGACGTCGTCGACCGGTTGAAGGTGCCGCGTCCCTACCTCCTCTTCGTGGGGGTCCTGGAACCGAGGAAGAACCTCGTCCGGCTGGTGCGGGCGTACCGCCGCGCGGCGCTCGCCGGAGGGCTCCACCATGCCCTGGTGCTGGCGGGACCCATGGGGTGGCACGCCCGGCCCTTGCTCCGGGAGGTTGCCACGCCCGGGCCCGGGGAAGTCGTACTGACCGGGCGGGTGGGGGCCCGGGAGCTCGACGCTCTGTACCGTGGAGCTTCGGCGTTCGCCTATCCGTCGCTCTATGAGGGGTTCGGTCTGCCCGTTCTCGAGGCCATGGTCCGGGGTGTACCCGTGGTCACCTCGGCGATCTCCTCGCTCCCGGAGGTCACCGGAGACGCCGCCTTGCTGGTCGAGCCCCGCTCCACCGGCCAGCTCGCCGAGGCCATCGAGCGGGTCCTGGCGGAGGAGGACCTCGCCGCGCGGCTCTCGGCGGCGGGGCGGGCCCGGGCCAGCGCCTTCTCATGGGAGCGCACGGCCCGCATGACCCTCCAGGTCTACGAGAAGGTGGTGGGGTGAAGATCTCGTTGGTGGCCACGGTGAAGGACGCCGGCGAGCACGTCGGCGACTTCCTGGACTCCGTGCGGGCGCAGATACGGCCGCCCGATGAAGTGGTGATCGTGGACGGGGGCTCCAGCGACGGGACGCTGGAGACACTCCGGTCGGCCACCGACTTCACGTTCATCGAGGCGCCCGGGGCGAACATCGCGCAGGGGAGGAACATCGCGATCCGGGCCACCGCCCACGACGTGATCGCCGTCTCGGACGCCGACTGCGTCCTCGGTCCCGACTGGCTGGCGCACCTCGAGAGAGCCATCGAGAACGGCGCCGACGTGGCGATGGGCTTCTATCGGCCGGTCGCCCGGTCGTTCTTCGAGGTCTGCTCCGCTGCGGTATCGGTGAGGGACGAGGACGAGGTCGACCCGGAGCGATTCATGCCGTCGTCTCGGTCGGTGGCGTTTCGGCGAGAAGCCTTCGAGCGCGCGGGCGGCTACCCCGAGTGGCTCGAGATCGGCGAGGACATGTACCTGAACCACCGGTTCCGTGAGCTCGACGCGCGGATGGAGTTCGTACCCCGGTCCGTGGCCTATTGGCGGATCCGGCCGACCCTGCTCGCGATGTGGCGCCAGTACTTCCGTTACGCCGAGGGGGACGGCCTGGCGGGGATGCATCCCGAGCGGCACGCGCTCCGGTTCGGCGCGTATGGGCTTCTCGCGGGGGCTCTGGTGGCCCGACGGCGCGGCCCGCTCGCCCTGCTGGCGACGGCGGGCGTCCTCTACGCTCGCCGCCCGCTTCGCCGGGCGTTCCGCGCGCTTGGCGGCCGCCCGATGGAGCGTGCCGCGGCGCTCGTCGCCGTCCCCGCCCTCATGGCTGTGGCCGACGGGGCCAGAATGGCCGGGTACATCAGGGGACTGCGGCGTCGCGTGACGGGCGAGGTGCCGGCCGATTCGGTTCCTCGTGCCGACCCTCCGCGGTGAACGACGCCCTCTCCGCGTTCCGCACCCTGTTTCCCGCGCTCGAGCGGTGGGTGTGGCTGAACACGCCAACCGTCCCGCCCGCGGCCCGTCCCGTGCTCGAGGCCTTGAGACGCGTGGAGGACGAGTGGGAGGCGGGGGACTTCTCCTGGCAGGCCTGGGAAGCCGAGGCGTACGCCACTCGAGACCAGTTCGCCCGTCTCGTCGGAGCCGCCGATGGAACGGTGGCCTTGGAGTCATCGATGGCCGAGTGCGCAGCCACCGTGGCCGCGTCGCTTCCCCCGGGCAAGGTCGTCGTCGGGGAACGCGAGTTCCGCAGCAACCTCGCCCCGTGGCTGGCGCTGCGCCGGCGCGGATTCGACGTGGCCGAGGTCCCCGCGAAGGACGGCGTCGTCCGAACCGAGGCTCTGGCCGATGCAGTTGACCAAGGGACGGTGCTCCTTGCCGTGAGCGAGGTGCAGTCGTCCAACGGCTTCAGGGTCCGCCTTGCGGAACTCGCGCAGCGGTGCCGGGAGCACGACGCACGGCTGTTCGTCAACGCCACGCAGTCGGCCGGCGCGCTCCGCCTCGACGTGGAGGAGCTCGGTATCGACTACCTGGCGTGTCACGGCTACAAGTGGCTGCTCGCGCCGAGGGGAGCGGCGTGGCTCTACGTTCGCCCCGACCGCCTCGATGAGCTGCGACCCCTGGCGCCCAGCTGGCATTCCGTCCCCCATCCCTACGAGGACTACTACGGAGAGGCGCCGCTCGCCGAGGACGCGCGAAAGCTCGACACGTCCTGGGCGTGGTTCTCGTTCGCGGGCGCGCGGGCCGCGCTCGAACTCCATCTGT
This sequence comes from Actinomycetota bacterium, assembly GCA_036001425.1. Lineage (GTDB taxonomy): Bacteria > Actinomycetota > UBA4738 > UBA4738 > CALAEC01 > DASYVD01. The sequence continues at coordinate 39,246 of DASYUI010000015.1, forward strand.
CCCTCGATCGCGCCGCGGTCGAGCAGCGGTGCCTCGGGCTCGCCGCAGCCTTCCGGGAGGAAGCGTCGCGCCGCGGCTTCGACCTGGTTCCGGAGGACGCCCCGAGCCAGATCATCGCCGGCCGCCTACCCGACGCCGACGCGGTCCGGGCGCGGCTGAAGGAACGCCGGGTCCTCGCTGCGGTCCGCGGAGGGTTCCTCCGCCTCGGGTTCCACGCCTTCAACAACGAGGACGACGTATCCGAGGCGCTCGACGCGCTCGGGCGGCCCTAGTCCGTCGCGCTGCTTTGGTCGGCTACTCGAGCTGCAGGCGCAGCAGGCGGGAGGCATTCCCGCGGAGGATGTTCTCCCGGGCCTCGTCCGAGTACCCCAGCTCCTCGAACTCCTTGAACCACCGGTCCAGGTCGATGAAGGGATAGTCGCTTCCGAACAGGGTCCGCTGGTTGAGCCGCTTCCCCGCCTCGCGAACGACCTCCGCCGGCAGGTACTGTGGCGCCCAGCCCGACAGCTCGATCCACACGTTGAACTTGTGGAGGGCGATGGCCAGGCATTCGAGGAACCACGGCCATCCGAAGTGCGCCGCCACGAAGGTGATGCTAGGGAAGTCCGCCGCCACCGAGTCCAGGAACTTCGGGTGGGAGTACCGGATCTTCGTCCCGCCGGCGCCGGGCGTCCCCGCCCCGATGCCGCACGTCCCGGAGTGGAACAGCAATACTAGCCGGACCTCCTGGACCCGCTCCCACAGCGGGTAGAACTGCTCGTCCGCGGGGTCGAAGGCCTGCATGGTGGGGTGGAACTTCAACCCCTTCAGCCCGAGGTCGGCTGCCCGCTGGATCTCGTCGAGGGCCCGCGGAGAATGCGGGTCCGCCGAGCCGAACCCCATCAGCACACCGGGGTAGCGGTCGGACAGCGTGGCCATGAAGTCGTTGCCGAGCCACGGGCGGCCCGAGGACGTCCGATCGTCCCAGTCGAGGACCACGCCGAGGACGTCCCGCTCGGCGTATTCCTCCGCCACCTGATCCAGCGTCTTCCGCTCCACCTCTCGGCGGAAGTACTTCTCGGTTGCCTCGAGGTGAGGCCCGATGGCGCTCGCCAGCCACTCCTCGATGGGGAGGTGCACGTGCAGGTCCACGGCCCTGGGCATCGCTAGCCCTTCTCCGTGTAGTCGAAGAAGCCGCGGCCGGACTTCCGGCCCAGCCGGCCTGCCTCGACCATCCGCTTGAGGAGCGGTGGCGGGGCGTACTCGGGGATCTTGAACTCCTCGTACAGGATCTCCGCGATGAACAGGGTGGTGTCGAGGCCGACGAAGTCGAGGAGCTCCAGCGGGCCCATCGGGTGGCTGAGCCCCAGCTTCACCGCGGCGTCGATGTCCTCCGCGCTGGCGAATCCCTCTTCCAGCATGCGCACCGCGCCGTTCAGGTACGGGATCAGCAGGAGGTTGACGATGAACCCGGCCCGGTCCTTCGACAGGACGGTCACCTTGCCCAGGCGCTCGGCGAACACCTGCGCGAACTCGACCGTCTCGTCGGACGTGGTCAGGGCCCGCACCAGCTCGATGAGCTTCATCACCGGGGGCGGGTTGAAGAAGTGCATGCCGATGACCTTGCCGGGGCGGCCCGTCGCCGCCCCGAGCTTCACGATGGGGATCGAGGACGTGTTGCTCGCCAGGATCACCTCGTCCCGGGTCACCCGATCGAGGGTCCGGAACACCTCCAGCTTCGCGTCGAGGTTCTCCACTACCGCCTCGATCGCCAGGTCGGCGTCGGAGAGGGCCTCGAAGTCGGTGGTCCCGGCGATCCTCCCCAGGGCGGCCTCGCCGTCTTCGGGAGAGAGCTTCCCGCGCTCGACCGCCTTGCCCACCGACCGTTCGATCCGTTGGCGGCCGCCGGTCACGAACTCGTCGGTGGCCTCGACGTAGGTGACGTCGATATCGGCCCGGGCGCACACTTCCACGATGCCCGAGCCCATGATCCCGCAGCCGATCACGCCCACTTTCCTCACGTCCCCGGGCTTCATGGGGACCACCCTAGCCGGGCCCCGCGGGAGGCGCCAAAGACGGCGATCGTTCCTCTGCCGGATGTCCCCCTCAAACCCGCCCCCCGATCGGCCGATAGACCTGAGGGGGGTCCGGGGAGAGTAGCTCGCCCGGAGTAGTCGAAGTGTTGAGCGGGAGAGCGAGCGGTCCCCCCGGAGAGACGGGAAACCAGCGGTTGGAGGCGCCCCCGGCATGCGGCAGATGCATAGTGGAATCACGGCCCAGGCGGGCGGAGACCCCGTCCGCTCCCGCCTGCCCTCGCGCTCGCCGGACGGCGCGGTCTGGGACATCGCCCGGCTCCTCGTGTCGGAGAGCTCTCCGGACCGCGTGTTGGAAGCTCTGGCCAATACCCTCGACGAGCTGGTCCCCTACGACGCCCTGACCGTCTTCCAGGCCGACCTCCCCCTCCGCGTGCTTCGCCCCGTCCTGTGCCGAGACGCGTACGCGGCGGAGATCCTGGCCCTGGAGTCGATCGGCTTCGGCGAGGGCATCGCCGGAAGGGCAGTGGAGGATGGGGAACCCGCCCTGGTGAACGACGCCCATCTCGACGAGCGGGCTCTCCCGATCCCGGGAACTCCCGACGAGCCGGAGTCACTGATCGCCATCCCCCTGATCTCGCGGAGCGAGCCCAAGGGGGCCCTGTGCCTGTACCGCCTCGGGGAGTCGAACCACTTCACCGGGGAGGAGTTCGACCTGGCGATCCGGTTCGGACAGCTCGCCGCCCTCGCCCTGGACAACGCCCAGATCCGGTCGCGGCTCGAGGCCGAGGTGGTCACCGACCATCTCACCGGCCTCCACAACCACCGCTATTTCCACGAGCGGCTCAGCGAGGAGGTCCGGCGGGCCAGCCGGCAGCGGGCCGGGGTGGGGCTCCTCATCTACGACATCGACGACTTCAAGCGGGTGAACGACATCCACGGCCACCTTGCGGGCGACCAGGTCCTCCAGGCGCTGGCTGGAGTGTCCCGGGGGACCGCCCGGGCCGAGGACGTGTTGTGCCGCATCGGGGGCGAGGAGTTCGCGGTCATCCTTCCGGGTGCCGGCCTCGATGAGACCCTGGCCTTGGCGGAGCGGCTCCGGAACGCCGTCGCCGCGGCCGTGTTTCCGACCGAGGGGCGCCTCACCGTGAGCGTGGGGGTGGCCGTGACACCGGCCCACTCCTCCAGCCCCCGCGACCTCATCGCCTGCGCCGACCTGGCCCTCCTCGACGCGAAGGCGACGGGAAAGAACCGGGTCTGCGCGTTTGGCCACTGGGCGGAGGACGGCAATGCATCCGGCATCCCCGACCGAGGCGAGCTTCGATCAGTGGCACACCTGCGCCTGCTCCAAAGCCTGGCGGCCAAGCTCAATCGCTTGCACGACGTCCGGGCGATCGCCGAAGCGATCACGGTCGAGCTGCGGAGCCTGATCGACTACCACAACTGCCGCATCCACCTGCTCCAGCAGAGAGCTGCTGCTTCCGATCGCCTTTCGGGGAGAGCTCACGGAGTACCGGGGCGAGACGTTCGAGGCCCTGATCACCCAGGTTGGCGAGGGCATCACCGGTTGGGTGGCCCAGCATGGACAGCCGTACTACTCGCCCAACACGGCCGACGACGCCATCGCGGTGCCGATCGCCGGAACGCCGGACGTGGACGAGTCCCTGCTCGTCGTCCCGCTCCGCCACGGCGATCGGGTGGTGGGGACCATCGCCTTGTCGAAGCTCGGGATCGACCAGTTCGACCAGGACGACATGCGCCTCCTCGAGGTGCTGGCATCCCACGCGGCGGTGGCGCTGGAGAACGCCCGTCTCCTCCAGATGGAACGGGAGTCTGCGGAGATCTCCGGGGCCCTCCTCGAGCTCTCCGAGGTGATGACCCGGGCCCGGAGCACCGAGGCCGTCCTCGACGACGCGCTCGCGGCCATCCCGCCCCTGCTCCACTGCGAGGAGGTCCAGGCCTGGGTCCGCGACGACGCCACCGGGGACTTCCGGATGGCCCGGTCCCGGGGGATGCCCCAGGACGTGCGAGACCGGCTCCGCGCCCTGGTGATCCCGGGGTGGGTGGGCAGCCAGCTGTTGGCCTCGGCCGAGGCGCCCTTCGTGGTGCCCGTGGACGTGATGGAGGGGCTTCCGCGGGAGTTCCCCATCTCGGAGCGCTCCCGGCCCGTCCTCTGCGCCCCCCTGCGGTGGGAGCCCGACGGCCTGGCCATCATCGCCGTCGTCGCCGGCGACGCGGACCGGACGTTCTCCCAGCGTGACCTGCGGCTCGCCGGAGGGCTGGCCGACATCGCGTCGCTGGCTCTGGGCAACGCCGGACGATTCACCGAACTGGAGCGGGCCTACGTCTCCACGATCGAGGCCCTGGCCAACGCGCTCGAGGCCAAGGATGAGTACACCGGGGACCACGCCAGGGCCCTCGCCGAGATGGCGATGGCGGTGGGCACCGAGCTCGGCCTGTCGGGCGACCGGCTCAAGATGCTGGAGCTGGCCGCCCTGTTCCACGACATCGGGAAGATCGGCGTTCCGAGCGAGATCATCCGAAAGCCCGGACCGCTGACGGCCGGGGAGCGGACCATCGTCCGGCGCCATCCCGAGATCGGCGAGCAGATCCTGGCTCCGGTCCCCTTCCTCCAGCCGATCCGGCGCATGGTCAGGGCGTGCCACGAGCGGTGGGACGGGAAGGGCTATCCGGACGGACTGCTGGGCGACGGTATCCCCCTCGAGGCTCGGATCGTGTTCGTCTGCGACGCCTATCACGCCATGACCACGGACCGGCCCTACCGCTCCGCCCTTCCCCCGGGCGAGGCGGTCCGCCGCCTCCGCCGGGCGGCGGGGAAGCAGTTCGATCCCCACGTCGTGGAAGCATTCGTCGGGCTCCACGCGCGCGGGGGCATCCACCAACACTAGGATCTGGTACCCGCCGTCGCGTGTTACCGCGCTGGCTGGAACCGGAGCTAGAAGCCCCGGCCGCCGACCCCGCAGACCTCGTTGAGATAGAGGTACGGGCTCACGGCGGAACCGCCGCCCGGGTGGTACTCGAAGTGGTCGTGGGGCGGCGTGGTGGCCGCGTTTCCGGTCTGCCCGACGTAGCCGATGAGCTGGCCCTTGGTGACGTGCTGGCCGTTCACCCCGGCGAACCGGGACAGGTGGGCGTTGTACACGTAGTCGGCGTTCGCGTCCGCGTCCACGTAAACGGACAGGCCACCAAGCCCGCCGGAGCCCTCCCGAGCGGTCCCGTTGAACGGCGCCCGGATGGGCGTCCCGGACGGGGCGAAGATGTCGTTCCCCTGATGGGTGTGGCCCACCCGAGGGAACCCGAAGTCCTCGATGTAGGACCGGGGCGCGTCGACGGGGCACCAGAAGAACGGGCCGTCCGCCGACAGGGGCGGGCCGATGTTCCCTACCCCCAGGGTCGCCGCGAGCTCACGCCGGCGACGGTCCTCGAGCACGCTGAGGACCTTCTTGGCCTCGGCGAACTTGTCGGCGATCTGGTCCTCCACACGCACCTGCGCCGCGAACTTCTTCTGGAGGTCCACGTTCTGGTCGGCCAGCTCGCGCCGGACGTCCCTCTCCTCGCCCTGGTAGCCCTTCAGGTCCACCTCGTGCTCCCGGAGCTGCTCCCGCTCCAGGTCGATGGCGATCGAGACGTCCGAGTCCTGCCGTGCCAGGACGTCGAGGAACGTGACGCGGTCTGACATCTCCGTCAGCGACTCCGCTCCCAGGATGGCCTCGAGGATGGCGGCTGGCCCCGTCACGTACGCGGCCCGGGCCCGCTCGTCCAGCCGGCCCTGGAGGGTTTCGATGTCGCGGGTCTGGCGGGCGATCCGCCGGTCCACGGTCGCCCGGCGTTCCCGAAGTTGCTCCAGATGGACTTGGGCCTGAGCGATCTGGGTGTTCAGGGCGGTGATGCTAGCCCGGATGGCATCGAGCTTGTGCCGCTCACGCTTGAGCTCGCGCTTGATCTGCTTGACCTTGCGCTCGGCCCGACGGATCTGCTCGACCGTGGTCTTGGCCGACCCCGGCGCCACCTGGGCCAGCACGAGAAGCGCCGCCCCCATGGCGAGGGCGCGCTGGAGCGGACCGAGCCTTGATCCCCGGCTCATGCTGGTCACTATCGGCAATCCCTACCGGAACACTGAAGAAAAAGTCAACCGTCGTGACCAGATTGACGACCTCCGGGCGCCGCTTCAAGCACCTTGGCGTTGAGGCCCGGCGAGGGCGCCTCGCTCGCCCGGGCCACACCCCTCGCCCCCGCTCGGCACCCTCGCCGGGCCAACCTGAGCCCATGAGCGGACCGAGGGCTCCCGAGGGCTGGGCGAGGGGAAGGGGCTGGGGCCCGAGGGAGCCCCGAGGGCCGCCCAACGCCGGAAGGCGTTCTCGCCGGCCCACCAAGTCAGGCTACAGCTCGGTGCCGGGGAGCCCGAGGTCGCGGGCGATGAGGATGCGCTGGATCTCGCTGGTCCCCTCCCCGATCTCCAGCACCTTCGAGTCCCGGTAGAACCGGGCCACGGGGAACTCCTCGATGAATCCGTACCCCCCGTGGACCTGGACCGCTTCCCGCGCGCAGGTCACGGCGACCTCGCTGGCGTAGAGCTTGGCCAGGGCCGCCTCGGCCTTGTAGGGGCGCCCCTGGTCCTTGAGCCACGCCGCCCGGTAGGTGGCCAGGCGGGCCGTCTCCACCGCCACCCGCATGTCGGCGACCTTGAACTGGATGGCTTGGAACTCGCCGATCGAGCGGCCGAACGCCTCCCGCTGCATCGCGTACTTCAGACTCTCGTCCAGACAGCCCCGGGAAAGACCCACCGCCAGTGCAGCGATGGCGATCCGCCCGTCATCGAGCGTCTGGAGGAACTGGGCGTAGCCCTTCCCCCGCTCGCCGAGAAGGTTCCCCTCGGGAACGCGACAGTCGCTGAAGGACAGCTCGTGGGTGTCGCTGGCCCGCCATCCGACCTTCCGATAGGACTTCCCCACCTTGAACCCGGGCGTGTCGGTCGGAAGGATGATGGTCGAGATCTCCTTCTCCCCGTCGCCGGCGCCCGTGACGGCGGTGATGGTGACCATCTTGGAGATGGGGGTCCCGGAGTTGGTGATGAGGGCCTTCGACCCGTTGATCACCCATTCTCCGCCGTCGAGCTTCGCTGAGGTCCTCGTGGCGGCGGCGTCGGAGCCTCCTCCGGGCTCGGTGAGCCCGAAGGCTCCGAGAATCTCCCCCCGGCACATCGGCACGAGCCACCGCTGCTTCTGCTCCTCGGTCCCGAAGTGAAAGATCGGAGTGGCTCCCAGGCCCACGGCGGCCTCCAAGGTGATGGCGATGGAGGAGTCCACCCGGGCCAGCTCCTCGATCGCCAGGCAGAAGGTCAAGAAGTCGGCGCCCTGGCCCCCGTACTCCTCCGGGAACGGGACGCCGAACAGCCCCAGCTCGCCCATCTGCTTCACGACGTCCATGGGGAGCTCTTCCTTGCGGTCCATCTCCTCGGCTCGAGGAGCGACGACCTCCTCAGCGAATTCCCGGACCGCCTGACGGAACTCGTCTTGCTCCGGGCTGAGGTCGAAGTCCATTGTCCTGGTTAACCTCCGGGGCAGCCCGAGTCTACGGCACGTGCGGTTAGGACCCGGTCACGACTTCCGGGGGAGCCGGCGATAGATGTCCTTACGATGTCCAACGGAAGTGACCTTCACCAAGCGAATCTTGTCAGCCAGGTCATAGACGACTCGATACTCCCCAACTCGTATTCGATACGCGGCCCCCGAGACGCCCAGCTTCTCGCAACCGGGCGGACGGGGATCGTGAGAGAGCTGATCGATTTCCTTGGCTACCCTTTCTCGAGCCTCCCTCGAGAGCTTGGCCAGGGCTTTCGCTGCACGCTTGGAGATTTCGATTTCGTAGCGGGCGCGAGCCAAGACGTCTCACATCAGGCCAAGGTCGGCCTTGAGCTTCTCCCAGGGGATGGGCTCGTCACTGCCCGCCTCGCGCGCCTGGCGGTACTCGTAGACGGAAATCTGGTCCTCGAGGTCCGCGATCCTTTCGACGAGAGCCTCCAGCTCCTCAACCGGCAGGAGTACCGCAAGAGGCCTGGCATGGCGCATGAGCAGAACCCGGCGGTTCTCTTCGTTGACGAGCCGTAGGAGCTCGTACCAATGGGCCCGGGCCTCGCTAAGGGAGACCCAGATCTCGTCCTGATCGCTGTGAAGGATCGAGAGAGGCATCTCAGAATTCACCCGGTCGCATCATACCCAATAATCGGCCGGAAACAAGTCCTTCTTAAGAGCCTCTATTCCGGCCGGATTCAGGGTACTCCCACGAGGGCAGTGCGCACCTGATCGGGCTCGACGAAGGCGCGCCGGTAGCCGATGCGCTCCAGCCGCTGCTGCGCCTCGTTCATGGCGCCGTCTCCACCCACCGCGTCCGGGCCGAAGAAGGTGCCCGTCCACCACGTGGACAGGTCGCGAGAGATCGAGTCGCCCTGCTTCCGCTCGATCTCCAAGGCCTCGGTGGCCAGCTCTCGCGCCGTCTCCTCGTCGCCGTCGGCTACCCCCACCAGCGCCCGGGCCCACAACACCGCGGTGCGGTCCCCCGGCCCCTCGTACGCCGGCGGAAGCGACGGGTCCTCGATCAGCTGGCGGGCCTCGGTGAGGTTCCCCCGCATCAGGAGGACGGTGGCCAGCTCCGACGCCGTCCAGGCCACCAGTACGCGGTCACCCAGCTGCCGACAGAGCTCCAACGACTCCCGGAGGTCCCGCTCCGCCTCGGCCAGGCGCCCAGACAACCGGTGGGTCGAGCCCCGATCGCCGAGGGCGGATGCCAACTCCCACCGAGCGCCGAGGTCGCGGTAGGTCCGGACTGCCTCGTCGGAGGCGGCGAAGGCCTCCTCCAGCCGCCACATCGCCCGGAGGGGGCTGGCCCGCCGCTCGTTCGCCGTGGCGATGGTGAAGGGGTCCCTCATCTCCCGTCCCAGGGCCAGGGCCTGGTCGGCGACCTCCAGGGCGGCGGCCGGCCCCTTCCGCCCGGAGATCGAGGCCAGGGCGACGAGGGCACGGGCCTCCGCCCACCGGTCTCCCTTCGGGTTCTCCCGAGCGATCTGGAGCGCTTCCTCGAACGCCGCTCGGGCCCCTTCGAGGTCGTCTCGCCAGTACGGCACCCAGCCCGCCATGAGCAGGGTCCGGGCCATCGCCCACTCGTCCCCGAGCTCTCGGGCGGCCTCGAGCGCCTGATCGAACAGCTCACCGGCCCCGTCGGGGTCCCCCCGGATGTTGAGGAGGATGTCGGCCAGGAATCGCAGCGCCATCGCCCTCGTCCCCGCGTCGTCTCCGCCGACCTCCAGGGCCCGCCGCAGGCTCTCCTCCGCGGGGTCGTACTCGCCCAGCCAGTACCTGCTCTCCCCCATCCCGGCCAGGATCCGGGACTCCTCGGTTCCCCAGGCATCTTCGGCTCCTGCCATGGCAAGCGCCCGTTCGTACAGGTCGATGGCCGCCCGGGCCTCCATCCGCCACCGAGCCAGGTCCCCGGCTCGCCGGAGGGCGGCCACCGCCCGCCGACGCGGCTCGGGGTCCGCGGGGTCCAGGTCGAGGGCCGCTCTCGCAGCCTCCTCGAGGTGATAGGCGATCTGGCGAGCGTGCTCGGTGGCGCCGAGGGAACCGAGTCCCTCCGCGAGGCGCTCGTGGAGACGCCGCCGATCCCGCTTGGCCAGTGACTCGTAGGCCACGTCGCGAAGCAGCTCGTGGCGGAACCGCCACCGCCCCGGCCGGTCCTCGTCTCGGACGATGACCTCCTCGTCCGCGAGCTTCCGCAGCACCTCGGGGTCCACCTCCGTGACCAGCGCCAGCCGGGACTCGTGGAACGCGCTCCCCGGAAACACCGAGGCGATCCGGAAGAGGTTCCGCGCGGTCTCCGGGAGGTGGTCGAGGCGCGAGGCCACCACCGCCTGGACGGTCGGGGGCAACATGCCGTCGGTACGCGGTCCGTGCGGGACCTCCGTGCGTTCGTGAAGCAGCATGCCGGTCGTCTCGACGATGAAGAACGGGTTCCCTCCCGCCTGCCGCGCCACCCGGTCGGCCGTCTCCTCATCGAGGGACTCCCCCGCGGCCTTGGCCAGCTCCTTGGCGTCCTCCAGGCCGAGCGCCTCGAGCCGGATGGTGAGGGCGTCCGCGTGGGCGGACGCCCACTGCGGCCTGCTTCCCAGCGGCTCCTCTCGACCAACCGCCACCACCAGGACGGGCAGGCGGCGAACCTCGCGAAGCACTTCTTCCATCATCTCGAACAGAGCGGGCCGGCCCAGGTGGAGATCCTCCAAGACGACCACGACCGGGCCCGAATGGGCCATGGCGCCGAGGAATGCGGCCAGGCCCGCCCGGATCTCGGCGCTGCGGTAGGGGGTCTGCTGGCGGCTGTCCTCCCCCAGACCGAGGAGGAGCCCGAGCCGGGCGGCCACCTGCTCCACCTCGGAGGGATCGCAGCACCCCGCCACGAGCTCTTCGAGCAGCCCACGGAGCTTCTCCTGGTCGGGTTCCGCTTCGACGCCCAGCCTTCGGCGGATCATGTCGGCCAGGGCCGCGAACGACGGTTCCTCGTGGAATTCGCTGTCCCGCCCGATCAGGACCTCGGTTCCTTCCGGGAGCCCGGCCAGAAGTTCCTCGACCAGTCGGCCCTTCCCGATCCCCCGCTCGCCGAGGATCGTGACCAGGTGCGCCCGGGAGGTCTCGCGAGCGCGCTCGAACGTCCCGGTGAGGAGGGCCATCTCCCTGCGCCGGCCGACCAGGGGGATGGTTCGCCGGGAGGACCGAGGGGTCAGGGAGCGAACCGGCCGAGCCACCACCGGCTCTTCGAACCCCTTGGCCTCGAAGTCATGGGGCTCTCCGAACTCCGCCGAGTGCCTGGTCAGCTGCCACGTCGTGTCGCCCACGAGCACCTCGCCCGGGTCGGCGACCTGCTGGAGGCGGGCGGCGAGGTTGACCGTGGATCCCGAGACCAGGAACTCACCCGCCAGCGAGGCGCCCGTGACCACAGGTCCGGTGTTGACTCCCACCCGGACCGCCAGCGGCTCGGGAAGGCCCACGCGTTCGCCCAACCGGGCGGTGCGATCCCTGATCGAGAGCCCGGCGCGGACCGCGCGCAGGGCGTCGTCCTCGTGCGCGAAGGGCAACCCGAACACGGCCATCACCGCGTCGCCGACGAACTTCTCGGTCTGCCCCCGGAGCGCCTCCACCTCGTCCGAGGCCGAGCGATAGAACTCCGCGAGCACTTCCCGGAACCGCTCCGGGTCCAGGCTCGCTGCGAGCTCGGTGGAGCGGGACAGGTCGGCGAACAGCACCGTCACCACCTTGCGCTCCTCGCCGAGCCCCTCGGGCACGACCGGCCAGCCGCACGACGGGCAGAACCGGGCGTCCTCGGGAAGCGGGGAGCGGCAGCGGCCGCACACCGGCTGGCTCACGTTCAGAGCATACGGGACACGAAGCCGACCGGGCGGACGCGAAAAGCCAGGCCAGTCCGGTCCTTGACGCTGATCCACTGGATATGCCAGCATACCTATGTGAAGCGCACCACGGTGAAGCTGCCAGAGGAATTCGACGCTCGGTTGCGTAAGGAGGCGGAGCTCCGGCAGACCACCGTGAGCGCCCTGGTCAGGGAGGCGATCGAGCAGTTCCTCGTGGGCCGTCCGCGTCGGCGTCGACGGCTACCCTTCACGGGATTGTTTGCCAGCGGATACACGGACACTAGTGAACGGGTCGACGAAATCCTCGCCGAGATCTTCGAGGATCAGTTCGGACGCGGTCGTCCTCGACACTAGCGTCCTGTACGCCGACGCGGACCGCTCCGACACCCATCATGTCCGTTGCCGCCGGCTGCTGGAGAGAACCCCTGGGCCGTTGCTGGTGCCCACGCTCGTCGTGGGAGAGATCACCTACCTGCTGGCACGCCGGCACGGGCCACATGCGGAGGCCGTCTTCCTGGCATCGCTGGCGGCAGCGGAGCTCCTGGTCGAGCATCCAACGCAGCGGGACATGGTACGGATAGCTCAGCTGGTGTGGACGTACAAAGACCTCCCACTGGGAACCGTGGACGCGTCGATCGTGGCTCTGGCCGAGCGGTTGAAGGTGGCGACCATCGCCACATTGGATCGGCTCCATTTCTCGGTCGTTCGGCCCCGACACGTGGCTGCCTTTGAACTCGTCCCGTAGGTAGTGAGATGACCGACGGCAGGGCGCGCCCGGCTTGAGGATCGGACGGTTGAGGGCCCCCCAGTGATGGCCATTCACCCGGCTGGAACCGGGCGAAAGCCCTTGATGTCGAGGATCGATCCGGTTCGGTACCGCTTCTGCTTGAGCACCGCCTCGACCACCTGGCCGATCTCCAGGGTGTCCGCGTCGAGGAGGAAGTGCGCGAGCACGGTGTCGGCTCCCTCCAGGCGCACCAGCCCCAGGACCACCGGCTCGTCGAGAGGCTCGCCCTCCACCCCCACGTACCCCACCGTGAAGGACTCCACCCTCCCCCGGGGTCCCACCACCGTGTCCGGGTCCAGTCGCGAGAAGCACCGCTCACAGAACAGCCGGGCCGGGCAATACGTGAGGCCGCAGGACTCGCACCGCGAGGCGAGGAACTCTCCTCGCTCCTTGAGCGCCCGGAAGAACGCCTCGCCCGCCACACCGGGCGTGTACCGGTGGGCGACGGGGATCTGCCCCTCCCACAGGCGGACGTCCCTGGGGTCGCTGATCTTCTCGAGCACTATTTGATCCTCGAAGCGGCCTTGCGAGGCCGGGTCGACTTCCGCGCCGGCCGCCCCCGCGTGCTCTGCAGCTTCGGATCCCGAGGCCGGAAGTACTCGATATCGAGGATGGAGCCCTCTCGTTCGGACTGCGGCCTCCACACCGCCTCGACCTCCAGCCCTATGCGCACGGCGTCCGGATCGACCTCGCCGAGCTTGTGCATGATGCCGATGCCCGGGGAAGCACCGTCGATCTCGATGACCGCCGGCAGCTCGGGGACCTTCAGCGGCTGCATGTCCCAGGAGACCCAGCAGATCGAGAAGGTGTTCACCCTGCCGGTGTCTTCCACCTGGACCCAGCGATCGGTGGGACGGAAGCACTGCTCGCAGAACATCCGGGGGGGCACGAGGACCCGGCGGCACCCGCGGCACTCCCGGGCCAGCACCCGTCCTTCACGCAGCCCCGCCAGGAACCGGCCCACGGCGATGCCGGTGTCCCATCCGTAGCGGGCGTCGACGGCGAAGTCGACCGCGCCGAGGGCGTCGCGGAACTCCTGCTCGCGAAGGGGCTGCGGGCCCAGGAGGCGCGAAGGCTCGGTCGCCCTGGCGGCCTGCGACGAACGGGGAACCGGTCGCAGCTTCCTTCTGGCCACCGCTACCTCCCCATGACGACCACTGTTCCCACCTGCATGAGGTCGCCCCACGCCTGGGCCACGCCCCTCCGGGGATCGCCGGGCACCTGCCGGTCCCCGGCCTCTCCGCGCAGCTGCCAGAAGAGCTCGGCGATCTTCATGAGCCCCGCCGCGGCGATCGGGTTGCCCACGCCGAGCAGACCTCCCGATGGGCACGACGGCAGATCGCCGTCGCGGTCGAGCACGCCGTCGCGCATGGCTTCGGGCGCCTTCCCCTTGTCGAAGAGGAGCAACCCCTCCAGGTGATGGAGCTCCTTGTAGTCGAACGGGTCGTATGGCTCCGCGACGTGGATCTCCTTACGCGGCTCCCGGATCCCGGCCATGTCGTACGCCATCCGGGCCGCGTACTCCACGTAGTCGGGGTAGTAGAGGTCGCGGTTCGTCCAGTAGGCGGTGTCGAGGTGCCAGCCCACGCCGTCGATCCACACCGGCCGGTCGGTCAGCCGCTTCGCAACGTGCTCGGCGGCGAGGACCACCGCGACCGCTCCGTCGCTCACGGGAGAGACGTCGAGGCGCTGCACCGGCCAGGCCAGCACCTCGGAGTTGAGGACGTCGTCGACGGTGATGTCCGCCTGCCCGAGGAGGGCCGCCGGATGGCCGGCGGCGTTTCGCTTGTTCTTGACCGAGACCGCTGCGACGTCGCGCTTGTCGAGACCGTGCACCGACATGTACCGGTTCATCTCCAGGGCGAAGATCCACAGGAGGTTCGGGCCCAGCGGCCGTTCCAGGATGCTGTCGAAGATGGTGATGAACGCCCCCTGCGCGTGTGGCATCGTGGACGACATCTTCTCCTCCGCCACGACGAGGGCCACGTCGAACATGCCCGAGGCAACGAGATACCAGCCCTGGATGGTGACGAACACGCCGGTCCCGCCACCGACGTACGTGCGGAAGAACGGCTTGCCGTAGGCCCCACTCCCGTCCGAGAGGTACTCGCCCTTCATGTGGACCCCGTCGAACGCGTCCGGGGCTGTGCCCAGAGCGACCGCGTCGACGTCGGCCAGGGTCAGGGAGGCGGAGTCAAGGGCCGCCCGCGCGGCCTCCCAGGACAGCTCCTTGCCGGTCTCCTGGGCCCGGCGGACGAACCTCGTCATCCCCGCCCCGACCACGGCCACCCGCTGCCCCATCAGGAATGGTCTTCCGCGTGTCGGGGAAAGTGCTCGATCAGCTCGACGCGGTTGCCGTCTGGGTCACGGAAGGTGGCGAACCGCGCGAAGCCCTCGACCTCTCCGGAATGCTCGTCGAAGGCGACGCCCTTCTCCTGCATCGTCCGCCGCGCGAGATCCAGGTCCTCCACACGGAACATGACGGCTGCCCCGCCCGATCCCATCGGGTGACCCTCCACCGCGCCGTGCAGGGCGAATCGAACGGGCTCGGTGGCGAACTCCGCCCACTGAGGCCCGTCCTGGCGCACAAGCCTCAACCCGACGACGTCGCGATAGAAGGCCACCGCACGATCCATGTCCGCGGTCCAGTAGTAGACGTAGTCGATGGGCCCCACGTCCATCACGTCATCACCTCGTCGGAGGCGAACACCGCGACGGCGGCGCTCGTGGTGGGAACGCCCCGCCACGACTGGGCCACCGCCACGCCGGCGTCCTCCACCTGCCGCTCGCCGGCCTCTTCCCGCAGCTGGAGGACGCATTCCATCGCCTTGGCCAGCCCGTTGGCCTCGAACAGGTTCCCCTGGCCGAGCGATCCGCCGGACACGTTCACCGGCAGCTCGCCGTCGCGGCCGAAGTACCCTTCCTCGAGCATGGGCCCGGCCGCTCCGGGACGGGAGAGCCGAAGGGCCTCGATCGACATCAGCTCGCGGTACGAGTACAGGTCGTCCACCTCGGCCAGATCCACGTCACGAGGTGGGGAAGAGACGCCGGCCAGGTGGTAGGCGCGGTCCGCGGCCGCTCGTACGTAGTCCGCGGCTCCCCACTGCCGGCTCTCCAGGCTCGGGCTTCCCGACGACCACCCGACCCCAACGATCCACACCGGCAGGTCCGTGAGGTCCCGGGCCCGGTCCTCGTCCGCGAGCACCAACACGATGGCACCGTCGGCCCGTTCCGAGACGTCGAGACGCTTCAACGGCCACCACAGCGGATCGGATTCAGCCACGTCCTCCGCGGCGACCTCGGTCGGATACGCGGCTCGCGGGTTGTCCAGGGCGTTCCTGCGATTCTTCTCGACCACGAGTGCGCACTGTTCCTCGGTGCTCCCCGAGGTTTCGAGATAGGACGTCATCTCCAGCCCCGCCACCGCGAGCGGCGACACATCGAGCGGACGGTTGAGCACCGGGTCCAGCGCGAACTGGTGGATGTGACCCAGCGTGACGATGTCCGACGCTTTGCTGTGGCCTTCGACCACCACGACCCCCGCCGCTCCGGAACGGATCAACATGACCGCCGTGGCGATCCCATACAGACCATCCCCGGAAACGGTGTGGACGGGCCGCAGTGCCGCTCCCAGTTGGTCGGGCACGTATTCGTCGAAGATCGAGGTGCCCTCCCAGAAGTCCTCCGAGACCGCGACGAAGGAGTCCACGTCTCGCCGGGGATCGATCCTGGCGTCGTCGTAGGCCCGAAGCGCAGCCTCGAAGGTCTGCTCCTTGTACGAGAGGCCTGCGGTGATGGGGGCGAATCCAGCGTGCCCCACCCCGACGATGGCGACACGGTCACCCATGTTCCCTCTTCCTTATCTGCTTCCTCAGCCCCTCGCCTTCGGCGAGGCGCTTCGGCCAGGGGGAATGCAGCAGCCTGATCCGCTCCGCGGGGCTGCTGCCCCCCTGGACCCCCTGGAGCGGCGGCAGTCTAGCAGAGCTCGATCGGGCCCTCGCCGCGAGCGAGCCTCTGGACCAGCTCCCCGAGCGGCGTTCCCTCGATCTGCTTGGCACGCGCCGTCACGTCCACTTCCACCCGCAGGAGCCTCGGGGAATCGTGGGTCAGCCTGGCCCCGACAGCCTGCGCGACCTCACGCATCTGGCGGTTGTCCTCGAGCACGTAGCCGCGCAAGATCTGGATCCCGTTCGGCAGCGCCGCCGCTCCCAGTGCCTCGAGGAGAAGGGTCCCGATTCCCCGCCCCTGATACTCGTCCACCACCGTGACGGCGGCCTCCGCCACCTCCGGCTCCTCCTCCAGTCGCACGTACCGGGACACCCCCGCACCTGGGTTCCCCGGCTCGTCGGCCAGCAACGCGACCCAGGCGAAGTGGTTCATGTAGTCCAGCTCGGTGAGGTGTCGGATCATCTCGTCGTCGAGCTCCGCTATCGGAGTCATGAACCGGCGATATCGGGACGCGGCCGAAAGCCGCCGGAACCCCTCCACGATGGCCTGCCGGTCTTCCGGAACGAGCGGCCGGAGCCGGACGCGGGTGCCGTCGCGCACCGGCACGATCGCCGTCCGTCGCGAAACGAACTCGGGATCGACGGCCACCCGGCTCATCGCCGACTAGTCCAGATGGGCGATCTCACCGAAGCCAACCGTCTTCTTGCCTCCATCCACGTCGAGGACGAGCCCTCCGCGATCGTCCAGGTCCACCGCCTTGCCCACGACCGTCGTGCCGTCGAGGACGGTCGCCCGGACGCGCCGTCCCAGCGTCGCGCACACGGGCCGGTACCGGCCGACGACGGAGCGGGCGAACCCATCCTGCGCCGGCCGGTAGGTGCCGCGGAAGCCCGAGAGGAACGCGGCGAGGAGGTCGATCGGTTCGGTAGAGCCACCCTCCATCGCCAGGGACGTAGCCGTCCCCCGGACCTGCTCGGGGAAGTCCTCGAGCCCCATGGAGACGTTCACGCCCACACCGAGCACAAGGAACTCGACCCCCTTGCCCTTCAGCGCCGTCTCGGTGAGGATCCCGCCGACCTTGCGCCGCCCCGCGATGAGGTCGTTGGGCCACTCGGAGACGACCTCGACGCCCGCCACGTTTCGGCAGGCGGCCGCCATCTCCGATGCGGCCAGCAGGGAGACCACCGCGGCGTCGTCGGGCGGGAGCATGGGGTGAAGCACCACCGAGAACAGAAGCGACCGGCCCGGCGCGGACATCCACCGCCGGCCCATCCGGCCGCGGCCGGCCGTCTGGTGGCCGGCGCCAACCAGCGTCCACTCCGGGGCTCCCGCCTCCGCCAGCGCGCGGGCCTCCAGGTTGGTGGATCCCGTCTCCTCGAGGAACATCGGAGGCACACGGATCCCGGACGCGCGGACGGCCCGTTCCAGGCCATCCTGACCCAACACGTTGTCCTTCCGCCGGGGAGGTTCGATTATGCCCCTGGAGGGAGCCGCGTGGCGAAGGTCCGGGTGCTGGTGGCGAACAGAGGCGAGATCGCCGTCCGGGTGATCCGGACGTGCCGGGAGCTGGGCATCCCCACCGTCGCCGTGTACTCGGACGCCGACCGCGACGCTCTCCACGTCGAGTTGGCCGACCGGGCGTACCGGATCGGGCCTCCCCCGCCCACACAGTCGTACCTGAACGTGAAAGCGATCCTCGAGGTTGCTGCCAAGGGTAAAGCCACCGCCGTCCATCCAGGGTACGGGTTCCTCGCCGAGAACCCCGACTTCGCCCGGGCCTGTGCCGGTGCCGGGCTCACATTCATCGGCCCCACGCCGGAGGCCATGGAGATCATGGGGGACAAGGCCGCCGCTCGCCGAACGGCCGAGCGCATCGGCGTCCCGGTCATCCCCGGGATCTCCGATCCGGTCGGGCCCGAGGAGGCGCTGAAGATCGCCGGTCGCATCGGCTACCCCCTGGCGGTCAAGGCGGCGTTCGGAGGCGGAGGCCGCGGGATGCAGCTGGTGGAGGGTCCGGATCTGCTGGAAGAGGCCGTCGAGCGGTCGGCGCGCGAGGCGCAGTCGTACTTCGGGCGACCCGAGGTGTACCTCGAGCGGTACATCACGCGCGCCCACCACGTCGAGGCCCAGATCATCGCGGATAGGCATGGGAACTTCTTGTCCCTCGGCGAGCGGGACTGCACCCTCCAACGGCGCTATCAGAAGCTCGTCGAGGAGAGCCCCTCCCCCGTGGTCGACGCCGACCTGCGGACGCGCATCGGCGAGGCCGCACTGGCCGTGGCCAAGGAGGCGGGGTACGTGAACGCGGGGACCGTCGAGTTCCTCGTGGACGACGACCGCTCCTTCTACTTCCTGGAGATGAACACGCGTCTCCAGGTGGAGCACCCGGTCACCGAGATGGTGGCGGGAGTGGACATGGTCCGGCTCCAGATCGACGTGGCGATGGGCGAGAAGGTGGACCTGGCACCCAGCCTGCGAGGCCACGCCATCGAGTGCCGGATCAACGCGGAGGACCCGGCACGCGACTTCATCCCGGCACCGGGGCTGATCACTCGGTTCCGTCCCCCCACCGGCCCGTTCGTTCGCGTCGATGCGGGGATCACCGAGGGACGGGTCATACCGGGTGACTACGACTCGCTGTTCTGCAAGCTCGTCGTGTGGGGAGAGAACCGCGAACAGGCCCGGCGCCGGATGCTCCGGGCCCTCGACGAGTTCGAAGTCGAAGGCGTCCCCACGACGATCCCCTTCTACCGATGGGTGCTCGACACCCTGACGTTCGTCGAGGCCAGTCACACCACCAAGTGGGTAGAGCGCGCGCTGCATGACGGGCAGTTCCCTGCGCCGGCGTTCGGCGAAGCGAAGGCCGCGGCCGAGCCGCTACCGGCGGGAGCCGGGCCGGCGTCGGCCGCCTCCCGAGTGGTGGTCGAGGTGAACGGGCGGCGAATCCCGGTTCGTGTGTGGGGGGAGGATCTCCCATCCGCCCCAGCCCCTCCCACCGGGGACACCCACGGGATCCACGCGCACGGAGCGGATTCTGTGGCGGCCCCCATGCAGGGCACGATCCTCAAGGTCATGGTGGAGGAGGGGCAGGAGATCCGGTCCGGTGACGTGATCTGCGTCCTCGAGGCGATGAAGATGGAGAACCACGTGACGGCCACCCACGATGGACGGGTGCAGCAGGTGGCGGTCAAGGCCGGCGACGTCGTGGAGACGGGCCAGATCCTCGTGACCCTCGGCGATTAGGGGGTCCAAGGGGGAAGCAGCGGGGCCCCCGCGGATCGCAGCGAGCGGAGCGAGCGAGATCCGTGGGGTGCCAAGCAGCCCCGCGAGGCGGAGCCGAGCGGATCAGGCTGTTTCATTTCCCCTGGCCGAAGCGCTTGCCGGAGGCGAGGGGCTGAGGATGGGAAAAGAGAGCGAGCTGGCCGAGGCGCGCTGGGTCAGCGAGATGGAGGCCCCACCGACGGAAGGAACCGGCCGATGAGCGCTCGGCGCTGGGACACCGCCCGGTACAGCGAACCGGATGCTCCGCGAGCTCGCTCCGACCGGCCCAGGAATCGGCCCGCCCCTCTGAGCGGGGGCAGGAGCTCCAGGAGCGGGCCGATGGCGTCCGGTCCCGACAGCACCCGCCCGTCGCGGTACAGGTGGAACGCGCCGTACCGCTCCTGCTTGGAGAGCCGGCCGAGGTGGCGGTCGGCATCGGCCGAGTCGAGGGTGGCCGTCCGCAGGCGCTTCCGCGTGTCGGCTGCGAGGACGAGTCGTACGGTGAGCCGACAGACCTTGCACTCCCCGTCGTAGAACACGATCGGGCTCTCGGGGGCGCGGCGCCGGAGGGGGCTCACCCCTTCGGGGGGCGGGCCCAGTCGTCGCGACCCACGAGGCGGACACCCGCGTCCCGGATGCCGTAGCGGCGGTTCACCGAAACCAGGACGGCGGTGAGCGGCTCCAGGATCCGCGCCATGGACAGGGCGCCGCAGTCGACCCACCGGAGGCCCTCGATCCTGTCCACGAGCCCGCCGATCTCCGCCTTGGCCTCGGTGTCATCGCCGCACAGTAGGACGTCGCCTGCTGGGGTCCGGTCCAGGTCCTGGAGGACCTCGGCGCTCACCGAATGGAACCCCGATACCAGGCGGGTCTTCTTCGGAAGGAGACCCTTGGCCTGCTCGGCGGCCGAGCCCGCCCAGGGGCGGAGGACCTGCCAGGCCCGGCCGCCCACGGCGGTCGCCAGCGGCGTGGTGGTGTCGCACACGACCGCCCGCTCGGGGACGTGGTCGGCGATGGACCGGTAGATGTCGGCCTGGCCGCCGTAGGGGACGGTCACGAACACGACGTCGGCCGCCGCCACCGCCTGCGTGTTCTCGGCCCCGCCCAGGGTGGTGCCCCCTTCGGGGATCAGCTCGTTTCCCCGGCGGGCCGCTTCCTCTCCCCGCTCCTCCGACCGCGAGCCGATGATCACCTCCTCGCCGGCCCGGGCGAGGTGGAGGGCCAGCCCGAACCCGAGATCGCCGGTGCCCCCGACGATGGCGATGGTCACGGGACGACCCGGTCGCCGGCGTGAAAGGAGGAACGAGCGCTCACCGGTTCGGTTGGTACTCGCCGAAGACCCGGCGAAGAGCGTCCGAGACCTCGCCGAGGGTTGCCCGGACCCGAAGCGCCTCCCGCATCGGGTGGAGGAGGTTGTCGGTGCCCCGGGCGGTCTCCTCGACTTCCTTCAGGGCCCGCTCCACTGCCCCGTTGTCTCGGCTTGCTCGGAGCTCACCCAGCCGCTCGACCTGCCTCCGGACCTGTTCCTCGTCCAGCCTCTGGATCTCCACCGCCTCTTCGGATTCCGTGGCGAAGCGATTCACTCCCACGACGATCTGCTCACCCGATTCCACCCGCTGCTGGAGCCGATACGCGGCCTCGTGGATCTCATCCTGCAGCCAGCCGGCCTCGATCGCCTCCACGGCACCGCCCATCGCCTCGATCTTCTCCACGTATTCCCAGGCGCGTGCCTCGATGTCGTTGGTCAGGCGTTCCACGAAGTACGACCCGCCGACGGGATCGACCGTATCGGGAACCCCGGACTCGTGGGCGATGACCTGCTGGGTTCGGAGGGCGATCCTGACCGCCTTCTCTGTCGGAAGGGCGAGGGCCTCGTCGTAGGAGTTCGTATGGAGTGACTGCGTCCCGCCGAGGACCGCTGCCAAAGCCTCGAGCGCCGTGCGGACGATGTTGTTCTCCGGCTGCTGGGCGGTCAACGTTGCGCCGCCCGTCTGGGTGTGGAACCGGAGCATGGCGGACCTCGGGTCCTTGGTCCCGAACCGCTCGGACATGATCCGGGCCCACATCCGCCGGGCGGACCGGAACTTCGCCACCTCCTCGAAAAAGTTCATGTGACAGGCGAAGAAGAAAGAGAGTTGGGGGGCGAAGTCGTCGACGGCGAGCCCCGCGTCGAGAGCCGCCCGGACGTACGCCATGCCGTTCGCCAGCGTGAACGCCACCTCCTGCACGGCCGTGCACCCCGCCTCGCGCATGTGGTAGCCGGAGATCGAGATCGTGTTCCACTTCGGGACCCGCTCATGACAGTAGGCGAACAGGTCGGTGACGAGCCGCATCGACGGCTTCGGCGGATAGATGTACGTGCCCCGGGCGGCGTACTCCTTGAGGATGTCGTTCTGGACCGTGCCGTCGATGTTCTGCGGCACGATGCCATGCTCCTCGGCTACCAGCTCGTAGAGGAGCAACAGGATCGCCGCCGTGGCATTGATCGTCATCGACGTGGTGACCTCGTCGAGCGGGATCCCCTGGAACAGCCGCGCCAGGTCATCGACCGAGTCGATGGCGACGCCGGTCCGGCCCACCTCACCCAGAGCCCGGGGATGATCGGAGTCCAACCCCATCTGCGTGGGAAGGTCGAAGGCCACCGACAGCCCGGTCTGACCGTGGTCGAGCAGGTAATGGAACCGCCGGTTGGTCTCCTCGGCCGTTCCCATCCCGGCGTACTGCCGCATGGTCCACAGCCGGCCCCGGTACATGGAGGGATAGACGCCGCGGGTGAAGGGGGGTTCACCCGGGAACCCGAGGTCGCGGTCGGGATCGAACCCCTTCAGCTCCGCCGGCCCGTACAGGGTCGCGATCTCGATGTCCGAGTCGGTGGCCCGGCGATCCTCCGCCATGACCGCCTAAGCGTACCGCCTCGCGCCGCCGTAAGGATTCGGTAATCCGCCCCTGCTACGTTGCGCAGCCGTGCCTGACGTGGTGCTTCCGGTGCTGAACGAGGCCGCTGCGCTCCCCCGGGTGCTGGGGCGGATGCTGGAGGGGTACCGGCCTATCGTGGTGGACAACGGCTCCGCCGACGGATCTTCCCGGATCGCAGAGGAGCTTGGCGCGCGGGTGGTTCGGAAGCCGGTCCGCGGCTTCGGCGCCGCCTGCTACGCGGGGCTCGAGGCGGCCAGCGACGAGGTCGTGCGCTTCATGGACTGCGACGGGTCGCTCCACCCCGGCGACCTCCCCCTCGTGGCGGGCCCCGTCCTCGCCGCTCAAGCGGACCTGGTCCTCGGGGAGCGGGTGCCCGACCGCGGTGCCTGGCCATATCACGCGCGGTTGGCCAATCGACTCCTCGCGCGGGAGGTCCGGCGACGCACGGGAATCCACCTGCGGGACGTGGGACCGATGCGAGAACGACACGGGTACGGCGGTCCTGCTGCGGGCCCTTCACAGAGCGCGGTTCCGCGGGCGACTGGTCCTGGCGAGCAGCATGGTGGTGTACGGGGAAGGCGCGTACCGCTGCCCCGAGCACGGATCTGTCCGCCCCGGCCCCCGCGACCCGGCCCGGCTGGCGGCGGGCCTGTTCGACTCTGCCTGTCCGGCCTGCGGTTGGGACCTGGAGCCGGAGCCGGTCGGCGAAGAGGCCCCCCTCGATCCGCGAAACGTCTACAGCGCGACGAAGACGATGCAGGAGCACCTGTGCCGCGCGTTCGCCCGCGAGCACGGCGTCGGCCTCACGATCCTCCGATACCACAACCTGTACGGGTCTCGGATGCCTCGGGATACGCCCTACGCCGGAGTAGCGAGCATCTTCCGTAGCGCCCTGGAGGCGGGCCGGGCCCCGGACGTCTACGAGGACGGCCGGCAGCTACGCGACTTCGTGCACGTCCGGGACGTGGCCCGGGCGAACGTCCTGGCCCTCATGTCTGAAGACGCCTCCGGCACGTTCAATGTGGCCAGCGGGCACCCGCGGACGGTCGGGGAGCTGGCTCACACTTTGGCAGATGCCATCCCCGGGGGCCCTCGCCCTCGGGTCACCGGACGCTACCGACTGGGCGACGTCCAGCACGTCTTCGCATCTACGGAGCGGATCCGGCGATCGCTCGGATTCACGGCAACGGTCCCTTTCGCCGATGGCGTTGCCGAGCTCGCTCGGGCGTCCTTGCGCGCCCCGGCGCTACCCCGGGCTCCTGCGAATCGCGCGCCAGAAGCGGCGCGGTGCTCTAGGACCCTTCCTGGACCTGATAGATCTCGTCGGCGACCATACCGTGGGCTTCCCTGTGGACGGTCGCCGCGGTCTCCGCGTCTGGAGCCTCGACCAGGCAGAAGATCTTGCCGGCGCTGTCGTCGACCCAGTACTTCATGTACTTGACGCCGTACTTGTCCTGAGTCTGGACGTCCTTCGCGTGGGCCTGGGCGACGTCGCTCGCCGTGGCTCCCTCGGGCATTTGCTGGTGTACGTCCAAGAACAGCGGCATACGGCCACCTCCTCCGGGGCGTGGAGCCCCGACCCTGCTCCCGGCGGGCACCGCCACGCTAGCACCGTGGAAGAGCCCGGGGAAGCGGGACCGGGGACCGCCCTCCGGCGCTAGACTGGATGCGATCCCTTGAAGCGGACCTCCGAGTTCGGAAGCCTGTACAAGGGTCGGGAGGGCCAGTGGTCCTGGATCGCCCACCGGGTGACCGGGGTCGGCATCCTGGCCTTTCTCTTCGTTCACATCGTCGACACCGCGCTGGTGGCATGGGGCCCGAGCGCCTACAACAAGGTCGTCGCGGTCTATCACCATCCGATCATCCAGATGATGGAGCTCGGCCTGGTGGGGGCGGTCATCTACCACGCGCTCAACGGGATCCGCATCATGATCATCGACTTCTGGCCGAGAGCCTCCCTCTACCAGGCTCGCCTGTTCTGGGGGACGGCAACCCTCTTTGCCGCGGCGATGGTCCCCGTCACCTGGCTGATGGGGACCCGGATCGTGCAGGCCATCCTGAACGAGGGTCTGTTCTGATGGCGGTGGAAGCCCGTCGGGCCGCCCCCGAGAGGCACCCTCCGGGGCCGCGCCCCCGCCCCGCCGGGCTCGAGCTGTGGACATGGTTGTTCATGCGCCTGTCGGGGATCGTTCTCCTCTTCCTGGCGGTCGGGCACGTCCTGATCATGCACGTGATGGAGGACGGCGTGCAGCGAGTCAACTTCGATTTCGTCGCGGAGCGGTGGTCCGGCGGGTTCTGGCGGACCTGGGACTGGCTTATGCTCTCGCTCGCCCTCCTGCACGGCCTGGCGGGCCTGCGGGTCATCATCATGGACTACGTCCGGCGGCCCGGCTGGCGACTCGCGTGGAACTCGTTCTTCGGGGTCATGGGGGTGACCTTGTTCGCCCTGGGCACGATCATCGTCTTCACCTTCGATCCATCCCAGTTCCGTTTCTGATGACGCAGGTCCACACCTACGACGCGGTGATCGTCGGGGCGGGCGGTGCCGGGCTCCGCGCCGCCATCGAGGCCTCTGATCGGGTCCGCACCGCGGTGATCTCCAAGCTCTACCCGACGCGATCGCACACCGGGACGGCGCAGGGAGGGATGTGCGCGGCGCTGGGCAACGTCGAGGAAGACTCTCCGGAATGGCACACCTTCGACACCGTGAAGGGAGGGGACTACCTCGTGGATCAGCCCGCCGCGGACGTGATGTGCCGGGAGGCCATCGACGCGGTCATCGAGCTCGAGCACTGGGGCTTCCCCTTCAACCGCACGCCTGAGGGGAAGATCGACCAGCGCCGGTTCGGCGGGCACACCCGCAACCACGGTGAGGCGCCGGTCCGACGGGCCTGTTACGCGGCCGACCGGACCGGACACATGATCCTTCAGACCCTGTACCAGCAGTGCATCAAGCGCGACGTCCGGTTCTTCAACGAGTTCTACGTGCTCGATCTCGTCCTCGAGGATGGCCGGGCCGCCGGAGTAGTCGCCTACGAGCTGGCTACCGGGGAGCTGCACGTGTTCCGGGCCAAGGCCGTCCTCTTCGCGACGGGAGGCTACGGAAAGATCTTCAAGATCACCTCCAACGCCCACACCCTCACCGGCGACGGCCTCGGCGTGTGCTATCGGCGGGGCATCCCCCTCGAGGACATGGAGTTCTTCCAGTTCCACCCGACCGGCATCTACAAGATGGGGATCCTCATCTCCGAGGCCGTGCGGGGCGAGGGTGGCATCCTCCTCAACGGCGAGGAGGAGCGGTTCATGGAGCGTTACGCCCCGACGATCAAGGACCTGGCCCCCCGTGACATGATCGCCCGGGCCATATACCACGAGATCCACGAGGGCCGCGGGGTTGGAGGCAAGGACTACGTGCACCTCGACGTCCGCCACCTGGACCCAGAGATCATCGAGAAGAAGCTGCCCGACGTCACCGAGTTCGCCCGGATCTATCTGGGGGTGGAGCCCCTCCGGGAGCCGATCCCCATCCAGCCCACGGCGCACTACGGGATGGGGGGGATCCCCACCGATGTGGACGGCCGGGTGGTGCTCGGAGAGGCCGAGAAGCCAGTGCCCGGGCTCTACGCCGGCGGAGAGTGCGCGTGCGTCTCGGTGCATGGGGCCAACCGACTCGGGACGAACTCACTCCTCGATATCGTGGTGTTCGGCAAGCGAGGCGGGCGGCATATGGCGGAGTACGCTCAGCAGGCTGGCCTGGCGCAGTTCCCCACGGACCCGGAGCGGCCCACGGGCGAGCTGCTCCACCGGCTCTTGGGCTCCACAGGAACCGAACGCGTCCCGGAGATCCGGGAGGAGTTGCAGGAGAACATGTCTGACCTGGCGGGGGTGGTGCGCACCGAGGAGAGCGGGCGGAAGATGCAGGATATCCTCGACTCCTTGCGAGAGCGGTACGGGCGGGCCGTGGTCCAGGACAAGGGCAAGGTGTACAACACCGACCTCATGGAAGCCGTGGAGCTGGAGTTCCTCCTCGACTGCGCGGACACTCTGGTGGCCGCGGCTCTGGCCCGGGAAGAGAGCCGGGGGGGGCACTACCGGGAGGACCATCCCCTACGGGACGACGATCACTGGCTCCGACACTCCCTGGCCTATCGCGAGCCGGACGGGTCCGTGCGCCTGGAGTACAAGCCGGTGAAGCTCGGCGCGTACGTGCCCATGGAGCGGAAGTACTGATGGAGACGATCGCTCACGACATCGTCATCGTGGGGGGTGGGGGTGCGGGTCTCCGGGCGGCCATCGCTGCCGCAGAGGTCTCGGATGCGCTGAGCATCGCCCTGGTGTCCAAGGTCTACCCGATGCGCAGCCACACCGTGTCAGCCGAGGGGGGTGCGGGAGCGGTCGTCCGGGAGGACGATAGCCTCGACCTCCACGCCTTCGACACCATCCGCGGAAGCGACTGGCTCGCTGACCAGGACGCAGTGGAGGCCTTCGTCTCCGAGTGCTTTCCGGAGATGATCCGGCTGGAGCACTGGGGATGTCCGTGGAGCCGGGAACCGGACGGGCGGCTGGCCGTCCGACCCTTCGGCGGGATGAGCGTGCCCAGAACGCTGTTCGCTGCCGACAAAACCGGGTTCCACATGCTCCACGCCCTCTTCCAGACCTCCCTGAAGTACGAGCGGATCACCCGCTACGACGAGTTCTTCGTAACGAAGCTCCTGATCGAGGACGGCCGGTGCGCGGGTGTGGCCGCCATGGATCTTCGGGACACCGAGGTCAGGTGCATCACCGGGAAGGCCGTCATCCTATGCACCGGTGGCGCCGGGCGCACCTACTCCTTCACCACCAACGGGGCCATCAAGACGGGCGACGGGATGGCGCTGGCCTACCGGGCGGGCGTCCCCCTCAAGGACATGGAGTTCGTTCAGTACCATCCGACCGGCCTCCCCGGGACAGGGATCCTCATCACCGAGGCCGCCCGGGGGGAGGGCGGGTACCTGCTGAACAAGGAGGAGAGGCGGTTCCTCGAGGACTACATCCCGTCGAAGATGGAGCTGGGGCCCCGGGACATCCTGTCCCGGGCGATCATGCAGGAGATCGAGAAGGGCCAGGCGTTCGAAGGGCCGCATGGGGAGTACGTGCACCTCGACGTCCGCCACCTCGGCGAGGAGACGATCGACAGGAACCTGCCGTTCGTCCGGGAGCTGGCCCGGAACTATGTGGGGATCGACCCGGTCCACGAGCCCATCCCGGTGCGGCCGGTGGTCCACTACTGGATGGGCGGCATCGACACCGACATCCTGGGCCGGACCCGGCTCCCTGGCCTGTACGCGGCGGGGGAGGCCGCCTGCGTCAGCATCAACGGCGCCAACCGGCTGGGCTCGAACTCCCTCAGCGAGTGCCTGGTGTTTGGGGCGAGGGCGGGGAGGCAGGCCGCGGAGGACGCTCTCGACGCAACCGGACCCACGCGGGGTCCCCTCGCGAAGCTCGCCCAGGCCGAACAGGACCGGCTGGTCGGGGACTATCTGGACAAGACGGGAGGCCGGGAACGGATCGGCGCGATCCGCCGGGACCTCCAGGCCGCCATGGAGAAGGGAGCCGGCATCTTCCGGACCGAGGAGTCGCTGAAGGACGCAGTCGAGGAGATCCGCGGACTCCGGGGGCGGTACCGGGACCTGAGCCTCGACGATCACGACCGAGCCTTCAACACCGAGCTGGTGGCGGCCCTCGAGCTCGGTAACATGCTCGACGTGGCCGAGGCGGTGGTCGCGTCAGGCCTCGAGCGGCGGGAGTCGCGGGGATCCCACACCCGGTCGGATTACCCCTCCCGCGATGACGATCGGTTCCTGAAGCACAGCCTGGCCTTCGCCACCTCGGAGGGCCCCCGGATCGAGTACGGGGACGTGACGATCACCCGGTGGCCGCCGGCGGAGCGAGAGTACTAAGGGGTCCAGGGGGAAAGTGCCGGGGTCCCCGCGGATCGCAGCGAGCGAAGCGAGCGAGATCCGCGGGGTGTCCAGCAGCCCCGCGAGGCGAAGCCGAGCGGGTCAAGTCTGCTGCATTCCCCCTGGCCGAAGCGCCTCGCCGAAGGCGAGGGGCTGAGGAAGGAGAATAGGAGCGTCGGACATGGCCGAAGAGAGGATGGCGCTGAAGGTGGCCCGGTGGCGGCCGGGACACGTTCCCGTTCCCTACTACGACGAGTACGAGGTCCCCTACCGCGAGGACATGGTGGTCCTCGACGCGCTGAACCACATCAAGGACGACATCGACGGGAGCCTGGCCTACCGTTGGTCGTGCCGGATGGGTGTGTGCGGCTCTTGCGGGATGATGGTGAACGGGGAGCCCCGGCTCACCTGCGCCACGTTCCTTAGAGAGTTCCGCCCGGAACCGGTTGTCGTCGAGCCCCTCCAGCACTTTCCTGTGGTCCGCGACCTGGTCGTGGACATGAGCGACTTCATGGAGAAGCTGAAAGAGGTCAAGCCCTGGATCATCCGGGAGGACGAGAAGCCCGCCGAGGAGGGCGAATACCTCCAGACCCCCGAGGAGATCGATGTCTACAAGCAGTTCAGCATGTGCATCAACTGCATGCTCTGCTACTCCGCCTGCCCCGTGTACGGCCAGGACCCAGACTTCCTGGGCCCCGCGGCGATCGCCCTGGCCCACCGGTACAACTTGGACTCCAGGGACCAAGGACGGGCAGAGCGAAAGGACGTCCTGGAGGTCGACTGGGGCATCTGGGACTGCACGTTCGTTGGGGAGTGCACGGTCGTGTGCCCCAAGGACGTCGACCCGGCGGGGGCGATCCAGCGCTCCAAGGTCGCCGCGGCCACGGGGATGCTCCGCTCGGTGGTGTGGCCGTTCTCGGGGCCGAAGGTGCGGACCGGTGCGGGCCGGCGGTACCCCGTCCACGTCCCCAAGATGCCCCGGGCCTGGTGGCTCAAGACCGCCCCATATCGGCGGTTCGTCGCCCGGGAGCTCACGTCGGTGTTCGTGGCGGCCTGGTCCGTGATCCTCCTGTTGTTCCTGTTCGCACTGTCCCGTGGGCCCGAGGCCTACGAGGCGTTCCTCCGGTGGCTCGGCCTGCCCGCGATCATCGCCCTCTCCGCCGTCACCCTGGGGGCGGTGGTGTACCACACGGGCACCTGGTTACGCCTGACGGCGCACGTGCTGGCGGTTCGCTTCCTGGGGAAGGCCGTGCCGGGCCCCATCAAGGTGGGGGCGCTCGTCGTCGCCTTGATCGTGGCCTCCGCCGTGGTCGCCTACTTCCACGTCTGGTGGTAGCCATGGCCAAGCCGAAGCAGCGGGAGAATAGGGGCCCGCTCCCGTCGCCGGAGCTCGCCTTCTGGTCGCTCTTCTCGGCGGGCGGGATGGTGGCCGCGTTCCTCTTCCCCGTCCACATCGCGATCCTGGGGATCGCTTACGGCCTCGGATGGCTTCCCGATGACGCCTTGTCCTACGAGCGGGTCCTCGACCTGGTCCGCCACCCCCTGGCCAAGCTCTACCTCGGGGTCCTAGTCAGCCTCCCGCTGTTCCACTGGGCCCACCGGTTCCGGTTCACCATCCACCACGAGCTCGGGATCCACGGCGGAAAGCTGCACATCGCCGCGGCCTGCTACGGGACCGCCGTGGTTGGTACGGCCCTCACGATCTGGGTGCTCGTTCGCATCTGACCCAGGGTGGTTCTTCGGTGCTGCGTCCGGCAGACGGTTCCAAGATCGGGCGGCGCGCGCCACGATATCATCGGTCGCCGATGGAATTGACGCTGCGCATCCGCCGGTACAACCCCGAGGTGAGCGCCGACCCCTGGTGGGACGAGTTCACCGTGGAGATGGAGCCCTCCGACCGGCTCCTCGACGCCCTCCACGAGGTCAAGTGGCGCCACGACGGCACGCTGGCCCTCAGGCGGTCGTGCGCACACGGCGTCTGTGGCTCGGACGCCATACTGGTCAACGGGAGGAACGACCTGGCGTGCAAGGTCCTGGTGAAGGACGTCGCACCGAAGGTGACCGTCGAGCCGATCCGGGGGCTCCCGGTGAAGAAGGACCTGATCGTGGACATGGAGCCCTTCTTCGAGGGCTACCGGGCTGTGCTCCCGTACCTCGTCAACGACGAGGATGCCGGTGACCGCGAACGGATCCAGAGCCCAGAGGAGCGGGAGCGATTCGATGACACCACGAAGTGCATCCTGTGCGCGGCGTGCACCACGTCGTGCCCGATCTTCTGGGGAGACGGCCAGTACATCGGCCCGGCCGCGATCGTCAACGCCCACCGATTCATCTTCGACTCGAGGGATCAGGGAGCGAAGGAACGCCTCCGAGTGCTATCGGAGAAGACCGGGGTGTTCCGGTGCCGGACCACGTTCAACTGCACGGAGGCCTGCCCTCGCGGTATCAAGGTCACCCAGGCCATCCAAGAGGTGAAGCGGGCCATCCTCTTCGAGCGTATGTGACCTACTCGGCGACGCGCTCGGTCCCGCTCTCGCGCCGACGCCGGTCCGTGTCTCGGAACGTGAGGAACGAGAACTTGCCGGTCGCCTCCAGCACGCCGAACTTGACCTCGCGCAGGTCGGCGATGCCTTGCTCGCGTGCAGCGTCCGTCAGCTCGTCCACCGTGACCCGTTCGATCCGGAGGGCCTCCTGCTGGATGCGGCCGTCCCGGATCACGATCACCGGAGCGCCCTCCACCGCCCTCCGGGTCGTGGTCCACCGAAAGCTCACGTAGGACCACACCAGGATCCAGAAGCCCAGTGTCCCGATGGCCAGGAACGCGCCGGTGACCGACATGTCCTCCTGGGTGGCGCCCTGCTGGACCAGGTCGCCCATCGTGACCAACAACACGAGCTCGAACGCGCTCATCTGCGAGAGCTCCCGCTTGCCCATCACCCTGACCAGGAACCAGATCAGGAAGTAGATCGCTGAGGATCGGATGACGATCTCCATCTACGGCACCACCCTTGTCGTATAGGCGACGGTCACGACGGGGACGTCGTCGACGAGCACCGAGGTCTCGCCCAACTGGCTGAGGTGCTCGGTCGGCTCGAGCCTCCCATCGAACGACACCCGGAGTGTGTCGCCGGGTGGTGGATCGAACTCCCAGATCACCACGTCCGGCGTTCCGGTGGTCGCGGACGGCTCCGGATGGGCCGCGTTGTAGTCGAAGAGCGTCAGGTATCGCCGGCTGGTGGCGATCCGGATCGGTCCGTCGAACCCACCCGACCGTTGAACCTCGATGGACCACGGCGTGGACAGGCCCGGCCGACTCACCTTCGCGTACGCGACAGAGAGGCGATAGCCTCCTCCAGAGCTCGTCACGACGCCGAACCGCACTCCCAACAGATTTGCTCCCGCGAGCACCAGGACACCGACCAGCGCCGCCAGCCCAACCCGCCGTCCCGCCCGGGCCCGCCTCAGCCGGTCGAGATCGACCGCCCGTGGGCTGGTGGGAAACTCCTTCAGGTCTTCCGACCCCATCGGTCCCTCCTTTCGTCACCACCGGGCGCATTGTGCCTCGCCGCGACACCGTTTCGCGGCAACTTCGCAGGGTAGATACGAAATAAGGAAAGGAGGGCCCACATGCCACAGCGTGCATGGACCAACAATCGAGAGCGGCAGTACGAGCACATCAAGGAGAGCGCCAAGGATCGCGGCGTCGGAACCAAGCGGGCCAAGGAGATCGCGGCGCGCACCGTGAACAAGGAGCGGGCCCGCTCCGGCGAGGCCACGCAGCGCTCCAGGAGCTCGACCCGCGACATCTCTTCGGGCCGCCGTGGGGGGCTGCGCTCGGGGACCAGCGGCCCGCGGGGCCGGACCAGGGAGCAGCTCTACAACGAGGCCAAGAACCTGGGCATCGAAGGCCGCTCGAAGATGAACAAGCGGCAGCTCCAGGCCGCCGTCAACAGGAAGAAGGGCTAGGGCCGGAAGGACCGTACGGGGGAGTACCGGCTGTCCGCGGTCCCCTCCTGCGAGCGCGCTCGGAAGGAGTAGAGGACGCCGTCACGGACCCGGACGGGGTTGCGGTTCCTGCCGAAGACCCCGCTCAGCGTGGTCGTGTCGGTCCTCCAGTTTCGCCAGTCGCCCGACCCGACCCGGAACTGGACGTCGTAGACGCTGCCCGTCTCCGAAGCCGCTGAAGCCCACCGGACAGTGAAGGGGAGCCCGTCCGGCGCACGGTTGAGCCTCACCGGGATCCGCACGAGGCCGTCCATCCCGCCGAACTCGCTGCCGTGAACCTCGCAGTAATAGTGGAAGGTTCCGGCGGAGAAGACGACATCGTAGGTGAACGCCGCGCTGGTGGGATCACCGTTGCGGAAGAGGAGGCCGTCCTCTCGAACATTGTGGTTGTTGCTGTTCGTCCCGTCGCTGAACCAGCGAACGGTGTCCCCTACCTGGTTCCCCACGACGTCTGGCGCGAAGAAATCGTCGTGGACATCGATGTCCATCCTTCCCGCCTGGGCCGCGCTGGGAAACAGCATGCCGATGGCGAGCACCAGCGGAACGAGCCTTGCCATTCGCTCTCCTTTTCAGTCAGGTTCTGTACGAGGCCACCGGGGACCAGCCGCTCGTATTCGGGCCCTCCTGCGAGCGGGCCCGGAGCGAGTACCGGACATCATCGCGAACCCGAACCGGCTTCGCGTCCTTTCCGAACACGCCCTTGTTGTTCGTCGTGTCCGCCTTCCAGGTTCGCCATTCCCCGCGTCCGACCCGGAACTGCACGTCATAGGCCGTTCCGGTCTCCGACGCGCTCGTGGCCCATCGAACCGTGAATGACAAGCCGGTGGGTGCGCGATCGATGGTTACAGGAACGCGGACGAATCCGTCCATGTTGTCCGGCGTTCCGGGGACCGGCCCCCCGTGCGTCCGGCAGAAGAAGTGGAACGTGCCCGCCGAGAACACCACCGTGTAGTCGATCGGACCGTCGGTCGGTGGCCCGCTCTCGAAAAGCCACCCGTTCTCTCGTACGTTGTGTACACCGATCGAGTCGGGAGCTCGGTACCACCGGACCGAACCTCCGACGGCGACTCGCCTGGCGTCCGGCGAGAAGTAGTTGTCGTGGATGGCGATATCCGCCGTCCCGCCCATCGCCGGGGCGGCCACCAGCAGGGCCACGCCTACCACCAGCACGGCGACCCGCCGGATCATCCTCTTCCCGCCCCTTTCCCTCGGCGCGCCAAATTAGCAGGGCCGGAGCCCCGCCTGCACTCATTCAGACGACCGAGGGGACGGGAACGTTCCGCCTTCGCCGGAGACTTCAGGCCCAGCTTCGCCGGCCCCTGCTAGCCTAGCCCTGTGCCGCATCGGGTCACGCTCCTCCCCGGGGACGGCATCGGCCCGGAGGTCGCCGCGGCGGCCCGCCGCGTGGTCGAGGCCACCGGCGTCGAGGTCGAGTGGGACGTTCAGCTTGCCGGGGCGGCGGTCCTCGACACGGAAGGCACCCCTCTCCCCGACCGCGTGATCGATTCCATCCGCGACTCCCGGATCGCCCTCAAGGGCCCCATCACCACACCCGTGGGAACGGGCTTTCGGAGCGTGAACGTTGCGCTTCGCCAGGAGCTCGACCTGTTCGCGGCGGTCCGTCCGTCCCGCGACTTCCGTGGAGTTCCCACGAGATACCCCGGCGTCGACATCGTCGTCATCCGCGAGAACACCGAGGATCTGTACCAGGGGGTGGAGTTCCAGCGATCGTCGATGGAGGTGGCCCGGTTGAGCGTTGCGCTGAAGGAGCTGGCCGGTTTCACGCTCAAGGACGACGCGGGGGTCACGCTCAAACCCATCTCGGTAACCGGCACGCGCCGGATCGTTCGGTTCGCCCTGGAGCATGCGCGGCGCCACGGACGCAAGCGGATCACGGTGGGTCACAAGGCCAACATCATGAAGTTCTCCGACGGCGTCTTCCTGGCCACGGCTCTGGAGGTGGCCGAGGAGTACCCGGACGTCGAGGTCGACGAGATGCAGGTCGACGAGATGGCGATGTGGCTGGCTTGGGAGCCGGAAGTCATGGACGTGCTTCTCCTGCCAAACCTGTACGGGGACATCACCTCGGACCTGTGCGCCGGCCTGGTGGGAGGTCTGGGCCTGGCCGCCGGCGCCAACATCGGCTGGGAATACGCGATGTTCGAGCCGGTGCATGGAAGCGCCCCGGACATCGCCGGAAAGGGCATCGCCAACCCAACCGCGATGATCCTCTCCGCAGCCATGATGCTCCGGCACCTGGGACGGGACAACGCGGGGATGGCGATCGAGGCCGCGGTGGAGGCGGTGCTCGAGGAAGGGAGAACGCGGACGCCGGACATGGGGGGCAACGCGACGACCGAGGCGATGGCGGAGGCAGTTGCGTCACGGCTCATCTGAGCCGGAGCATGAGTCCGCGACGGGGACGGCTATTCGTTCTTCGGCCGCTTCGGCTCTTTCGGGGCCCGACCGGGCCCCTCCCGTGAAACCTGTCAGCAGCCCGGCTCGCCCGGGTGTCCGCAGCATCCCCGCAAGAGCGCGGTCGCCACGAACCGGTTCCGGATGGTCAGGCGGAGCTTCTTACCGGTGGGGCCCTCGTACTCCGACCAGTTGGTGAAGAAGTCCCGGGCGTAGCGACCGAGGGACCGTCGCTTCATTCGACCCTCGTGCTCATCGTGTGAACCGGCACGGCGCGATTCTAGGCGACCTGCAGGAAACCGGCCGCGCCCGGGGTAGACTCCCGTCGCGCCATGCGCTGCCCGAACTGCGACCAGGAGAACGCGGACACATCGGTGTTCTGCTTCGAGTGCGGAACCCGGTTGAAAGCTGACGCCCCGACGGCCGGAGCCGACCGGGCACCGGCGGCGCCGCCGAGCGGGCCGGCCCCACCGACGACGCCCGGGGAACAGCCGCCGTCCACGACCTCGCCCGCAGCTCCATCAGCCCCACCGGTCGCTGCCTCGACCAAACCGGGCGGACACGCGCCGTCCCCTGCCCCGAGCCCCGCAACCGCGTCCGCTCCGCCCGAGGTGCTCCGCCCGGGCTTCCCACGCTCCGCCGACACCGTCCTCACCCATCTCGGCGAGATCTTCGGCCTCGGCTACGGCCCGGACTACTACGCGGTGTGGGACCTGCGGAAAGCGGGGGAGCCCGTCGCTCGCTTCGACATGAGCCCGATCGGATGGGAGGCGGCCTGGCGCAGGTTCCACGAGCTGGAGCACGAGCACGGGATCCCGGCATGGCGGCGACCCTCCATCGGCTGGATCCTCCTCCACGTTGCGATCGGCCTGGTCGCCCTGACGATCGTGCAGCTCTTCATCATCGGGCTCGTGCTCG
>DASYUI010000016.1:0-3379 GCA_036001425.1 Actinomycetota bacterium
TCGGGCTCGTCAGACGCGTCCCCGAACGTCCGCTCGTGCTCCAAGAGGCCTCTCTTGAAGTGCCAGGCCCAGACCGGGACCCCCGCCACCACCCCCGCCGCCAGGCCCCACGCTGCGGTCACGGCGCCACCCACGGCGGCACCCCCGATCGTCCCCACGATCTGGAGCCCCGACACGACCAGGCGGGCCCGGAAGCTCCGCCGGGCTGCGGCCAGGGCCCGGAGGCCCACCAGGATCCCACCAGAGATCCCTCCGGCCGCCGTCATGACCGCGATGGGGACGGCCACCCGATGAGCCAGGCTCCAGGTCTGCCCCAGGACGGCTTCGCCGATCCGCTCGGGCAGAACGAAGATCAGGGCTCCCCACGCCACAGACATTGCGCTCAGGGCCGCGGACAGCAGTGCGCAGGCGGCCCTGAGGTGACGGGCAGATCGTTTGAGGATCCGCACCGCCTCGGGGACGGCCACGAGCCGGATGCCGAAGACCAGGACGTCGATCGGGCCGAACAGGATGTTCGCGGCGCGGATCGCCCCCACGGCGGCGACGCCGGCGATGCCACCCACCGCATATAGGGAGAGCTGCCGGGCCCCGGCGAGGGCCCCGAACTCTCCCAGGTACCGTGCCCCAAGGTCCCGTTGGGCCCGAAACCACGGCAGGGCCGCGGAGGGTTGTGGAACCACCCGACTTTGGAGCGCCCCGACGCAACCGGCAAGCGTTCCTGCTCCCCCCCACGCCAGCGTGAGCAACAGGATGGACGCATGATCGGTTAGCAGCAGCACCGCTACCGCCGGGAACATCACGACCGCCCACAGCACGTCGTTGAGGAAGGCCATCGAACCCCTGCCCCCGGAGAAGAAGATGAACCGCCAGCTGTCCTGGAGGAGGAGGCCGGGAAGCGAGATTCCGAGCGCGAGAAACGCCTGACCCAGGGCTCCCGTGCTGGTGGCTCCGAAGAGCACAGCAACGGCCCCGCCGACGGCCCCCACGACCAGCGCGGCACCGCTCCCCGAGGCGGCGGCGCTTCGATGCGCCTCCACCGAGGATCCGGCGTACCGCACGACGAGCGGCTCGGTGGCGAGCGCCCGCGACCCCCCCAGAGCGAGGGTGTACGTGGCGAACGCCAGGCTGAACGCCCCGAATTCGGTCGGGGCGACGGCCCGGGCGACCAGGATTCCCAGGGCGAAGTTCGTCAGGCTGGAGAAGGCCTGGTCACCCACCCCCCACCCGACCCGCCGGGCGATTCGGCCGGTCAGGCGAGCCGTGTCGCTCACCTTGGCCATCGTCACCGACCCGATTCCCACGCGTCAGGTTCCCCCAGCCGGCCCGGGCCCTCGACCTGAGCCCTCAGGCAGTCCGAAGTGGCTCGGCGGCCGCCGGAGCACCCGGTGGGAGACCGCCACCCACGCACGAGCGATCCCCGGCATCGGGTCCCGGATCGACTCGATGCTGTGGGCTGCCCCCGGGTGAGGCTTGAGAAGCCGCGCGGCCCTGGGAAGGCCGATCGTCCCCTTCCGAACGCCCGACAGCACGTGCCGCACGTCCCCCTCGAGCCATCGGAAGAACACGCCGGGCCTGGCCCTTACCGGTTCGGGGGATTCTCCGCGAAGAAGGTCGCAATACCGCGCGACCAGATTCACCCCTGCGGAGACCGCCAGGGGAAGGGTGGAGTGGACCCGCAGGTTCAGGTCCAGCAGGTAGGGTCCGGCGAACTGCGCGTTGAAGAGCCCCTGGTAGCCCTGGAGCAACGCTACCAGCCGCTCCTCAACCTCGGGGTCCGCCGGGATCGTCTCGGCGGCGCTGGGCAGACCGCAGAGCTCCGGCCAGATCCTCAACCACCGCTCGTGCACCGCGGCCACCAGCCGCCCCTGCCACACGACGCCGGAGATCGCCCGGAGCTGGTCCATCAGGAAGGGCTGCACAAGCACGGGACCGTGATCGGATGCAGCCTCGGTAAGACGGGCGGGAGAGTCGGCGTAGAAGGCCCAGTAGCGGCGGGTAGTCGGCTTTACCACCACCGGGTAGTCGAGCTCGTCAGCGGAGGACAGCGCCGCATCGAGCGACTCGAAGAGCCGGGATGGGGGGACGGGGATTCCCACCGCTTCCGCGGCGGCGTTCAGTCCCATCTTGTCGAGGAGGTGCGGGACGGCGACTCCGAGGGCAACGAGCGCCCGCTCGTTGGACGGAAGGACGGTCAGGTAGTCGCCTATCTCGGCTTCAGCCAGGACCGCCTCCCGGTACCCTGGGTCCTCCGCCCTCGGGACGCGGATCCGTTGCTCGCAGTAGCGAGTGAGCGCTGCCAGCCGGGACGGCCCAGAGGTCGCGACGGATGGCCGGTAGCCTCCATCGGCGAGGGCTCGGACGGCGGCGACGGTGTCACGGCTCCACCCGTTCCCGCCGTCGGTCACCAGGACCCACCGCCGCTGGCCCGGGACCCGGCCCTCAAGCTGTAGCTGCTGCCCCGAGAGCACGGCTGGCCGCACACCATTCGCGGGGGCGGGCTCGCTCACAGGCGTTCCCTCCTTCGCCGCAACTCGTCGAGCAGCGACCGGCGAACCTGCACCACGTTCGACGGTGCGGGCGTTGCCTGCAGGATTAGGCGCGAGCTCTCCTCCAGGTACTTCCGGAAGTACTCCGTTGCCTCCTCGAAGCTCACACCGGCCCCGGACGCGTAGGCAGTGATCGCCCGTCCAACCTCACCCGTCCCCTCGATCCCGGCCAGGAGCTGCCGACGAGTCGGATGACGCAGCAGTGCATGAGCCTGAACGAGGTAGTGGAACAGGTCGAAGAATGGATGCGCTCCCTGTCGCGCCTCCTCCCAGTCCAGCAGAGTCCACCCGCTCCGCGTGCGGAACAGGTTCCACGGGGCGAAGTCGCCGTGTGCTGGGCCCAACGGCGAGCGTTGCGCTGCCGACGACTCCTCGACACCCGCGGCGAAGAACCGGCCGAGGGCGTTCGCGACCTCCTCCGGCAAGCGCCACGACTGTAGGCGGGGCTGCCACTCCACGGCATCGAGGATGAGATGGCCCTCTCCACGGTCCTGGACGCGGGGCGGAAAGAGCGGAGGGGGGAGCAAGGCTCCCAGGGCCTCGATCGCCTCGCCCTCTCGCCGCAGAGCGGCTTTTCCCGCCTCATCGGTGGCGAACTTCGCCACGGCCCGGCGCTTCCCGTCGTGATCCGCGAGCAACGCCACGAACCGCCCCGGATGGTTCGTTCTGGCCAGTGCGACGATCCTCAAAGGGCCGAGCCGCGGCTCGAGCGCTGAAGCGACGACCGAAGGTTCCACATCCGAGCCCGGGAGGAGGCGGAATCCGCCCAGGGAGGCGACCACCCGGGCTGCCGACCACCCCGCGAGTCCCTTCAGGGTGACCGGCTGGTAGAT
>DASYUI010000017.1:0-11178 GCA_036001425.1 Actinomycetota bacterium
GGTAGCCCCTTTCGTTGGGCTTTGGGGCTTTCCGAGCCTCCCCGCCCGCACAGCCAGTTAGCTGTCCCGACCGTACGACCAGGTGCGCCCAGTTGCCTTACAGCTTTCCCAGGGGGCCCCGGTCGGTTTTCCGACCGGGTCGCTCCGGCTGCTCGGAGCGAGCGAAACATAGACGCCGACTCGGGGACCGTCAAGGTGACAAAAGGCCTGGTGGCATGCCATCCCTGCAGGTAGACCCGCGCGTTTTCTTGTCAACCTTTTTGGCCGGGGCGGTCCGGGAGGTGCTTCGCGGTCAGGCCCCGGCCAGGGGCCCGGGGCCGGCCAGGGCGGGAACCAGCTCCCCGTAGACGGCGTGGACCAGGTTGGCCGTCCGCTCCCACGAGAACCGCGAGGCGTGCCGACGGGCACCCTCCGAGAGCCGGGCCCGCAGCTCGGGATGCCCGAGAACTTGGACGAGCCGGTCGGCGAGGGCCGCGTGGTCCCCCGGCGGGAATAGGAAACCGGTCTCCCCTTCCGCCACCACGTACGGGAGACCGCCAACCGCGGAGGCGAGGACCGGTACGCCGCACGCCTGGGCCTCCAGGGCCACCAGGCCGAAGGATTCGGATCGGGACGGCACCAGGACGGCGTCCGCAGCAGCGTAGAGCGATGGAAGCTCGTCGTGGGGAACCGGATCGAGGAAGCGGACCCGGTCCGCAACCCCCGCCTGTCGGCCAAGGTTTCGCAGCCGCCGCATCTCCGCGACGGGGTCGCCCGGACCACTGGGGCCACCGACCAGGACGAGCACGGCCTCGTCGAGCAGGTCCGGTCGCAGGCGCGAGGCCTCGGCGAAGGCTCGGATGGCCACGTCGGGCCCCTTGAGGCGCTGGAGTCGCCCAACGAACAGGACCACACGCAGCCCGTCGAGCCCGAGGGCTCGATGGGCATCCCGGGCGGGGCGCGGGCGGAACCGCTCGGGGTCGACCCCCGGCGGGACCACCCGGATCCGCTCGGGCCGCGCCCCGTACAGGTGGACGAGGTGAGCCGCCTCCGCCGGCGTCGGGGCCAGGATCAGGTCGGCCTCGCGAACCACGCCGTGCTCACCACCCAACCGCGGCGGTGGCTCGGGCTGGTCGAGATGGGCCAGGTTCTTCACCTTGCCCAACGTGTGGAAGGAAGCCACGAGCGGCACGTCCCACGCTCGCTTCACCACCCGCCCGGCCGACCCGGAGAGCCAGTAGTGAGCGTGGATCAAATCGTAGCCTCCCTCCCCCGCTCCCAGCACGCCCCCGGCAAACTCGGGGAGGAGAGTGGGGAGATCTTCCTTGCCCACCGGGGCGCAGGGTCCGGCCTGAACCTGGATCACTCGGACCAGGGGGCTCACCTCCTCCACCTGAGGCACGCCTCGGCCGCTGCACCGGGTGAAGACGTCGAGAGCCACGCCCCGATCGGCCAACCGCTCCGACAGGGCCCGGACGTAGACGCTCATCCCCCCGGAGTCGCCGGTGCCAGGTTGGTCGAGAGGCGAGGTATGGAGGCTCAGAACGGCGACCCGGGCCAGGGCCACCTCGATCGCTCGCATTGCACCCATGTTATGGGACACCCTCAGTTCCAACCACGGGGGGTTCCGGGGGGGTAGCTCACCCAGAGCGAGGTAGCGGTGGGCGAGCAGGCGAGCGGACCCCCCGGCTCGAATCGAGTCGGGGCATGGAAAACCCGCCCCCCAGCGGAGGGCGGGTTCCCCGGTCCGAACGGAGCCTAGCCGACCTTCTTGGCGGCGGACTTGGCCGCGTCGGCTTGGGCGCCCACTGCCTTGCGGATGCTGGTCGTCGCGGCCTTCATCTGGCTGCGAGCCTGCTTGGTCTGCTCCGCGGCGCGCTTCGCCGGGGCCGACTTGCCGATCTGGGTGGCCAGGCGCTCTCCTCGCTTCGCCCAAGTGGTGTACCGCTTGGTGACCCACTTGCGGGACGAGTTCGCGGAGACCGAGAGCCGGTGCTGCACCTGCTCCGGCTTCACCCCGCGTGCCTTGCCGACGAGGGCCTTGCCGGCCTCCACGGCGGCCTCTCCCGCACCGATCAGCGCGTAGAACGGCTTCCTGAGGTCCATCGTGTCACCTCCTTTCGAGAAGAAGAAGACGGGAGGACGGAACCGGAGCCGGGTGAGGGCGAGCGTGCCGCCCCGTTCCCCCGCCGAGCCTTCGATCTCTCACTGGAGCTTCGGTGGCCGGGCCCCTTCCTGGACGCCCGGCGACGCTCGGTCTCCTGCCGGAACGCCGAGTAGACCTGCAATAGAACCTGCTTCTGTCGCTCCGTTATGGCTGCGTCCGCCAGGATGGCGGCCTCGACATCAGGGCCGGGCCTCTCCTCTTTGCGGTCGTCCAGGATCCCCGCCTGCACGTACATCGTCTCGGCGGAGATCCGGAGAGCCCTGGCGATGCCCTGGAGGATGTCCGCGCTCGGGCGGCGCAGTCCACGCTCGATCTGGGACAGGTAGGGATTCGACACACCGGCCAGCTTCGCCAGCTTCCTGAGC
This sequence comes from Actinomycetota bacterium, assembly GCA_036001425.1. Lineage (GTDB taxonomy): Bacteria > Actinomycetota > UBA4738 > UBA4738 > CALAEC01 > DASYVD01. The sequence continues at coordinate 2,512 of DASYUI010000017.1, forward strand.
GAGAGCTGGGCGCCGCGTCGCTGCTCCCGAATGAAGTTCCCCAGATCCTGGACTTTCATCGTGCTCCTCGTTTCCGAGGCCGAGGGTTCCCCTCGACCGGCTCTGAGGCTAGCACATCTGTATAACAGTTGCAAGCACTTAGGAGAACGGTTGCAAGCGCGGGGGGTGAGACCGGGACTACCCTGGGCGTTCCAGATCGAAGTCGGCCACCAGCTCCCCTACCCGCCGTCCGCCGCCGCTGACCGCCGGGCGAGCGTGGTCGACGAGAGCCTCCGCGTGGGCCGGCTGGATGAGCCCCATGACCTGGAGTGCCCGGATCACCGCCGGGCCGGCGGCCCGGTACCCGCCATCCGCGATCTTGACGGCGACGGCGACCCCCTCCTCCAGCATGACGGTGCACTGGAGCGCCTCGGCTCCGCCCTTGGCCACGGTCCTGGGGATCGTCCGCATCAGGGCCGTGTCCAGCCCCCGAGACCCGGAGACCATCCCCGGCTCCGCAAGCATCGCTCGCACCGCCCGGCGAGCCGGGTGCTCGAACGGCCCGAGGGCCCCCGGCCTCGACAGGCGAGCGAACATCGCCCCCAGGGCGGATAGCGGGAACGCGTGCACCGGCACACCGCAGCCGTCGATACCGACAGCCAGGGGTTTCATCCCCGTCCCCTGGGACAGAACCTCGAGCACCTTGTCCTGTACCGGGTGCCCCTCTTGGGGATAGGACCCCGTGTCCAGCCCGGCCCGGACGCAGGCCAGGAGCATCCCCGCGTGCTTGCCAGAGCAGTTGTGGTACTCGCGCCGCCGTTCGGTGACCGCCAGGGCCGCCTCGGGGTCCAGGGGCAGGCCGGGGGGACATCGGAGGGCTTCCGGACCGAGGTCGGCCCGCTCCAGGAGGGCGCGGACGGCGTCGAGGTGATCGGGTTCCCCGTGGTGGGAGCCGCACATCACCGCGACCTCCCGATCGGAGAGGTCTTCGCCCGGATCCTTGCCCATCAGGGAGAGCGACGCGATGGCCTGGAAGGGCTTGCTGGCCGACCGGGCGAAAGCCACGGTGCCCGGGTCGCCCGCGGAGGCGAGCAGCCGGCCGTCGGAGCCCACGACCGCCACCGAGCCGTGGTGGACGGATTCCTCCACACCCGATCGCATCACCCTGACGAGGGGCACGGGGCCAGGCACGGGACGTAGCCTACCCGCGACCGAGGTGGGGAGAAGAGGCGAGGTTCAGGAGGCGGTCGCGGCGGCCGGTGTCCGGCCGGCCTCTTCCACGAACAGGAGGAACGCCTCCACCACGTCGGGATCGAAGTGGTGCCCGGAGCAGCGGACGACCTCCTCCAGGGCGGCGTCAGAGGACATCGAGGGCCGGTAGGGCCGCTCGGTGGTCATGGCGTCGAAGGCGTCGACGATGGCGAAGATCCGGGCCGCCAGGGGGATGTCGGTGCCCTTCAGGCCTCGCGGATACCCTGACCCATCGAATTTCTCGTGGTGGTGAGCGATGACCTCCACGGCCTCGCCCAGGAACCGCATCGGGGCCACGATCTGAGTCCCGATCACTGGATGGGTCTGCATCACGGACCACTCCGCGGTAGTCAGTGGCCCGGGCTTGTTGAGGATCCGCTCCGAGATCCCGATCTTCCCGATGTCGTGGAGGAGGAACCCGTACCCGATCTGCGGGCGGCGGGCCAGATCAGGCGCCATCATCCATGCAAGCGCCATCCCGTAGGAGTGCGCCCGGTCGAGGTGGGTCCGGGTACCCACGTCTTTGGCCTCCACCAGGAAAGCCAGGGTCTTCATGGTGTCGAGGTAGGTGTCGTTGAGCTCCTGGAGCGCCTGCTCGAGCTCGCGGGTGCGCTGCCGCTCCCGGCGATAGATCTCCTTGATCTCCTCGGCGAAGACCACCAGCTGGCGACGGGCCGCCTCGAGCTGGGGATCCGCCCCTGTCTCCTCGCTCACGCGCCGTCCTCGTCGATCTGCACGCCGACCATGTCGAGGACTTCGAGAGGAGAGAACGGCTTCCTGAGATAGGCGTCGGCCCCGGCGTCGAGGCCGAGGCGCTCGTCCTCGGGGTGGTCTCGGGCGGTGAGGATGACCACTCGCGGGGGGAGGGGGCCGGACTTCAGTCGCCGGCACACCTCGAAGCCGTTGATCCCCGGCATGGTCACGTCGAGGATGACCACGTCGGGGCGGATGGCCGCCGACATGACCAGAGCCGACTCGCCATCGGGCGCATCAACGACCTGGCAACCTTCGAACCCCAGCATGACGCGGAGGACGTCTCGGATCGTGGGGTCGTCATCCACGACGAGCACTCTGACGGGGGAAGTTTTGGTTGGCATGCTGTCAAGCAACTGTCACACTCCCGGGCCCGGTCGTCTAGAGCCCGCTGGCACCATCCCGCTCCTCCGGCTCTCAGCCCATACCGTGGTGCGCTGGCGGGGGGGACGCCCTCCGGCGATGGTCCGCCATCCGGGCGTCACCCGAACTTCCCACGGAGCTGTTCGCGGTACCGCCGGACCAGTTCGGCCTGGAGGAGGTCGTGCACCGCGATCACCCGCGAGCGCAGGTCCGAGAGACTGCGCTCCTCCTCGTCGATCTGGCTGACGGCCTCTTCCAGCTCCTCGTCGGAGAGGGCGGGAAGGTTCGAGAGGCCGGAGTCGGACACCAGGCGCTCCACCCGGCGCCGAGCCAGGGTGATCTCCTCGTCGGGGATGGTCACCACCGGGGCCTCGCCCCTCGACGGCCCCACGGGCGCATCGGCGAGGATGGCCGCGATGTCGGCGAGGAGGGATCCCTCATCGCCGCCTCTTCTCCGTCGATCGAGCTCGGCCTGGAGGATGTCACGACGCCCCTGGACCAGCCGACGGAGGTATGAGAGGTACTCCCGCTCGGCCCGGCAGACGTCACGCCGGCGACGCAGCTCCTCGAGGTCGAGCTCCTCGAGGCCCTGGGTGAAGTCCGCGGCCAGGACCTGGTCGATGCGCCGCTTCCCGCCGATCATGGGGGCGTCGGTCACGAGGAAGATTATCGCCCCCGGGAGGCGGCGAACCCAGTAACCGGGCTCAGCAGACCGCCAGGAGGTACGGGTAGGGGTTCACCGCGCCACCCCCGCCCGGGTGGTACTCGAAGTGCAGATGCGGGGTTCCCGTGGCGTTCCCGGTGTCCCCCACGTAGCCGATCAGGCCGCCCGCCGAAGCGTGCCCCCCCGACGGGGTGCCCCCGTAGCCCTGGAGGTGTGCGTAGAACGTGGTGTCCCCGCCGTCGCCGTACACGTACGCCTGGATGCCGCCGAGGTCGCTGGAGCTGTGCGACACGGTCCCGCTCTGCGCCGCGTACACCGGCGTGCCGTAGGGCGCCATCATGTCCGTCCCTTGGTGGGTCCGCCCGCCCGAGCGCGGCGCTCCCCAGCTGTCCACGAACGAGGACCCCGGCACGGGGCAGGCCTGCAGCGCCTGGCCCTGGATGACCCGCGATCCGGTGGCCGCCGCCACCAGCGCCGCGGCCCGCCGCTCCGCCACGAGTTGGTCCGCGAGCTCCTGCTTCAGGGCCTCCGCCTTGTCGAGCTGGTTGTAGACCACCGCGAGATGCGCCTTGGCCTCGCTCAGCGCCTTGGCCTGCCGGTCGGCCTGGCGGTCGAGATCGGTCTCCAATCGATGAAGGATCTCGGAGGTCACGCTGACCTTGGTGACCAGGTCCGCGTCGTCCTGGGCGAGGCGGTCGAGGAACACCATGCGGTCGGAGAACTCCGTGAAGGACTCCGCGGTCAGGAGGAGCTCCAGGCTGCTCATGGGGCCCATGAGGTAGGCCTCCCGGGCCCGGTCGGCGAGGTGACCCTGTAGCCGGTGGAGCCGCCGGCGGGCATCGGTGATCGCCTGCTGGGTACGGTCGATGTCCTCCTGCGTCGCGATGTACCGGCCGTATGCCTCCTCGTACGCGGCGGTGGCGATGGTGGCGCGGGCGAGGGCCTGGTCGTACCGGTCTTTGGCCGACTCGAGCTTCTCTTCGGTGGTCTGCGCCCCGACGGGCTGGATGAGCGCGGGGACGGCAAGGAGGATCGCGAAACTCAGCGCAACGCGAACTCGTCCTGCTACCGTCAACAGCCTCCTCCCACGGTTTCTGACTGACCACCGGTTCGGACGTCGGCGGCCGGGCAAAGTTCGCACGGACCCTACCATCGAGGGGAATCGGGTTCAACTTCAATAGCCGCCCAAAAACGGGATGGTTCGTGCGTTCCTCGCAAGTGGTTTGAATCACGACGAAGCTGGGACAGGCTCGCCCATGACGACGGCGGCCCGAACGGGTAACGTTCCTGCCGTGCAGGGGCGGGACCACATCGAGGACGTGCTGGCTCGGATGGCCCTCTTCGCCGACCTGTCCCGCGCCCAGCTCGAGGCGGTGGCCCACACGTTCGAGGAGGAGTGGTTTCCGGAGGGACAGCGGATCCTCCGTCAGGGAATGGCGGGGACCGGCTTCTACGTGATCCTGGACGGCGAGGCTGCGGTGGTCATCGACGGGGAGGAGCGCGCGCGCCTCGGCCGCGGCGAGTTCTTCGGGGAGATCTCGGTCCTCCTCGGGGAGCCCCCGACCGCCGACGTCGTGGCCACCGGGCCGCTTCGGTGCCTCCACCTCGCCGGACCGGAGCTCGAGGGCTTCCTGACGGGGCATCCCAACGTCACGTTCCGGATGCTCCAGGCGGAGGCCCGCCGGCTGCACACCACCCTGGGATGGCGGAGCTAGGCGCCCACCCCCCCGGCCCCTACCCGGTGGTGGTGCTGGGCACGGGACCCGGGGGCCTCCAGGTGAGCCACTTCCTCGCCCGTGTGGGCGTCGAGCACGCCCTTCTGTCGGCCGACGAGCGGCCGGCAGGCATGTTCCAGCGGTTCCCGTTCTTCCAGCGCCTGATCAGCTGGACCAAGCCGTACGCGCTCGCGGAGCGGGGAACCCGGGAATACGAACGCTACGACTGGAACAGCATGCTGGCCGAAGATCCAGTGCACCGGGCCCTGGTGGCGGACTTCATGGACGGCACCTCGTACTTCCCGTCCCGGGCCGAGATGGAGAAGGGCCTGCTCACCTTCACCGAGCGGGCCGAGATCCTGGCGAGGTATGGCTGCCGGTGGGAAGCCACTCGCCGGCTCGACGACGGGTTCGTGGTGGAGACCTCCGACGGTCAGTACCGGTGCCGCGCCCTGGTGGTCGCGGTGGGCATGACCGAGCCCTGGAAGCCGGATATCCCCGGCCTCGACGGGGTTCCCCACTACGTCGACACCGAGGAGGCCAAGGCGTACGCGGGACAGCGGGTGTTCATCGTCGGGAAGCGGAACTCCGGGTTCGAGCTGGCCGACGGCTTGCTCCCCTGGGCCCGGCAGCTCATCCTGGCGTCTCCACGACCCGCCCGTCTGTCGGTGGTGACTCACTCCACCTCGGGAGCCCGGGCCCGGTACCTGCAGCCCTTCGAGGACTTCATCCTGGCCGGTGGGACGTTCGTCGTGGACGCAGCCATCGACCGGGTGGAGCGGACCGCGGCGGGCTGGCGGGTGTTCGCCGTGGGCACCAGCAGGCCGGGCGACCTGGTCTTCGACGTGGACCGGGTCATCGCCGCCACCGGGTTCTCCACCCCCCTCCAAGACCTGCCCGACCTCGGTGTGGCCACCTTCTACCAGGGGCGTCTGCCGGCCCAGACCCCGTTCTTCGAGAGCGCGTCGGTCCCGGGGGTCTTCTTCGCCGGTTCGATCACCCAGGGGTCTATCGGGCTCAAGAAGTACGGCCGACCGAGCAGCTCCGCGGCGGTTCATGGGTTCCGGTACAACGCGAAGGTTCTGGCTCGCCATCTGGGAGAGACCCTCTTCGGCCTGGCGCGCGAACGGCCCAGGGTGAGCCCCGGCGACGTCGTTCCCCTCCTCCTGGCCGAGGCCACACGGGGCCCCGAGCTCTGGCACCAGGAGTCATATCTCTGCCGGGTGGTCTCCTTGGACCGGGACCGCGGCATCGTGGATGAGGGCATCCAGCCGCTGGCCCACTTCGTCGACAGCGCCGGACCCGACGCCGTCGCCATCGCCGTGGAGACCGACGCGGACAACGACACGCACCCGGCGGTCTACGTCCGGCGCGACGGCCGGGTGGATGAGCATCTCCTCCCCTCGGATGCGTTGAACGAGTACGAAGGCGCCGAGCATCGCGGCCAGCTCGCCGCGGTGCTTCACGGGTGGGTCGGCTAGGCTGGGCTCATGGCTCCGGAGGCGTTTCAGAACCCTGCCGACGACGATCTCCGCAAGATCTACGACAGCGTGTCCACGATCGCCGTGGTCGGAGCGTCGGGCGATCCCGGGAAGCCCTCGTTCGCCATCCCCCGTCAACTCCAGGGTCTCGGTTACCGGATCGTTCCGGTGAACCCAAAGGGCGGGGAGATCCTCGGCGAGCGCGTCTACCGCTCGCTCCATGAGGTCGACATCCCCATTGACGTGGTGGACGTGTTCCGCCCGGCCGATGAGACTCCCGACATCGCTCACCAGGCGGTGAGTGCGGGGGCCAAGGTCTTGTGGCTCCAGGAGGGGATCGTGTCCGAGGAGGCTGCCCGCATCGCCCAGGAGGGAGGGCTCACCGCGGTCATGGGGATCTGCATGGGCCACACGGCTCGGCGCCTGGGCATCAGCCCGCGGTCCGCCGCCCGCTGACGCGCGAGAGCTTTCGCCCAACGAGCATGTACGTGGTCATCTTCCCCTTGCTTTTCACCGCGACGGGCCCGCGCTGCTCGAACTCGTAGCGGTCGTGCAACCGCTCATAGGTCGCCGGGGTGACCTGGATGGCCCCGGCAAGCCCGTGGCTCTCCATCCGACTCGCCGTATTCACGGTGTCGCCCCACAAGTCGTAGATGAACTTCCGGCGCCCGATCACGCCGGCGACGACGGGTCCGGTGTCGATCCCGATGCGAACCGCAAGACCCATTCCCCTTTCGGCAGAGCACCGAGCGACCTCCTCGAGCATCCCGAGAGCCATCTCGGCGACCGCCTCTGCATGGTCGGGCCGGGGCACGGGGATCCCTCCGGCGACCATGTACGCGTCGCCGATGGTCTTGATCTTCTCGAGGCCCCGATCGTCGGCCAGCCGGTCGAAAGCCGTGAACACCTCGTCCAGAAGGGCCACCACTTCGTCGGGGGCCAGCCGATCGGAAAGCGGCGTGAAGTCGACGATGTCGGCGAAGAGCACCGTCACCTCCGGGAACCCATCAGCGATGATCCCCTCCCCTTCTTTGAGCCGGCCCGCGATCGGCTCCGGGAGCACATTCAGGAGAAGCCGCTCCGATTTCTCGCGCTCGATCCGCAGGGCCGCCATGGCCTTCTCCCTCTCGCGCACGAAGTACTGGACGAGCAGGTAGGTGCTGGCGGCCACAGCTGCGAAGTTGAGCACGAAGAACGTCACGACCACCGACATCGGGATCGGAGGGCCCTCCGGGAGCAGCGGGTCCAGGATCCCTGCCACCGCCGTGAGCCCGATGAATGCCATCAGCCAGGGGACCGCTTCGCGGGCGCCGTAAAACATGAGGGCGCCGAACGGCGCCCACACTGCCCAGATGATGACGCCGCTGGACGGCACGAACCCACCCAAGCTCAGCTGCAGCAGGAATGGCAGGAGCAGCATCAGCAGAACCTGAGCGAAGCGAAACAGGCGATAGCGCTTGGTCCGGATGAAGATCACCAGGCTCGCGACGGAGGCCACCTGGTACCCAAACGGGATGGCGGCGGAAAGCGGGCGCCCAAGAAGCCAGTAGGCGACGACCCACACGACCGCGAGAGGCCCGATCACCGCGGGCGCCAGCGTGAGGACGGCCTTGCGGAGCCGGTCTTCCTCGGTGTCCTGGGGAAGCGTGCCGATCGCAGCGAACCGCCCGATCCAGCCAGGGAGCCGAGCCGTCTGCTACTCCTTCCCCTCTCCGGCCATGGCCTCGATGAGGATGTCCGCGACCTCCGGCCGGCTGAACTCCGGCGGCGGGCGCTGTCCGGACCGAAGCATCTCCCGGACCTTGGTCCCGGAGAGGATCAGTCGATCCTCGTCGGCGTGCGGGCAGATCTTGACCGTGGCCATCCCCTCGCAGCGGTGGCACCAGAACGCGTGGTCGAAGAACAGCGGGGTGATGCCGATCTCGTGGGGGTCGATGCTCTCGAAGATCCGGTGGGCGTCGAACGTCCCGTAGAAGTCTCCCACCCCGGCGTGATCTCGGCCCACGATGAAATGCGTGCACCCGTAGTTCTTCCGGACAATGGCGTGGAACACGGCTTCCTTGGGTCCCGCGTATCGCATGGCGGCGGGGAACACGGACAGCAGCACCCGCTCCGGCGGGTAGTACTCGCGGAGCAGGACCTCGTAGCACCGCATCCGGACGTCGGCGGGCACGTCGTCTTCCTTTGTCTCCCCCACCAGCGGATGGAGGAGGAGCCCGTCGACCACTTCCAGGGCACACTTCTGGATGTACTCGTGGGCCCGATGCACCGGGTTCCGGGTCTGGAACCCGACCACCCGGCGCCATCCCCGCTCCCGGAAAGCGAGACGCGTCTCCGCCGGGGTCATTCGGTGCTCGCTGAACGTCGTGTGGGCTGGCACCCGGAACACCCGGACGGTCCCTCCGACCACCCAGTCCCCGGCCTGCTGCAGCGCCCGAACACCGGGGTGGGCAGAGTCGAG
>DASYUI010000018.1:0-62294 GCA_036001425.1 Actinomycetota bacterium
TCGCTCCAGGCCGTCTACGTCCCGGCCGACGACATCACCGACCCCGCGCCGCATGCCACGTTCGCGCACCTCGACGCGACGACCGTGCTCAAGCGGGAGATCGTCGACCGCGGCATCTACCCGGCGGTCGACCCGCTCGACTCGACGTCGCGCATCCTTCAGCCGGGGCTGGTGTCCGACGACCACTACCGCGTGGCGCGGCGTGTTCAGGAGATCTTGCAGCGGTACAAGGACCTCCAGGACATCATCGCCATCCTCGGGATCGACGAGCTCTCCGAGGAGGACAAGGTCATCGTGGCCCGGGCCCGGAAGATCGAGAAGTTCCTATCGCAGCCCTTCTTCGTGGCCGAGCAGTTCACGGGCGTGCCCGGGAAGTACGTCTCGATCGAGGACACGATCCGCGGGTTCAAGATGATCACCGAGGGCGAGCTCGACCACCTGCCCGAGCAGGCGTTCTACATGGTGGGCGGGATCGAGGAAGCGGTCGAGGCCGGAGAGAAACTAACCAAGGAAGGCGAGGAGTAAGCAGAGGGCATGGCCATGCTCGAGGTGCACGTCGTCTCCCCGGAACGGGAGATCTGGTCTGGGGAGGCCGGGATGGTCATCGCCAAGGGGACCGACGGCGACGTCGGCATCCTGCCCGGCCACGCACCCATGCTCATCTCGCTGGCCATCCATCCGCTGCGCATCCTTCCCCAGGGACTGGGCGGGCCCGAGGAGCTCGTCCTCGTGGACGGCGGGTTCCTCCACGTGACCCCGGGCGAGTCGAGGACCCGAGTGGACGTCCTCGCCGAGCACGCCGCTCTCCCCAGAGAGATCGACGCTTCGGCGGCCCAGGCCAGGGCCGACGACCTCCGCCGCCGGGTGGAGGACGAGGGCCAGACGGAGGCCCAGGCGGAGCTGGCCAAGGCGCTCATGCGGGCAGAGTTCGGTGGCCGGTGAGCGACGACCTCTCCGGTTGAATCGCCGAGCTCAAGGAGACGGGCCGGGCGTACCTCGCCGAGCGGTCCTGACCGTGGCCGGAGGCGAGAGCGGGTTGTCCGGACCGCCTGGACGGGCGCGGAAACCGCACGTCGGGCATCGCGAAACACCCCTGGGCAGCATCGCCCCGCAGTAGAGGCAGGGCCCGGCCGCGGGCGCCTCGCTCCGCCCGCCACGCATCCCCTTGACCAGGAGGTACACGATCCACCCCACCGCCACGACGAGGAGGACCTCCTCTCCGGCGTGGGCGACGAACGGACCGGCACCCATTCTCAGGCTCCCGAGAGGAGGATCAGTCCACCCACCGTGAACATGACCATCACGGCGAGCAGGGCGTACTGGCTCCGCACGGCAAGCTGCCCGGGAAACAGGGCCACCGACCTGTCATGCGCCGTGACCACCCCCGCCACGTGCCCCGCAACGATGGCCGCCACCTGCACGTACCAGATCGTCGTGGCAGAGACGAGGGCGAGGTTGGGAATGAAGTTTGCCGTCCCCACGAGGTTCCACCCGAGGCCCAGGGGGTCGGAGACCAGCCGGATCCCCAGCTGACCCTCCAGGACCAGCAGGGAGAAGTAATGCGCGGTGGCGTAGGCCAGGGCGATGGGAACCAGGCTGTGTGCGAAACGGACGGCCAGCGGGTGCCAGGGTGTCCGAAGGATCGCCCCCGCGGCGGCCATGGAGATCGAGTAGGCCAGGGTGACGGCCCCGATCGCTCCCAAGAGCCCCGTAGTAGCGACGATCACCTCCGCGCCGGGGGAGAGGCCCCCGACCCACGAGAGCCAAAGGTTGGAGGAGGACAACCCGTCGAACGACGTGGATCCGATCAGCACCATGACGAACGCGACCAAGCCGGGCATCGGGAAGAGCTCCGGGAGTCCGCCGAGGATCGGCCGAAGGATCACCCTGCCATTTCGGTCCCGGGCGAGGGGCGAGATCCTGGACAGCAGGTCGAAGTACAGGGCAAACGCCTCGCCCCTGCGGTTCCAGGTTTCCCGGCCGAACAGGGACATCCCCCCCAGCGTGACCACCGTGTATCCGGCGATGGCCACCGCCAGGGTCCGCGGCGAAGCCCCCGCCGGATAGACCAGCTCCAGCCAGACGAAGCCGAACAGCGGGAAGACTGCCGGCCATCGTCCCCACGCCAGGGGATACTCGCGGCGGGATCGCTCGCCGATTCCCAGGGCCCGGGCCATCGTGTCCCAGGGTGAGAGGGTGGCCCAGAGGTTGCCGAAGACCGCGTGGAGGAACGCCATGCCGACCCAGAACCAGACGTAGACGAGGACCGGAGCCACGTTGGCGGCAGCGGAGTCCTCGCCGGCGGCGGCGGCCACCACGACGCCGAGGAAGACGCCGAGAGAGACCGTCCGGACGGCCGCCTCCACCAGACGGCTGCGGAACAGGGTTTGGAAGGGTCCGGGGAGCGGGCGACTCCCGGCCGGATCCTCCAGCCGGGCCTCCTTCCACAGGACCCCCAGGGCAACGAAGGACACGATAACCACCGCGCCGGCGCCCCACACGAACAGCCACACGGGGACCGGAAGGTCGACCCGTCCACCGATGCCGTGAGCCGCCGCGGGGGCGGCACTCCCGATGACCAGCAGCAGCCCGCCGCCGAGGACAACCGCCGTACGAAGGCGTGCCGTCACGGCGTCACCTCGAGACGGAAGAGCAGCAACCCGGCATCCTCCAGCTCGACCTCGAAGATGCCGGCAACGTCGGCGCGGAAGCGCACCCTAGCCTTGCGCTGCGGGCTCACATCCGCCATCAGGTCGTACCCGTGGACGTGAACCTCATCGGTTGTGTCCGCCTTGACCTCGATCTCCACTCGAGTCCCCGGCTCGACCGGAACCCTGCTTTGCTCGGGCCGCTCCTGGCCTTCGACCTCGAGCTGTACACGGCTCTCCTCTACCTCGACCTCGATCTCGAACACGTCGGCCCCGGTGGTGGGGGACGGCGACGCCGTCTGGGACGGCGTGGCAGGGGTCCCCGCCCGAGTCGGTGAGCCGCCGGGCTGCGGCTCCGACTTCGGCCTGAGCAGGACGAAGAGGCCGGCCAACACGCCCAGGCCGACGATCGCCACGATCCATCTACGCACGAGGTGTACCTCCCTTCCGCTCGGAGCCGTGGTTACGCGGCGAGCGGAAGGGGGGGAGCGCGACGCCTGGTGTCCCCGCGTCGCCAGCGAAACCGAGACGGGGGAGCTGCCGGTACGGGGCGCGGCAGGCGTGCCGGAGCCCGGAGGATGGCCGGAAAGGAAGCGGAACGGATCGATCGGGCGACGCGCTCGACGCCTCGGGCCAGAAGGGCCGCGCCCAGGGCCACCAGGACCTGGGCCACCAGCCCCGCGAGCACCGCCGGATCCCCGAACGTTCGCTGTGCATCGAAGCCCCGCTCGGCGAGCTCGAGCGAAGTGAAGATGGCAAGCTGGAGGGGGACGAGCCGGGCGACCAGCCAGCTGAACTGGATCGCCTCACGCCTTCGGGCCCGGAGGGCGAGCACGACGAGCGCAGCCAATCCGGCGGCCGCCGCCCCCGCCACCAGCCGCCCGAATGATCCATGGCCGGTGACGAGCAGCGCCGCCGTCCGCTCATGGATCTCGGGATGGGAGGCGGTATAAGCGAGCGCGTGGCCAGCGACGGCGCCGGCGAATGCGAGGGGCCCAAGGAGGAACGGGCGGTTCGCGTGCCTCACGCTCCGCACCTTAACGCACCAGGGTTCTTCAGCCCGAGAGAGCGTCGACCACTTCGTACTAACAGTGTCGTTTGCCCGGCTTGCATCGCACACCGCGTGTGAGATAGACAAAAAAGCTGGTCTGAAACTGGCTGGACCGTCGAGCCGAAGGGGGTTTGCCAATGCGGCCCAGGCGCACTTCCCTGGCGGTTGTCCTGTTCGTGTTGTTCTCGCTGGCCGGAATGAGCACCGGCGCTTCCGGAGCAAGTCGAAGCAAGGCAGGCGGACTGGAGATGTATAGGGCCACGGTCGACGCGGCCACCTTCCAGGAGCTGTCCCAAGGCGGCTACGACATCGCCTCGGTCGAGCCGACGAGGAAGGGGATCCGTGTGGCCCTGGTTCTCACTGCCGCGGAGCGCGATCGGCTTCGGCGCGAAGGCGTCGCCCTGAAGGTGTGGCGCGACAAGAGGGGGCGTACTCAGTCGCAGCGGTTCGCCCTGCAGCAGGCCAACGGCTTCGAGGTCTTCCGACCCTACGACGGGCCGAACGGAATCGAGGCCGAGATCCGTCGCGTGGCGCGCCGATTCCCACAGATCGCCCAGCTGCACGTCCTGGGTCAGACGCACGAGGGGCGGGACATCCTGGCTATCCGCATGACGCAAGGAGTCCGGGACGTTCCCCTCCACAGCCGCCCGGCGATCCTGTACCAGGCGACCACCCATGCTCGGGAGTGGATCAGCACCGAGGTCGCTCGCAGGCTGATGTGGTGGTACATCAACCGGTTCCCCAACAACAAGACGGTCCACAACATCCTGAAGAACACGGAGTTGTGGTTCGTGCTGGTCGTCAACCCGGACGGGTACCAGTTCACCTTCGACGAAGAGCGTCTCTGGAGGAAGAACCTCCGCGACAACAACGAGGACGGGGACATCACGGCCGGAGACGGAGTCGACGTGAACCGCAATTATCCGGAGCACTGGAACTACGACGAGGAGGGCTCCAGCTCGCAGCTCTCGAGCGAGACGTACCGGGGGCCGGCGCCCGCCTCGGAGCCGGAGACGCAAGCGGACATGTCGATCTACGACATGGCCGACCTCAAGTTCGCCATCAGCTACCACTCGTTCGGACAGCTGCTCCTGTACACGCAGGGGTGGCAGTTCAACACGCCGAGCGCCGACGACCCCATCTACGTGGCCCTTACGGGGACGGACGACGACCCGGCCATCGAAGGCTTCAATCCTGGTGTGGGGGCGGACCTGTACATCACGAACGGCGAGTACACGGACTGGTCCCACGCTGAGGAGGGCGTTCTGGCTTGGACCCCCGAGCTGTCGGAGGGGTGCGACGGCTGCGGTTTCGTGTTCCCCGATAACGAGGCGCTCGTCCAGGAGGAGTTCGAGAAGAACCTGCAGTTCGCCGTCAACGTCGCCCGGTCGGCGCACGACCCGGATGACCCCGTATCGCACGCGGGGATCGACACCGCCAACTTCTACCTGGACATTGGGCAGATCGATCCGTGGAAGAACCACAACCCGTCCTCGGATCTGGCCGTGGACGTGTCCTACGCGGGGGGAAGCGCGCAGCCGGTGGACGTGCTGGCCAAGCGGTCGCTGGGAGCCGTCCAGCTCCACTACAAGGTCAATGGAGTGGAGGGCGCGCCCGTCCCGACAACGGAGGTGCCCGACGGGGAGGTCTTCGGCGGGAACAACGCGTACAACGCCTACTACCACTACCTCCGCGGGGAGATCCCCGGCCTCTCCTTCGGCGACGACGTGGAGTACTGGTTCACCGGGAGCGGGGCCGCAAGCGCCCACACCACCTTCGAGGTCGTGGAGGACGCGGACGCCGACGTGCTGATCGTGTCAGCCGAGGACTACACGGGTGCATCCCCGCCCCAAGATCCCGACGGGCCGCACTACCTCTCCTTCTACGAGGACGCCCTGAACGCGAACGGCACCGCCTTCGACGTGTACGACGTGGACGCCATGGGCCGGCAGGCTCCCGACCACCTCGGCGTGCTCTCCCACTACGACGCCGTCATCTGGTACACGGGCGACGACGTGGTGACCCGAGAACCGGGCTGGTCAGCGGGGAACGTCTCCCGGCTCGCGGTCGACATGACGCTCGAGATGCGGGCCTACCTCAACGAAGGCGGAAAGGTGCTCTACACAGGGCAGTTCGCCGGGGCCATCGAGAACGGGGTGGGCGGCAATCAGTTCTACGATCCCGTCGCAAACGAGCGGTGCGTGGTCGGTGGCGTGCTGGTTCTCGATCGATGCTTGCTCTGGGCCGACAAGAACGACTTCATCCAGTACTACCTCGGGGCGTTCATCTACAACTCGGATGGAGGCACCGATCCCGAGACGGGTGAGCTGTTCCCGGTCGAGGGGGTCAGCGACCCCTATACCGAAATGGGCTGGGAGTTCAACGGTGAGGACAGCGCCCAGAACCAGGGGCACTCGGCATCGTTCCTGACGACCAGCAGCATCTTGAAGCCCGACACCTACCCACAGTTCGAGAGCCACGCTCCGGCCGTCTGGGTCACCGAGGCAGCGGGCGGCTTCGAGCCGTTCGACGGCGACTTCTACATGTACTCGCAGCGCGCGGACGTTAGCTTCAAACGGCTCATGCGGACGATCAGCGTGCCTTCCGGAGGGGCCACCCTGACGTTCCGGGTGTCGTACGACACTGAGCAGGATTGGGACTTCGTGTTCGTCGAGGCCCACACGGTGGGGCAGGACGACTGGACGACGCTGCCGGATGCGAATGGGCACACGGGCAATGACACCGGAGAGAGTTGCCCGGCCGGCTGGTTCGAGCTGCATCCGTGGATCGAGCGCTACCAGGGCTCGGACTGCTCCGGGGCCAACGCTGCGACCGGCGGTGAGTGGAACGCGCACTCCGGCCGCTCGGCCGGCTGGGAGGAATGGGAGATCGACCTGTCCGATTACGCCGGGAGCCAGGTCGAGCTGTCCATCTCCTACGCGAGCGACTGGGGCATCCAGGGCCTCGGCGCCTTCGTTGATCAGATCGAGGTGTCCACGGGCGAGGGCTCCACCTCCTTCGAAGAAGATGGGGACCCGATGGACGGCTGGACCGTGCCCGGCCCGCCGGAAGGCAGCGACGCGAACGCGAACGACTGGATCCGGTCGGAGTCGGTCGGCTTCGAGGAAGGAGCTGTGGTCTCCACCGACGACACCCTGTACTTCGGGTTCGGCTTTGAGGGGATCACCGACGAGGACACCCGGGCCGCGGTGATGGACCAGAGCATCGGCTACCTGATCCCGTAGTCCGAGTATGACGGACACGGAACCGGCCCCCGGATCTCCGGGGGCCGGTTCTCGTTCGAGGAGGTGATCCCGTCAGGCCCCCCGCATCCGCCGCCGGGCTCGGGCTGAGGACGTCCCGGTGACGCTCGGTGAAGGGACACATCCCACGTAGCGAACCGCCGGAGTACCGGCGATCGTCGGCGTGCCGTGCCGTGCCTGGGCCGATGCCGAGCCCGGCCGGCGGATGCAGAGGGGGCGGTCCAGCCCGCGACGCATGGGATGTATCTAGCCCCCTCGAGGCGGTCAAGACTACCGTCGAGATGCGGATTCGAGGCTCCGCACATCGTTGGAGCCCTTCCCGCACACGGTGCGGAATCGACTCGAGCCGGCGGGCTCCGAGAAAGGAGCCGGCCCCCGTTCCCGGGGGCCGGTTCCTATTCGTCTCTGCGGGGGGCGTCCTACTCCGGGCCGGTGTACTTGAAGATGAACAGCCCGTAGTCCCGGTCGCTCATGTGAAGCAGCGGCCGTCTCGAACCCCGCTTCTGCACGGCGGCTCCCCAGAAGTCGTTGCCTTTCTGGGCGATGAACCGCCCCACCTGCCTGATGTTGCCGGCGGAGTCGTACGCCACGACCCGGAACCCGGCGTTGTACCACGCCACGTACACGAGCCTGACGCCGAGGCGTGGGTCGGTCTCGACCTCGTGGACGGACAGCGTGCCGAACCCGAAGGAGTTCTCCGGCTTCTTCACCACTGCCGGCGCAAAGGTGTCGAGCTCCTCGAGCGTGTTCGCGTCGATCGAGTGGATGTAGCCGAACCCGTCAAACACGACCGTCCCCGTGAACTCGGCCCCGACCGTCCCGTACGGGACGTCGGACGTGATGTCGTGGCCGTGATACGTCACTGGGTTGGGAGAGCTCTCGGCGTCGTACTCCGGCGTGTCGTCGAAGAAGTCGTGCATGGTCTTGTGGCCCACGCAGATCCCGACCGCCGTCTTGGTGTACTCGTGTCCCTGGCCGCCGCAGAGGGTGGCGTCTGGGTTCGCGCCCCCACCGGCTCCGGCGTGGTGATTCCCGATGATGACCGAGTCGTATCCGGCCATCTGTCCCGTCTCGACCTTCTCGGAGAAGAAGCAGATGCCGCGGGTGAAGACGATCGAGGGCTCCTCGCCTGGGTCCAGCCCGGCGCCCCCGGGGAACACGTCGTCCTTGCTCGCGTTGTCGATCGCTTCCTGGCGGTCGCTGGTCCCGTTGGCGTCCAGGTCCTCTGGGCACCCGGAGCCGCCCCACACCGTCGGGCCGTTCACCTGCTGGTCGTCGGGGAACTTGCTCGAGATGGGCACGGTCCAGCCGAACTCGCCGGCGTTGCGCTCCTCGCCGGAGAACGTCCCCGAGGTGATCTGGAAGGTCTCGAACCGCTCCCCAGAGAAGTCCTCGTCCGACCCGAAGAACATCCTGCGGCTCTTGTTCCACTCGCCCTGGTGGGCGTTGCCCTCCGGCGGGCTGGCGTCCGGGAACTCCGGGTCCGGTGTCGAGTACTCGAAGTCGCCGAGGAAGACCGGGTTCGATGGGTTGTCGACGTTCAGGTCGACCCACCCGGCGTCCCAGTACGAGGGCATGATGTGCCAGTGGCCCTCGATCTTCTGCACCCACATGTCGTGGTGGAATGCGTTGTCACCGAACGCATTGACCGAGGCAGGCCAGTCGTCGGCGGGGTCGTCGACGTCGGCACCGAGGAGACCCGTCTCGGCGATGAGTCCGGGGCGGAATGGGTTGGTGATGTCGAGGATATCGACGTCGGCGAGCTCCTCGTTATCCACCAGAACCGCGTAGGCTCTGCCGCTCGCCCTGTCGAACCACCCCATCGCGCTGTGGGCCTGATTGGCCTCGGGCCCCATGCCTGGGCTCTCGTAGTCGGTGTCGCCCACGCCGAGCGCCAGCGCCACCGGGTTGGTCGGGTCCGTCACGTCGTACAGGTCTACGCCGCCGCGGTGCGGAAAGACAGAGTCGCACGCCTCGTTGGACGTGATGAGGACGTCCCCGGTGAAGTACCGGGTATCCATGTGGAAGACGTGGGCCCCTTCCGTCTTGTAGTTGTTCGGACCCGCGTCGATGAACCCCACCTTGCGAGGGTTCGCCGGGTCACGCGCGTCCACGACGAAGGTGCCGCCGCCGTTGAGTGGCTCGCCCGTGGTCGTGGTCGTGCAGTACGGGGCCCAGGCGTTCAGATACGCGTAGCCCTTGTAGTAGTGGACGTCGGCGATGCCGCCCGGGATGTTGGTCAGGCGGACCCTGCCCACCACTTCGACGTTTCGTGGTGACTGAAGCAGATGGTCCGTCAAGGGACCATGCTGCTGGACACTCCGCAGTGCCGGCCTTATCACCTGCCTGGCGAAGAGCTTTTCCTTCGCCGTTTTCGTGCGCTGCGTGCGCTGCGCCCCCGTGGCTCCCTGCACCGTCACGGTGAGCAGGAGCGCGAGGGCGCTCGCGAAGATGAAGAACCTGAAGAATCGTTTTCCTGTCATCAACCCCCCCAGGCTCGTGCCGCCTCCCCCGGCGGCTGCGGAAGAATGCTTGAGGAATCTATGGATTCCGACTATGCTATGTCAACTAAAGCAAGCCTGTTGATTGGTATAAACTCCCTACTCTCCTCAAATTTCCGCGAACCTGTCGCTCCACCCCAACACGTCGGGAGGTGCCTGGCCCTTGCTCTCGGCCGTACAATCTGCATCCATGGACCGCTTGCTGGTGACCGGAGGGAAGCGGCTGGAGGGCTCCGTCACGATCGGAGGAGCCAAGAACTCCGCGCTCAAGCTCATGGCCGCGGCCCTCCTGGCGGAGGGTCAATCCACCCTGATGAACGTCCCGGACATCATCGATGTCCGGACCATGGGAGACGTGCTCCAGCGGCTCGGAGCGACCGTGCGGCGTCAGGACCACACCGTCGTCATCGAGGCCTCAGGGCGCCTCAACCCGGAGACCCCGTACGAGCTGGTCCGCCGGATGCGGGCCTCCATCCTGGTCCTCGGGCCCCTCCTGGCCAGGGAAGGGAGAGCCCGGGTGGCCATGCCGGGAGGCTGCAACATCGGCTCGAGGAAGATCGACCTCCACATCCGGGGGCTCGAGCGGATGGGAGCTGCGTTCAGCTTCGAGCACGGCTACCTCACGGCCCACGCGTCCCAGCTCCGGGGAGCGGTGATCTCCCTGGACTTTCCCAGTGTGGGCGCCACCGAGAACCTGCTCATGGCCGCGGTGGGAGCCCGAGGAACGACCGTGATCGAGAACGCGGCCCGGGAGCCCGAGATCCAGGACCTTGCGGCCTTCCTGGAGGGGATGGGGGCCCGGGTGATGGGCGTCGGGACGCCCACGATCGAGGTAGAGGGGGTGGGCGCCTTCCGGGCGACGCAGCACGCAGTCGTCCCCGACCGGATCGAGGCCGGCACGTTCGCCATCGCCGCCTGCGTCACCGGGGGAGACGTCCTGATGAAGGGAGCCCGAGGCGACCACATGGACCTCGTGCTGGCCAAGCTGGAAGACGCTGGGGCTGAGGTCTCCGTGCAGCCGGAGGGCATATTCGTGCGGATGGAGCGTCGGGCCCGTCCAGTCGACCTGGTCACGCTCCCGTACCCGGGGTTCCCGACCGACCTCCAGCCGCCCCTCATGGCCCTGATGGCCCTCGCCGACGGGACCAGCATCCTCACTGAGAACGTGTTCGAGAGCCGGTTCATGTTCGTGGACGAGCTGAACCGGATGGGCGCCGACATCCGGACGGAGGGCCACCACGCGGTCATCAGGGGGGTCGAGCGGCTGTCGGCCGCCCCGGTCCGGGCGCTCGACCTGAGGGCGGGGGCCGCGCTGATCGTGGCCGCGCTGGCGGCCGAGGGAACCACCGAGGTCTCGGACATGCACCACGTGGACCGGGGCTACGAGGACATCGACTCGAAGCTCGCGGCCCTGGGGGCCGCGGTCACCCGGCAGCCCTCGCTGTCTCCTGCCCTCACTCCGTGAGTCGAACGGCGAGGCGTCACTCCTCGCCGTGCCGAGCGTCCTGTTCCTCGTCCCTCGCCCCGTGAGCGCCGCGGAGTCCCGCGAAGCGGTCCTTCTCGTGGGTGGGCTGGCAGTGGCAGGGCTTCCATTCGGGCTTGCGATAGCCTGGAGGAAACCGCGGCCGTTCCGCGCGCTGCTCGAACGGGACTCGGGGTGGCGATGGGGCGTCGCGGTGCTGGCACTGTCCGGCATGGTGGGGTTCCTGGTGAACGACACGAGCAGCGCGGCCGCCGTCGCTTTCGCCTACGTCGGACTGGGCCTCGTGTTCCCCTCCCTGGAGGCCCGGTGGGCGACGAGCGATTGACGCCGAGCACGACAGAGGCCGAGCAGCACCACGGCCCTCCGCTCGGAGCGACGTGGAGTCTCCTGGAAGTGTTGCTGGTCGGTCTGATCGCGATCGGGCTCCTGACGATCCTTGCCGGCGCGATCGCCGGCCTCGTGAGGAACCCCGACCGCGCCCTGGTGTTCTCGGCGCTGGCCACCGGACTGGCTTTCGGAACTGCCACCCTCCTGTGGGTGCTGGTTCTTCACCGGGAGCACTTCCCCGCGCTCGGCCTCGCCAGCCGAAGGCCATGGAGGGACGTTGCCTACGGGCTTGCGGCCGGGGTGGTGTTGTACGCCTTCATCATCTTCATCGTCGCGCCGCTGCTCCTGTTCGTCGCTTCCCTCCTGTTCGGAGAGGTGGCCCCTCCGGATCAGGCGAGACTGCTGCTCCCGCGACGGCCGGATGCATTCGAGTCCACCGTCGCGGCCGTCGGGGCGGTCGTGGGAGCCCCGTTCGGGGAGGAGCTGTTCTTCCGGGGTCTCCTGTATCGGTCCCTCCGGAGGAGGTTCCGGCTCTCGGTATCGGCCGTGATCTCCGCCGCGGCCTTCGGCCTGGTGCATCTCCCTCCGCTCGTGATCCCGCTCATGTTCGTGGTGGGGATCGTCCTCGCGTACGTGGTCGAACGGCGAGGCTCACTGGTGGCGTCGATCGCGGCGCACGCCGCTTTCAACGTGATCGGCATCACTTCGATCCTGATCGTCCTCCGGTGACCGCCGCGCTCGACGAAGCGGCCCGGATGGTGGCCGGCGGCGGCGTCGTCGTCTTCACCGGCGCCGGGATGTCGGAAGAAGCGGGGATCCCCACGTTTCGCGACCCCGGCGGTCTGTGGGATCGTTTCGAACCCTCCGAGTTCGGAACGTGGCAGGGGCTGGCCGGGCTGGCCACCTCCCGTCCCGATGACCTGGCCGAATTCTTGGCGTCCCTTCGGCGAGCCTTCGCCTCGGCGCAGCCCACCGAAGGCCATCGAGCGCTGGTCCAACTCGAGGAGGCCGGGCTCGTCGAGGCGGTCGTCACTCAGAACGTGGACGGACTCCATCAAGAGGCCGGGAGCCGGGGGGTCCTCGAGATCCACGGGTCGTTCCTGAGGAATCGGTGCCTGGCGTGCAGCCGCGCCGAAGCGGTGAGCCGGGAAGAGGTCTGTTCCGGCCTCGACCGCGCGGTGGTCGGGCTGCGCCAGGCCTTCGTGCCGAGCTTCGAGTCGCTCCTGCCGAAGTGCTCCTCCTGCGGCGGGCCCGCGCGCCCCGACTTCGTGGCCTTCGGAGAGATGCTCCGCGATTTCCCCCAGGCGGAGCAGCTGGCCGCGGGGTGTCGGGTGCTGCTCGCGGTGGGGACGTCGGGCGAGGTGTACCCGGCCGCGTCGTTGCCGGAGACGGCCCATTCCGCCGGGGCCAGGGTCGTGGTGATCGCCTCGGGTCCCACCTCCCTCACAGGGGACGTGGTCGTCGAGGGGAAGGCGGGCCGGGTGCTGCGGGAACTCGCCGCCGCGGCGCTCCGCTCCTAGGGGCTGGGAACCGCCCTGTTACCCTTCCTGCGTGGACGTCCGGCAGGTCGTGCGGGGCGTGCTCGACGGAGATGCCCGGGCGGTGGCCAGAGCCATCTCCATGGTCGAGGACGGGGCGGAGGGCCTGGCGGAGCTGATCGGCGGCCTCTATCCATCGACCGGCACCGCGTACACCGTCGGGCTCACCGGCTCCCCCGGGGTGGGGAAGTCGACCCTCGCCGCGGTCCTGGTCGGCACGGCCCGGGCCCGAGACCTCAGCGTGGCCGTCCTCGCGGTCGATCCCACCTCTCCGTTCACCGGTGGGGCGCTCCTCGGAGACCGGCTGCGGATGCAGTCCCACGCCACCGACAAGGGCGTGTTCATTCGATCGATGGCCACGCGCGGGCACCTCGGCGGCCTGGCGCTGGCCGCCCCCGAGGCCGTGCGGGTCCTCGACGCCTCGGGAGCCGATCTGGTGATGATCGAGACGGTTGGAGTGGGGCAGGCGGAGGTTGAGGTGGCTCGGGAGGCGGACACCACCCTCGTGGTGGTGGCCCCAGGTTGGGGAGACGCCGTGCAGGCATCGAAGGCCGGCATCCTCGAGATCGCCGATGTGTTCGTGGTGAACAAGGCCGACCGGGAGGGCGCCACGGAGGCCGTCCGTGACCTCCGGCACATGTTGCACCTGGGACCGGAGCTCGAGTGGACCCCGCCCATCGTGCAGACCACGGCGACGACCGCCGACGGGGTCGACGGCCTTTGGGAGGCCATCGAGGATCACCGTAAGCATCTGGAAGGGACCGGCCAGCTCGAGGGGAAGAGACGGAACCGGCTGCTGCGCGAGGTGGAGGAGATGGTGCTGGCCCGGCTGCGCCGGACGATGGCGTCGACGCTCGAGGCGGGGGCGCTCGAGGAGCTGGGCGACGACCTCGTCGCTCGGCGCATCGATCCGTACCGGGCCACGGATATCCTGTTGGAGAAGCTCTCGCCGACCGAGGAGCAGGAATGAGAGACAAGCAGTCATGGCGCGACGAGTACCGTCGGGGGGGAGAGCGAGACGCAGACTTCGAGACCATCTCCGGCGACCCGCTCGAGCCCCTGTATACGCCGGAAGACGTCGAAGGCCTGGATTACCAGCGCGACCTGGGATACCCGGGCGAGTATCCGTACACGCGCGGCGTGTACCACACCATGTACCGAGGCCGTCTGTGGACCATGCGCCAGTTCGCCGGGTACGGATCGCCCGAAGAGACCAACCGCCGGTACAAGTTCCTCCTCGAGCACGGACAGGGTGGGCTGTCGGTGGCCTTCGACATGCCCACCCTCATGGGCCGGGACTCCGACGACCCGCGGTCGGAGGGTGAGGTGGGCCGATGCGGTGTGGCCACCGACTCCCTCGCCGACTTCGAAGTGCTCTTCGGGGGCATCCCCCTGGGTGGCATCACCACGAGCATGACCATCAGCGGCCCGGCCGCCGTCATCTTCGCGTTCTTCCTGGCGGCCGCGGAGCGCCAGGGAGTGGACTGGAAGACGCTCGACGGCACACTGCAGACCGACATCCTCAAGGAGTACATCGCGCAGAAGGAATGGATCTTCCCGCCCCGGCCCCATCTCCGGCTCATCGGCGACTTGATCGAGTTCTGCGCAGCCGAGGTGCCCAAGTGGCATCCGATCAGCGTCTCCGGCTACCACATCCGTGAGGCGGGGTCGACGGCGGTGCAGGAGCTCGCGTTCACTCTCGCCGACGGCTTCTCCTACGTCGAGCTCGGGAAGGAGCGAGGGCTGGACATCGACGGCTTCGCCCCCACACTCTCCTTCTTCTTCAACGCGCACATGGACTTCTTCGAGGAGATCGCCAAGTACCGCGCGGCCCGGCGTATCTGGGCGCGGTGGATGCGAGACCGCTACGGCGCGAGCGATCCGGCGTCGTGGCGCCTCCGATTCCACACGCAAACGGCGGGATGCTCGCTCACCGCGCAGCAGCCGGAGAACAACATCATCCGGACGGCCATCGAGGCCCTCGCCGCGGTCTTGGGGGGAACCCAATCCCTGCACACGAACGCGCTCGACGAGGTGCTGGCGCTTCCGACCGAGCGGGCAGCGCAGATCGCTTTGCGCACCCAGCAGATCATCGCCCACGAGACCGGTGTTCCCGACGTGATCGATCCGCTCGGCGGGTCGTACTTCCTCGAGAGCCTGACCAATCGAGTGGAGCAGCAGGCCGAGGAGTACTTCCGAAGGATCGAGGACATGGGGAAAGGGTCGATCCTCGAGGGCGTCCTCGCGGGGATCGAGCGCGGATTCTTCCAGTCGGAGATCGCGGACGCCGCGTACCGGGAGCAGAAGCGCTACGAGAAGGGGCGCCTGGTGAAGGTGGGCGTGAATGAGTTCGTCGATCCCGACGAGGGCCCCATCGAGATCCTGAAGATCGGTCCCGAGGTCGAGGCCCGCCAGGTGGATCAGGTCAAGAGCCTCCGGAACCAGCGGAACCACGAGGACGTGGGGCGTGCCGTTGAGCGCCTGAAGGCCTCAGCGCGGACCGAACACGACAACCTCATGCCGCTCCTGGTCGAGTGCGCCCGGGCGTACTGCACCGAGGGCGAGATCGTCGGAGCCTTGCGCGAGGTCTTCGGTGAGTACGTCGAGACCCCGCGATTCTAGTCCCCCCGCGAACCGGTGAACTGAGCTACCGGCGGAACCAGCGGCCGGCGACGATCTCGACCACCGCCGCGATCGCGCACAGCCACACGCCCCGGCCGATCGAGTCGAGGAACGGATGCTCCCCCGATAGAAACCGCAGCGTCAGTTCGGACCGGATCACGAAGACGATCGGCACGAGGAGCGTGAACCCTCCGATGAGCCGGCGCAGGAACCGCATCCACGGGACGAGAATGGACAGGAGGGCGACGATGGCCCCGAGCGTGCCCAGCCCCAGCAGCAGGAGGGCAATGGTGATGTCCCCCGGCTTGGCGCTCGCCTCGGGGTTGACCAGGAACCGGAGCGGGATGTCGGCGGCGGTCCCACCGCCCAGCGCCTCCGCCCGCCATTCGAGGAACCCCGACGCCACCACGACCGCCGCGGCGAGGAGGGCGATGACCGCTCCGACCGGTGCCTCTCGCCGCCGCGGCGGAGGCTGTCGGTACTCCTCTTCCTCGGCCTGTACCTCCGCGGGCTCGGGAGCCCAGGAGCGAGGGGAGAGGTAGGGTTCGGCGGGGACCGACGCCGCGGGGAGCAGCTGCGTGTCGAAGACCCGATTCGATGGGTCGGCGGAGCCCGGGTTGGAGCCGGTGGCCCTCCTGCTCACCGGGATGGCCTGGGTATCGTTCCCATCCAAGACCGTCCCGCATCGCCGGCAGTGCCGGTCGCCTTCGGTCACCGGCGCTCCACACTGCGGGCAGGACCGCTCGGCGTCGTTCTGCAACCGGGTCCCACAGGAAGCGCAGAACACGTCGGAGTCCAGGGTTGGAGCGCCGCAAGTGGGGCAGGCCTTCATCCGATCGAGCATAGCCGGGAGGAGGATCGAAGCGGCCCCGACCGTCCGGGGCCTCGCCAGGACCCGGCGCACCTGCGCTCTATTGCAGTTGCAATACCATGCAATAAGTCGCTAGAATCACCGCCTACCGATGGTGACCGCACAGCTCCAAGGCGGGTTCGAGTTCGGGCTCCTCGTGTCGGCCTTCGCGTTCGGGTTCCGGCACGGGATCGACTGGGACCACATCGCCGCCATCACCGACATCACGAGCTCGCAGGACGATCGCCGCCGCTCCCTTTTCTTCGGCACCCTCTATGTGCTAGGGCACGCCCTGGTGGTATTCGCTCTGGGCATCCTGGCCATCGTGGCGGGAGACCGACTCCCTCAGGGCGTGGACGAGATCATGGGACGGATCGTCGGCGTCACCCTGATCGTCCTGGGCATCTACGTGTTCGTGTCCCTAGTGCGCCACGGCCGCGACTTTCGCCTGCGGAGCCGGTGGATGCTGATCTTCGCCGGGGTTCGGAGGGGCGCGCGATGGGTCCGCCGGCGCGTCGCCGCAGGTTCCGCGACCCGGGGAAGAGTGGCCGAGGGCGGGGGCGTCGTCATCGTCGAGGAGGCGCCTTCGCTGTGGCACCACGGCCACCACGGGCGGCCCGGGCACCACCACCACGACCGACCCGAGGCCGACGAGGACGTGCCCAACTACGGCCGGGCCACCGCGTTCCTGGTGGGGATGGTCCACGGGATCGGGGCGGAGACCCCCACCCAGCTGCTGATCTTCCTGACCGCCGCGGGCGCCGGGGGACCGCTGGTAGGCGTCCTG
This sequence comes from Actinomycetota bacterium, assembly GCA_036001425.1. GTDB lineage: Bacteria > Actinomycetota > UBA4738 > UBA4738 > CALAEC01 > DASYVD01. The sequence continues at coordinate 17,071 of DASYUI010000018.1, forward strand.
GTCCTGGCCACGTTCATCGTGGGCCTGGTGCTCTCGAACTCCGTGATCACCGTGGGCTCGTCCCTCGGCTTCCTCCAGGCCTCCAGGCACTTCGGGCTCTACGCCGCGGTCGCCGTGGTCACGGCAGTGTTCAGCCTGGCGATCGGGGTCCTCTTCGTCCTCGGCCAAGAGGGCGTGCTCCCGGCGTTCTTCGGCGGGTAGGCACGCGCTCCTGGCTCAGCCTGCCCGCGCGCCCTGGCACTCACGGCACAGGCCGGAGATGGCGAAGTGCGTGAGGTCGGGAAGGAAGCCCCGGTGGCGCTGAAGCAGGCGCTTGAGGGACTCGGCCTCCTCCAGGGACAGGTCGTCCTCGGACCCACACCGTGAGCAGGTCAGGTGGATGTGATCGCCCTCCGAGGCCCGGTGATACTCGGCGCCGCGCTCGAGATGCGCGTGGCGCACCACTCCGAGCTCCTCCAACAGGGCCAGGGTGCGGTACACCGTGGAGACGTTGACCGCCGGGAGTTTCCGCTGGACCCTACGAGCGACGTCCTGGGGGGCCATATGGCCCTCGGCCAGCATCACCTCGCGGAGGATGGCCTCTCGTTGTGGGGTGACCCGGAAGCCCCGCCTGCGGAGCACGCCCACGAGCTCGTCGTCACCGGTTCTGGCCGGCATCGTGGTCCGAGCATAGTGCAAGCGCGATGCAGGTGCAACGGCCAGGGCGGCGACGGTGACCGTAACGAGGGTTCGGAGGGCCTTGGTCTTCATGACGGGTCGGCGGGGAATGATACATCCCGTCTTCAGCCGCGACCAAGGCTGGGCGACAAAATCTCCGGCTCGAATAAGATGGCCCCCGCCGAGCCGGACCGGAGGAGACCATGGCAGAGTTCGTGCGCCTCGAGGTCGAGGACGGCGTGGGCACCATCCGCCTCGACCGCCCGCCCATGAACGCCATCAACGAGCAGCTCGCTCGGGAGCTGGGCGAGGTGGCCGGGGAGGCCGCGGCGCGCGACGACGTGGGAGCCTGCGTGATCTGGGGAGGGGAGAAGGTCTTCGCCGCCGGAGCGGACGTCAAGATGATGGTCGACATGGGCCCGGCCGAGATCCGCCCGGTCATCCAGCATCTCCAGGAGGTCTTCAACGCCGTGGAGGATCTCCCCGTGGTGACCATCGCCGCAGTCACCGGCTACGCGCTGGGGGGCGGATGCGAGCTCGCCATGTGCGCCGACTTCCGCTTCGCCGCCGAGGACGCCAGGATCGGCCAGCCGGAGATCCTCCTGGGGATCATCCCGGGCGCGGGGGGCACCCAGCGGCTCCCCCGGCTCGTGGGTCAGGCCCGGGCCAAGGACATGATCTACTCCGGCCGCCAGGTCGGGGCCGAGGAAGCCCTGGCCATCGGCCTGGTCGACCGGGTGGTGGCGCCGGGGGGGGTCTACCGGGAGGCGGTCGATGCCGCCCGCCGGTACGCCCGAGGACCCCGCGTGGCCCTGAGTGCCGCCAAGGTGGCCGTCAACTGGGGGGCCCGAGCGGACCTCCGGACCGGGCTCGGCATCGAGCGTGACCTGTTCTCCGAGCTGTTCTCCACCGAGGACCAGAAGGAAGGGATGCGGTCCTTCGTCGAGAAGGGCCCCGGAAAGGCCACCTTCAAGGGCCGGTAGAGGCGAGCCCCGGTCCGGGGCGGCGCCCGCGTCGATGGCAATCCCCCAGGGTCAAGGGTTCGTACCCCTGATTGACGGGTACAAAGGCGGGGCGGGATTCCCGGCGGAGGGGAACCAACCGCCACCCTCTTTGCGTCGAAGGAATAGGTGAGCTTCCTTCCCCTGTTCAAACGTCAGAGGGAAGGGAAAGGGAAGGGTGCTGAGAACCGGTCGCCCGCCCGGTGGGGAGTGACATGAACGAGACTGCCGCGATCAAGGGGTCTCGGCCCCGGGAGCTCCCGAGGCCGAACCGGACGTACAAGACGGGCAGGGTCTGTGCCCAGGAGGGCTGCGAGACCCGGATCTCCATGTACAACAAGGCGCCCTATTGCTGGACCCACACGCCCATGAAGTTCCCGCTGGTGCGGGGGGAACGGAAGAAAAAGGCCGCGGCCTGAGGGGGGCCCGGGGGGAGTAGCTCGCCCGAAGACGTCGAAGCGTTGAGCGGGACAGCGAACGGTCCCCCCGGATAGAAAGGCCTGACCCCGGCGTCTGGCCGGTGGCCTCAGCTCGGGGGGCCCGAGGGCCCGCAGGACGAGTCCAGGAACACGCGCAGGGCCAGGAAGGTCCGTCCGTCCAGCAGGGCCTCCACGCAGGCACGGGTACCGACCTCGAGGAGGTCGGCCTCCCCTGCCGACAGCTCTCGCCAGCCGCCCGCCTCGAGCCGGTAGAAGTCGGTGGCGCCCTCGGCCAGCCGCTCCAGACGGATCCGGGGCCCCTCTCCCTCGCTCCCTTCACGGATGTCCAGGTGGCCCCGCTCCAGCACCTCGAGGGTGCCCGCGATCCACACGATGGGAGGGTCGCCCGGGCCGGGCTCGTTCTGGGAAACCGGCGGCACACTGCGGGCCGGTTGGACCGGGGAGACAGGACGGTCGCACGGCCCTGCGGCCAGGACCCCCAGGACCGCCAGGCCCAGCGCAGTGGCTCGGGTCTGCTTCATCGCTAGCGCGCCAGAGCCCGGGCGGTTGCCAGGTCCGGCCCGATCCCCAAGCGGACCTCCGACCCCGCGCACCTGAGCACGGCGTCCTGCGCTTCCCCGTCGAGAGCGAGCTTCTCCCCGGCCCTGGGGCCGCCGCCCCGCCCCACGAATGCCGCCCCGTACCATCGCGCAACCGCGTCGCAGAGCGGAGGCTCCCCGTGACGCTGAGCGAGGGCCACCCCCAGGGCGCTGTCCTCCCCTCGTCTCCACAGGTGCATCTCTCCTCCCGCCCACGCCGCGGCCCGCTCCAGGGGGTCGTCCAGGGCCGCGGCGGGGTTCCCACCCGGAGCCTCGAACAGGAACAGCAGGTCGGCGGCACCGAGGGCGCTCACGTCGGACCGGGTCCACGGCGCCGGGAGACGGCCCGGGTCCCGGGGATCCACCGCCCCCTCCCCGGCCTCGTACCGCTCGGGGAAGAGGATCTGGGCCGAGGTGGTGGGAGGCTCCCGGTAGGCGGCGTCGACGGCGTCCCACCCCCCCTCCACCTGGAGCTCGCAGACGAACAGGAGCCCCTCAAGGTAGGGGAACAGCATCGTCCGGGCCAGGTAGTGGGGGACGTGGGCGATCTCCGTGACCGAGCCCTGGTCGGGGAAGGAGGAGAAATTCATGGACAGCTGCTCCTGGTAGGAGAGCGACTGACCGGCGAACATCGACATCGCCAGGGTTGCGTCTCCCTCCGCCAGGGCCCGGACGGCGAGGGCGGCGTCTTCCTCTCCGGGCGGGGGAGACTCTTCCAGCGGGATCCCCAGGGCCTGGTTGGTGAGGGCGTGGTCGAGCTCGTGGGCCAGGGTCACCTTCTTCACCGGATCCAACTGGCCCCCGCTGCCCAGGACCACCAGGTCGCCGGTGTCCGGGTCGTAGAACCCGGCCACTTGCTCCCCCACCAACCCGGACAGCGTTGCCTTGAGGTCCGTGTCCGGCGGGATCGCTCCCAACATGGCCAGGGTCCGCTCATCGTCCTCCGCTTCCTCGGTCGGGTAGTCCTCCTCGAACGAGGCCGCCACCTCGGCGGACATCTGAGCGGGTGAGAGATACCGAGGCTCGGGCAGCTCGCGAAAACTCAGCTCGCGGATGTCTTCCAGCTCGCGCGCCACCCCATCGACGGTGGAGGTATCCGGGACCTCTCGTGCGCCCTCCGATCCGCCCCCCGCCAGCCCGACGCACAAGCCGGCGGAGAACGACGCGCCGAACAGGTCGAGCGTCGTCGACAGGTCCCCGCCCGGCTCCCGGTCGCTGGTGAATCGCACGGCCGCGGCGCCCCCGACGACCACGGCGAGGATCGCGGCCAGGACGATCTCGACGCTGGGGCGGCGCATCGCGGAACCCATGGTAGTGGGGTCGGCCCGAGCGGAAGTCTGGTTGACGCCGCGGGCGGCGTGGGGGCAGCTCCAACAAGGTAGCTGAGGCCGGGCGGACAATCTCAACTGGGCGATGTAGCTGGGCGCACGGGCTCGCGATGCTACCCTCGTGTTGATGCGGGCGAAGCCCTCGGTCCTGGTGGCGATGAGCGGAGGGGTGGACTCCTCCGTGGCCGCGTGCCTCCTCGCCGAGGCGGGCTACGAGGTGCTGGGTTCGCATCTTCGTCTCGTCCACGACGAAGGCCTCGACCACGGCTGCTGCGGTCCCGGAGCCGAGCGCGACGCGCGCGATGTCGCCAGTGTCTCGGGATTCCCCTTCGAAGTCGTCGACTTGACGGACGTGTTCGAAGAGCGCGTGGTGGCGGACTACGTGAGCGAGCTCGAGGCCGGACGGACCCCCAACCCGTGCGTCCGTTGCAATGAGCGGATCAAGTTCGGGGCGTTCCTGGAGCGGGCTCGCAACCTGGGCGTCGAGTTCGTGGCGACCGGACACTACGTCCGCACCGTTCGGGACGATCGGAGCCGCTGGCACCTCTACCGCGGGGCCGACCGGTCCAAGGACCAGTCCTACGTCTTGCACATGCTGGGGCAGGAGGAGCTGAGCCGGTCACTCTTTCCCGTGGGGAGCCTGTCGAAGGACGAGACACGCGCGCGCGCACGGCGGTTCGGCCTCGAAGTCGCGGCGAAGCCGGACTCTCAGGAGCTGTGCTTCGTGTCGCCCGGGCAGGGGCACGTGTTCGCTGCCGGCCGGGCGCCGCACCTTGCGAGAGAGGGCGAGATCGTGGATCCGTCCGGAAACGTGATCGGCGCGCACGGAGGCACCTATCGCTACACGATCGGACAGCGGAGAGGGTTGGGTGTCTCGAGGCGGGAGCGCAGCTACGTCGTCGACGTCGATGCTGCGGCGAACCGGGTGGTCGTGGGCCCGGCCGAGCTGCTTGCCCGCCGGGCGCTCGAGGCCGAGCGCGTGAACTGGATCCCCGCCCGTCCAGCCGGCGCCTTCGAGGCCGAGGTCAAGATCCGCTACCGCGGCGATCCGGCTCCAGCCGTGGTCGAGCCCGGTCCCGCCCGTGAGGCTCGGGTCGAGTTCCGAACCCCTCAGCGAGCGGTGACCCCAGGCCAGAGCGTCGTCTTCTACGCGGGCGACGAGGTGGTCGGCGGGGGAACGATCACCGCCGCGATCAGCTAGCCGGGCTCGACCGCTGTCCGCGTTTGACACCTCTCTGCGCCTCGTGAGTGAATCTGGGCCTCGGATCTGGCCCCCGAAGGAGGACGAGATGAGCTCTTCCCCGAGGATCCGTTCGATCGCGCTCGCCGCCGGATTGGCGCTGCTGTCGGTAGCGGCCCCCGGCTCTGCCCACGAGGCAACCCCACCACCGTGCGAGGAGGGTGCGTATCTGACGCTGGTTGCCGGAAGCGAGAAGTCCATCATCTGCAGCGGGGATACGTGGGGGACGGACTTCGAGTTCCAAGGCATCCCCGACGGGATCGGCATTGCCCCCGGACCGAGTGCGGGCACCATAGATGTCTACGTGAATCACGAGGAATCGCACGTGCCGTTCCAGGGTGAGGCGGACTTCCAGGACGCCTCAGTCTCCAAGCTCACGATCGACGGCGCGGGCGAGGTCGTCGCGGCGGAGGTGGCCATTCCGGCTTCTCAGGGGTTCCTCCGGTTCTGCTCCGCGTTCATGGCCGGACCGTCCGAGGGGTTCAGCAACTACACGTTCTTCACCAACGAGGAGACCAACGACGTGGTGCCGGTCCCGGCAGGCGCCACCTATGGGTCAGACCCGTCGGTCGCCCCGAACCGTCAAGCCGGCTACGCCGTGATCCTCGACGAGGCCACCGGAGACTTCACTCACGTTCCCGGGTTGGGCCGCCAGAATCACGAGAACACCGTGGTGATCCCGGGCGGGTGGCCTCAGAAGATTGCCCTCACGACCGACGACACCTTCAACGCCCCGTCCTCGCAGCTCTACAGCTATGTCTTCAACAGCGAGGCTCAACTGTGGGGGGATGGAGGGAGTCTCTGGGCGTTCCAGGTGACCGCCACGAATGAAGGAAATCTCGAGGATCCGTACGACCCGTTCAACGGCGCGAACGACTACGGCGAGATCACGGTCGGCGACAACTGGAAGGGGCGGTTCATCCGGGTGCCGAAGGACATCGCCAGGGGGGTGACCGGGGAACGGCCCCAGGACGCCCTGGAGAACTGGTCGAACGCCAACAACGTGTTCCAGTTCATCCGGCTGGAGGACCTGGCCTACGACCGGAACAACCCGCGGATCGTCTACCTCGCCGACACGGGGGAGCGGAGGGCGCGACCCGACGAAGAGTTCCCTCCCGAGCAGCAAACCGGGCGGCTCCACCGCGGTCCTTCCACCTACAACGGCCCGTACCCGAATGGCCGGATCTTCGAGATTGTGTTCAACCGCGACAACCCGCGGAGGGTGGACAGCTTCTCCATCCTCCTCAACAACGACCTCGGCGGCTACGGCAACCTCACGGTGATGCACCAGCCCGACAACATGGACACGAGCGAGAACAGCCTGATGGTTCAGGAAGACAGCGGCCAGGCGCCGTCGTCGCGGATCTGGCGGTACGACCTCACCGCGAAGACCTGGAGCGTGGTGGCCCAGGTCAACAACCAGCAGTGGGAGTCGAGCGGCATCGTTGACGCGTCCGGATGGGGATTCGGGGAAGGGGCGTGGATCCTCGACGTGCAAGCCCACGGCTCCGCCTTCTGGGTGCAGCATGAGCATGGGACCACCACCCTGAAGCAGGAAGCAGGTCAGCTTCTGATCGCGTGGATCCCGGGTAGCTGATCACCCGACCGCGCCCGAGGGTTGCGGCGAGGGGGCTCTTCGGAGCCCCCTCGCTCACGTCTATCCCACCTTTATGTCGACCCCGGCCAGGACCAGGGGCCACAGCAGGATGGCCAGGACCATGGAGATGATCCCCCGGATGCCTCCCAGGTGCCGGAAATAGCCGTTCGTGGCGGCGACCAGGATCCCCAGCACGACGTAGACGAGGAAGAGGATCCCCGCGACGCCCATGGCGCCGGCTTCCGACCAGACTCGGCGGGACAGCGCAGCGATCTTTCGTCTCACTCGGACCTCCTTCACCAAACCAACGGCTACCCGCGCGCGTCGGCGGCGAAACGTCCTGCCCGGGCCGCCGATATCATCACCTGCGTGTTCGACGCGGAACTCGCGTTTGCGCTCGAGGCGGCCGACCGGGCCCGGGAGATCAGCCTCCCGCTCTTCCACCGGGGGCCCGAAGTGACCCTCAAGGCCGACCGCAGCCCGGTGACCGAGGCCGACCTGGCGATCGAAGACCTCTTCCGGAAGGAGGTCGCCGAGATGTTTCCGGCGGACGCGGTCACCGGGGAGGAGGGCGGCCCGGCTCCCGGCGGCCACCGGAGGTGGATCATCGACCCCATCGACGGCACCAAGAACTTCGCCGCCGGGATCCAGGTGTGGGGGACCCTCATCGCGCTGCTGGCGGATGGGAAGACGGTCCTGGGATTGGTCGACGCTCCGGCCCTCGGTGAACGCTACGAGGCGGTCCGAGGAACGGGGGCGCGACTGAACGGCGATCCGATCCGGGTGTCGGTGACCGGTTCACTCCACGAGGCGACCCTGGCCCACCCTTCTCTCACTGAATGGCCCGAGGAGAGCCGCCCGGTCCTCACGGCGATCCTCGGGGAGGCGCGGCGCGCCGTCGGCTTCGGGGACTTCTGGGGCCATTGCCTGGTGGCCCGCGGGGCTGCCGATGCCATGCTCGAAGCGAGGCTGCGCATCTGGGACTGGGCGGCGGTCGAGGTCGTGGTCGAGGAGGCGGGCGGGCGGATGACGGCGTTCGACGGTACGCCTTGCACCGACGGAGGGTCGGTGCTGACCTCGAACGGCCGCCTTCACGACGGCCTCATGGCCCGGTTGCGCTAGGCCGTCGGCTCTTCCCGGTGCTCTCCGGGCTCCTCGTCGCGGATCTCGAGGAGCTCCCGGAACAGCGCCCGATAGTGGACGAACGCTGGCGAAGATCCTCGGTCCCCGTTGCTCCTTGGTCGCTGGCTCGAAACACCGAGTGGGCAGCCCGGTAGTTCTCCACGACCGTCGGATGATCGACCGAGATATCGGCCTTGTTGCGACGGAGCTCCCGAGCCTCGAGCTCCGCCTCCGCCCTCCGCGGTGCTGTCTGCGCGGGAGACCGCCCGCTCGTACTCCGGGCCGAACCGCTCCCGGAGGTGTGCGCACCTCCGACGCAGGCCGCCCAACCACACGCCGGCGACGACCACCCGCGCGACGAGGACGATGATGACCAGCCCCATGGGCTCCATGGGAATCCCTCCCTATGGAGTCGCTGCCGGGGTAGGCAGCGCTGCCGCGGGCACCGACGCTCTCCATCGGCTCCTAGCCGTGGCCCTCTGCCCCAAACCGGAGCGAGGACCGGGTCACGCCTGGGACGTTCGCTGCCGCTGGCCGTGCTACGCTCCGGCGGCGGTAGGGAGGGCCGGGCGGGCTGCCCGAAGGAGGAGGTCGTGATGCGTAAGTTCCTGGCGTTGGCGGCGGTGGCGAGCGTGCTGCTGGCGGCGTGCGCGCCCGAGGAGCCCACTCTTCAGGGCGAAAGCCCTTCCCCACAAGAAGAGGCCTGCGCGAAAGAGAACTTGACGCTCATGGAGTCCGGCCGTCTCACCATCGGCACGGACAACCCCGCCTTCCCGCCGTGGTTCGAGGGCGGGACGCTCAAGGGGTCGGACTGGGAGATCAACGATCCCTCGACTGGCCAGGGATTCGAGAGCGCCGTCGCCTACGCCGTGGCAGACCAGCTGGGCTTCAGTGAGGACGAGGTAACGTGGGTGGAGGTGCCTTTCAACAAGATCTTCAAGCCGGGGTCCAAGGATTTCGATTTCGCCATCAACCAGGTGTCCTACAAGCCGGCCCGGGACCAGGCGGTGGACTTCAGCGACAGCTACTACGACGTGAACCAGGCCCTGGTCTCGCTCCAGGGAACCCCGGTCGCGGACGCCGCCAGCCTGGAGGATCTCAAGCAGTACGAGCTTGGCGCGCCGATCGGCACGACGAGCTACGACTACATCACCGAGAACATCCAACCCGACCGGGACCCGAAGGTCTACGACTCCTTGAACGACGCCATCTCCGCTCTGAAGAATGGCCAGGTCGACGGGGTCGTCGTGGATCTCCCGACGGCGTTCTTCGTCACCGCCGTCCAGATTCCGAAGGGCGTGATCGTCGGCCAGTTCCCGACCGTCGGGGAGCAGGAGTACTTTGGTATGGTCTTCGAGGAAGGCAATTCACTCCGAGACTGCGTGAACGAGGCCCTGGCCACGCTCAAGGCCGACGGGACTCTCCAGGCGATCCAGCAGGAGTGGCTCTCCGAGAACGTCGGCGCCCCCGTCTTCCAGTAAGGGCGCCGCCGGCGTTGAAGCGGCCGGCAAGGTGGTGAGCGCCGGATGAGCGATGCGGGGGGCCCGCTCCCAGTCGTACCCCAGCCCCCCGAAGCCACCGTCGGGGGCGACCGTCGGTCTCGGATCCTCGGCGGTGGGGGACCCGAGGGGCTGCGGGGCGTGCTCATCGCTGTGATCAGTACCGTCGTGTTCTTCACTCTCTTGGTGGTCGCCATCCTCAACTCGCCCGGCTGGTTGACGGTGAGGCGCTCGTTCTTCAATGGGACATTCTTCCGGGAGTCGTTTCCGGGGATCGCCGAGAAGTTCCTGCTGAACGTGTTCGTCTTCTCTGTGGCCGAAGTGTTCATCCTCGTGCTGGCGCTCCTCATCGCCGTCCTTCGGAGCCTCCCAGGTCCGGTGTTCTTTCCGATCCGGGCGCTCGCGGTGGCCTACACGGACTTCTTCCGTGGCGTGCCGACGATCCTGGTCATCTACATCCTCGGGTTCGGCGCCCCGGCCTTAGGGCTTCGTGGGGTTCCCAAATCGGAGCTGTTCTGGGGGATCGTGGCCCTGGTGCTCGTGTACTCCGCGTACGTGGCCGAGGTGTACCGGGCCGGGATCGATTCGGTGCATCCCAGCCAAGGCGCAGCGGCTCGTTCCCTCGGCCTGTCCCGGTGGAAGTCGCTTCGGTTCGTCGTGCTACCGCAGGCGGTCCGGCGGGTGGTCCCGCCCCTCCTCAACGACTTCATCGGATTGCAGAAGGACACCGCGCTCCTCGCGCTCATCGGCGTGCTCGAGACGTTCCGCCGGTCCCAGGTCGACGTGGCGGGCTCCTTCAACTACACGCCCTACCTGGCCACGGCGCTCCTGTTCGTGGCGATCACGATCCCGCTGGCCCGATTCACCGACTGGCTGATCGCCCGGCAGCGAGCCCGACGACAGGCCGGAGACGTCGCATGAGCGACGGGCTGCGCGCCGGAGGCGTCACCCTCCATCTCGAAGACGTCCACAAGTCCTTCGGCAAGCTCGAGGTTCTGAAAGGCATCCACCTCGGGGTGGCGGCACACGAGGTGATCGCCCTGATCGGCGCGTCGGGCTCGGGCAAGTCGACCCTGTTGCGGTGCATCAACCTCCTGGAGCGGATCGATGGGGGGCGGATCCTGCTGGATGGTCAGGACATCGCCCGCCGAGGCGTCGACGTGAACACCGTCCGGCGACGGGTGGGCATCGTGTTCCAGGCCTTCAACCTGTTCCCACACATGACCGTGCTCCGGAACATCACGCTGGCTCCCGTGGAGGCCCAAGGGATCGCGGCGCCGGAGGCGGAGGCGGCAGCGGCCGAGCTCCTCCGCCGCTTCGGGCTGATCGACAAGCAGGGGGAATACCCGGACCGTCTTTCCGGCGGGCAGCAGCAACGGGTGGCGATCATCCGGGCCCTAGCGATGCGTCCGGACATCATGCTCCTCGACGAGGTCACCAGCGCGCTCGACCCCGAATTGATCGCCGAGGTCCTCGAGGTGATCCGGGAGCTCGCCGACGGCGGGATGACCATGATCCTGGCGACCCACGAGATGGGGTTCGCCCGGGACATCGCCCACCGGGTGTGCTTCCTCGACGGGGGCGTGATCCTGGAGCAGGGCCCCCCGGAGCGGATGTTCTCGGAGCCGGAGCATCCCCGGACCCGCCAGTTCCTCCAGCGGATCATCGCCGCGGGTCGCCTGTAACCCCTCCGGTATCATCGCCCGGGATGGCGACAGCGGAGGAGCGGCGGCGGTCGGAGGCCAAGCGGAGGGTCGAGGAGCTCCGTGACCTCATCAACTACCACGAGTACCGCTACTACGTCCTCGACGATCCGGAGGTCTCCGACGCCGAGTACGACGAGCTCATGCGAGAGCTCAAGGGATACGAGGAGGAGTTCCCCGAGCTGATCGTCCCGGACAGCCCCACGCAGCGCGTGGGAGGGCAGCCGTCCCAGTTGTTCGCGCCGGTGCGACATCGCGCCCCGATGCTCTCCCTGGACAACGCTTTCTCCTGGGAGGAGCTCAACGCCTGGGGGAAGCGGGTGGAGCGAGCGCTCGGGCGGCAGGCGGACTTCGTCTGCGAGCTGAAGATCGACGGCGTGGCCGTCGCGCTGACCTACGAGGACGGGTCCTACGTGACTGGCGCGACCAGGGGCGACGGGTACATCGGTGACGACATCACCGCGAACATCCGGACGATCCGGGGGGTGCCGGTGCGACTGCGTGACCCCGATCCTCCTGCGGACCTCGAGGTCCGGGGGGAGGTGTACCTCCCCGTGAAGGCGTTCGAGAAGCTGAACGAGGAGCTCACCGAGCGGGGGGACCGCCCGTTCGCCAATCCTCGCAACGCCGCCGCCGGGAGCCTCCGGCAGAAGGATCCCGCCATCACCGCCTCTCGACCCCTTCGGCTGTGGTGCCACGGGATCGGCGTTTCCCGGGCCAAGCGGTTCGAGCGCCACTCCGAAGCGCTCGACTACATGCTCGAGTCGGGTCTCCCCGTCAGCCCCGAGACCAGGAGGGTGGAGACGCTCGAGGAGGTGTTCAGCTTCTGCGAGCGCTGGCAGGAGCACCGCCACGACGTGGACTACGAGATCGACGGGGTGGTGGTGAAGGTCGACCAGATCTCGCTCCAGGAGGAGCTGGGAGCGACGAGCAAGGCCCCTCGGTGGGCCATCGCCTACAAGTTCCCGCCGGAGGAGCGCACCACGCTCCTGCGCGACATCTTCGTGCACACCGGCCGAACGGGTGTGGTGACCCCATTCGCCAGCCTCGAGACCGTGTATGTGGGCGGGGTCAACGTCACCACCGCCACGTTGCACAACGAGGACGAGGTGAAGCGGAAGGACGTTCGCCCCGGCGACACCGTGGTCGTCCGCCGGGCCGGCGACGTGATCCCGGAGGTGGTCGGGCCGGTCGTGTCGAGGCGACCGAAGAACGCCAGGCCCTGGAGGTTCCCCAAGAGATGCGACTCGTGCGCAACGGCCCTGGTTCGGGAAGGCGCCTACTGGCGCTGCCCGAATCGCGGGGGATGTCCGTCGCAAAACATCGAATGGCTCTTCGCGTTCGCCTCGCGAGGGGCCATGGACATCGAGGGGCTGGGCTACAAGACCGCCTACCTGCTTCTGGACATTGGTTGGGTGAAGGATCCCGCCGACATCTACGGGCTCACCGCGGAGCAGCTCGAACAGCTCCCCGGCTTCAAAGAGAAGAAGATCCAGAACCTTCTGACCGGGATCGAGGCCTCCAAGGACCGCCCGCTGTGGCGCCTGCTGGTGGCGCTGAACATCCCACACGTCGGGTCGCACACGGCGCAGGTGCTGGCGGAGGCATTTGGCTCGATCGACATGCTGATGGCTGCATCCGTGGAAGACCTGGAGGCTGTGGAAGAGATCGGTCCGATCGTGGCCCAAGCCGTGCACGAGTGGTTCCACGGCCGTGAGAACGTGAGGCTGCTGGAGAAGCTCCGCATGGCCGGGATCCGCATGGCCGACGAACCGCGGAAGAAGAAGAGGGACGGGCCGCTGGCAGGCAAGTCCATCGTGCTCACCGGGGGGCTCGAGGCGATGACGAGGGAAGAGTCCACGAAGGCGGCCGAGGACGCAGGGGCGCGCGTGGCGTCGAGCGTTTCGAAGAAGACCGACTTCGTGGTGGCGGGGACGGATCCCGGCACGAAGTACGACAAGGCCGTGCAACTCGGCGTGGAGATCATCGAGGAGAAAGAGTTCCTGAAGCGGCTGGGGCGGAGGAAGGGGGGATAGCGTGTCTCGAAGGGTGCTTGGAAGAAGGTTCGGCGTGAGCGCGATCCTGCTGCTCGTGGCAGTGGCGTTCTTTTTGCTCGACGCGTTCGGGGCGTCGCTCGGCGACCTGAAGCTGATCCCACTTGGCCTGGCGGCGTTCGCCGCCTCGTTCTTCGTCAGCTGAGCGTCATCGGGCGCCGGGTCCTCTCAGCGGTCGACTAGACTCGGTCACGTGCCGGTGGAGATCGACGTCGATCACGTGGCCAGGCTGGCCCGGCTGGCGCTCAGCGACGAGGAGCGGGAGCGCTTCGCCCAGCAGCTCGTGCAGATCTTGGAGCACGCCGAGCGGGTCCGAGAGGTGGCGGCGGAGGACGTCCCCCCCACCTCGCAGCCGGTCCCACTGCGCAACGTGCTTCGCGACGACTCTCCCCGCCCCTCGCTGACTCAGGACGAGGCTCTGGCCGGCGCTCCCGAGGTGGAGGAAGGCCGCTTCAAGGTTCCTCGGATCATCGAGGGCGAGTAGTCGTGCCAGAGCCCTGCGACCTCACCGCCCACGAGCTGGGAGACGAACTCCGCGCCGGCCAAGCCAGTGCCCTGGAGGCCACCGACTCGTGCCTCAGGCGGATCGAAGCCGTCGACGAACGAGTGAGAGCGTTCCTCGCCCCTACCGCAGACCTCGCCCGAGAGCAGGCCCGGGCAGTCGACGGGCGTCTCGCCGCCAAGGACGACCTTGCCCCTGTCGCCGGCATCCCCCTCGCGCTCAAGGACGTGCTGTGCACCCGAGGAGTCACCACGACCTGCGGGTCGAGGATCCTTCACAACTACGTCCCCCCCTACGACTGCACGCCGTGGGCCCGACTCTCGGCGGCAGGGTCGGTCCTCATCGGAAAGACGAACTGCGACGAGTTCGCCATGGGCTCGTCCACGGAGAACTCCGGCTTCTTCCCCACGCACAACCCCTGGGACCTCGACAGGGTTCCGGGAGGCTCATCCGGCGGCTCGGCCGCCGCGGTGGCGGCGGGGGAGGCCGTGTGGGCGCTGGGGACCGACACGGGCGGGTCGGTGCGGCAGCCCGCTGCGCTCTGTGGGGTGGTCGGGATGAAGCCGACGTACGGGCTCGTCTCCCGCTACGGCCTCATCGCCTTCGCCTCGTCGCTCGACACGGTGGGGACCTTCACCCGCGACGTGCGGGACTGCGCCCTGCTGCTCTCGGCCATCGGCGGGCACGACGAGATGGACTCCACGTCGATCCCCGAGCCTCCCAAGGACTACACCTCGATGCTCGAGGAGGGCGTGGCCGGGTTGCGGGTGGGTGTCCTCCGCGACTGGCTGGGACAGGTCCCGGAGGAGGGGATCCGGGCCCGCGTCGAGGAGGCCGTCATACGCCTGGAGAAGCTCGGCGCCGAGATCGGCGAGGCTTCCATCCCCCACGCCGATTACGCGCTCTCCGCCTATTACCTGATCGCCCCGGCGGAGTGCTCGTCGAACCTTGCGCGCTACGACGGGGTGCGCTATGGCCACCGGGCCGACGCGGTTCGCGACGTCGTGGAGCTCAACATGCGCACCCGCGGCGAGGGATTCGGCGAGGAGGTCAAGCGCCGCATCATGATCGGCACCTACGCGCTATCGGCCGGCTATTACGACGCGTATTACGGGCAGGCCCAGAAGGTCCGTACCCTGGTGGTCCGGGACTTCGCGCGGGAGTTCGAGCGCTACGACGTCCTCCTGTCCCCCACCTCGCCGACCACGGCCTTCCGGCTGGGGGAGAAGACCCAAGACCCACTCGCCATGTATCTGAACGACGTGTTCACGATCCCCGCGAATCTGGCGGGTAACCCGGCCATCTCGATCCCCTGCGGCCTGGACGAGCGGGGGCTCCCGGTCGGTCTCCAGCTGATGGGGAACCATCTCGACGAGGCCACGGTGCTCCGGGCGGCGCACGCGTTCGAGCAGGACCTGGCCCAGACCTTCCGCCCTCCGCTCCTGAACAGCCTCGCGGGTTGAGCGCGGTATCGTGAAGCCGTGACCACCGTCGCCACCGAATACGAGACCGTCATCGGGCTGGAGTGCCACGTCGAGCTCTCCACGCAGACCAAGATGTTCTGCGGGTGCCTCAACGAGTTCGGGGCCGAGCCCAACACACAGGTCTGTCCGGTGTGTCTCGGCCATCCCGGGACCCTCCCCGTGGCCAATCGGCAGGCCATCGAGTACACGATGAAGATCGCCCTGGCCCTCGGGTGCGACATCGCCCCGCGGTCGCTGTTCCATCGGAAGAACTACTTCTATCCGGACATGCCGAAGAACTACCAGATCAGCCAGTACGACCTGCCGATCGGGGTCGGGGGGCATCTCGAGGTCGAGCTGGGCGGGGAGGTCCGCCGGGTGGGCATCACCCGCGTGCACCTCGAGGAGGACACGGGGAAGACCCTGCACGTGGGGGCAACGGGTCGGATCGCCGAGGCGGAGTACGCCCTGGAGGACTACAACCGCGCAGGCGTGCCTCTCGTCGAGGTGGTCTCCGAGCCGGATATCCGCGCCCCGGAGGAGGCGGTGGCATACCTGCGCGAGCTCCGCGCGCTGCTCGAGACCCTGGGAGTCTCCGACGTGCGGATGGAGGAGGGGTCGCTCCGCTGCGACGCCAACATCTCGGCCCGTCCGGCCGGAGACCCTGAGTACGGCGTCAAGGTCGAGATCAAGAATATGAACTCGATCCGGTCGGTGGAGCGTGCCCTCCGGTTCGAGGCCGATCGCCAGCGTCAGGCTCTGGCCGCGGGGGAGGCTCTGGTCCAGGAGACGCGGCACTGGGACGAGGACAAGGGTGTGACCCTGCCCCTGCGGTCGAAGGAGTACGCGTTCGACTACCGGTACTTCCCCGAGCCCGACCTGGCCGCGCTGGAGCCGGACGACGAGTGGATCGAACGGCTCCGGGCGGAACTTCCCGAGCTGCCGGCGTCCCGGAGGAAGCGGCTTCGCGAGCACTTCGACCTGGAGCCCGAACAGGTCCGGATCATTGGTGGCTCGGCGGGATGGGCCGAGGTCTTCGAGAACGCCTTCGAGCGTTGGAACGAGGCCGGTCCGCGCATGATCGCGAACTGGGTCATCCAGAACACAATGCCGCACGCCTCTCCCGGGGAAGCCCTGGAGCGGATCGACTCCATCGCGACCATCATGCGCCTGGTCCACGAGGGCAAGATCTCCCTCAGCCGGGCGAAGGACCTGGAGCCGCTCGTCTTCGAGACGGGTCGACCGCCGGAAGAGATCGCCCAGGAGCAGGGCTGGATCCAGATCTCGGACGAAGGCGCGCTGGGGACCGTCGTGGAGGAGGTCATCGGGGAGAACCCCGGCCCCGTGGAGCAGTTCCGCGGCGGCAAGGAGGGGGTCATCGGCTTCCTGGTCGGCCAGGTCATGAAGAAGACCAAGGGAGCCGCCAACCCCCAGGAGGTCCAGCGCCTGCTCCGTGACCGCCTCTCCTGAGGCGCCAAGGCCTTCTGACCTGGCGATGTGTAGGCTTCCGGTCACTTTGGAATAACCGGACGTGACGGTCGGCATGACCGCTGATGACCCATGCCGGCCGCCCGGGAGGTGACCGGCATGCATTTCGACGTGATCGCCGCGCTCGTGGCCGGATCCATGGCGACCGTCGCGATGACGGTGGTCATGGGCTTCGCCAAGGCGAGAGGGCTCACCCGGATGCCCTCCTTCGAGCTCGTGACCGGCTCGATCGTGAGTCCTGATCTGGAGCAGGCCCGGAAGGCCGGGCTGCTCATCCACTACGGGCTGATGGGGACCGTCGTGTTCGGCATCGGCTACGGGGCCGTGTTCTCCATGCTGGACTCAGCCACCTGGCTCGACGGGCTGATCGTTGGGCTGATCCACGGCTTCGTGGTGGGGATGCTGTTCATGCCGGCGCTGCCGGCGCTCCACCCTCGGGTGGAGCCGGCGCTGACCGGGGTGGGCGGACCGGTCGTCCGCTCCCGGGACGGCGTATGGCTGAAGCCCCCCGGCGTCCTCGGTAAGGATTGGGGTGACGGCACCCCGGCTGGCGTCGTGGCCGGCCACGTCGTGTACGGGATCGTCGCGGCCCTCGTCTACGGAGTGCTTGCTTAGGGGGATCCTGCTTCCGGCGCCCGCCGGAGGCGCGCCACCGCCGCGAACGTCATGGCGATCGCGCTGGGCAAGTAGAACCAGCCGATCGACGCCAGTCCCACGATCAAGAACAGCCACAGGAACACGGCGGACAGGATGCGTAGCCCACGCGATCCGGGCCGGAACCGCTCACCCACGATGGGGATCGCGGCCAGCACCACCGGGAAGGCGGCCAGGGCCACGACCTCCGGGCCCTCCTCGGCCAGCAGGTTGGTGGAGCGAACCACTTCCTGAGGAGGGGGCTCGCCCGGCGCCACGGATCTGATAGTGGAGGACCGGCCGACCGGAAGGAAAAGCACGGCGACGGCGGCGACCACCGCCAGGACCAGGGAGATCCGAGCGGCGAGACTTCCGGGGTCGGGCAGTTGCACTCTCTCCACCATCCGGTCCTCCGTAGACATTCTCCCAGGTTGAGTAGTCAGGTGAGGCGAATCAGCCTCTGGCCGTCGGCCGGCTCTTGCTACGAAGCCGTCCCCTAAAGGTGGGACGGAACCGGGTCGAAGTAGCCCCAGAGAGGGTTGCTCAAGCGTGCCGAGAGGAAGATCGACATGCGCGATATAGACGCTTTGCTGGGGCTCGTGGGTGAATGGAATGGCTCCGACCTCCATCTGAAGGCTGGATCGCCGCCGCTGATCCGGGTCGACGGCGTCCTTCACCGGGTGGAGCAGGAGCCTCAGCTCGACGGCCGGGACACCGAGGAGATCGCGCTCGGCATCATGCCGCCGGACCGGCGGGACGACTTCCAGACCCGTAACGAGGCCGACTTTGCCTACGGGGTGGCGGGGGTGGGCCGCTTCCGAGTGAACGTGTTCCGGCAGCGGGGCTCGATCAGCCTGGTCCTCCGGATGGTGCGGGTGGGGAGTCCCACGTTCGACGACCTGGGGCTGCCGGCAGTGGTCCAGACCCTGGCCGAGGAGCCTCGAGGCTTGGTCCTCGTGACCGGTCCTACGGGAACCGGCAAGACCACCACGATCGGCTCGATGGTCGACCACATCAACTCGACGCGGGCCTGCCACATCGTGACCATCGAGGACCCCATCGAGGTGGTTCATCCGGACCGGAAGGCGTCGATCAATCAGCGCGAGGTGGGAGTGGACACCGACAGCTTCGTCGGCGCCATGCGGGCGGTCATGCGGCAGGACCCCGACGTCATCTTCATCGGGGAGATGCGGGACGCCGAGACGGTCCAGGCTGCGCTGGCGGCAGCCGAGACCGGGCACCTGGTCCTCTCCACCCTTCACACGATCAACGCGGCTGAGACCGTGAACCGGATCGTGGACTTCTTCCCTCCCTACCAGCAGCAGCAGGTCCGGGTGACGCTGGCGGGGGCGCTTCGAGGCATCATCTGCCAGCGGCTGGTTCCTCGGATCGGTGGCGGCCGGGTGCCCGCCCTCGAGGTCATGGTGAACAATGGCCGGACCGCGGAACGGATCCTCGATCCACTGCGGACCTCGGAGGTCGAGGACGTCGTGCGGGAGAGCGGCTTCTACGGGATGCAGACCTTCGATCAGTCGCTGCACACCCTGGTGACGCGGAACCTGGTGTCCGTCGAGGACGCCATGGATGCGGCCTCGAACCGCCACGACTTCGAGCTGATGCTTCAGCAGTCGGGCGTCGCGGTCTCGGTGTCCACCCAGTAGGGCTGGGTTTTCGCCGGGTCCCTAGCCCTCCGCCTCCTTCCACTCTTCGCGGAGGACGGCCATGACCAGGGCGTCCGCGTAGGCGCCCTCGAACCAGGCCTGCTGGCGAAGCCGCCCCTCCTCGACGAAGCCGGCCTTCCTGTAGGCGCCCACGGCGCGCTCGTCGTCCGCCAGGACCTCCAGGCAGACCTTCCTCATGTTGAGGTAGCGGAACGCGTAGCGGAGGAGTATGCGGACGGCATCCTGCCCGAATCCCTGGCCCCAGTAGAGCCGCCCAAGCGAGATGCCCAGGTCGCACAGCCCCCGGTAGTGGTCAAGCTTCTGGAGCTGGCACTGTCCGATGACTTCCCCGTCGACCTCGATGACGAAGCGGGCGGCCGTGTCGTCGGGCTCCTCGGCCCAGCCTTCGACCTCAGCTTCCCACCGCGCCTTGGACCAGAACAATGGAGGGGAGTTGCTCACTCGATGGGCGACCTCGATGTCCTCGAGCAGCTCCCAGAGGCGGTCGACATCCTCTCTCTCGACCGTCCGCAGAACCACTCGCTCCCCGCGCAGCATGCCTTGCCTCGCTACTGCATCACGCCCGGCTGGCGGAGCATGGTGGCCACGTCGAAGGAGGCCGTCCGGTCCCGCGCCTTCCCTTCCCTGACCTGCGCCGTGAATCCCACCGGGACGGTGATCCGCTTTCCGACATGTGCATCAGCTCCAGGCTCACCCTATGCCTCACGTGGGCTGCAGGCACCCCGGCACGACCAAGGTCCGAGTTGACGCCCCACGCGGCCCGCTCCCATACTCGGGCGTTCCCCGATGAAGGAGGCGCCATGGCCGAGCCCGTCCAGTGGAATCTAAAGCCGGACGATCTCCCCACGGCCTGGTTCAACCTCCTGCCGAACATGGCCGCCGCGGGGTTCCCGCCGCTTCCGCCGCTCCATCCCGGGACCCAGCAGCCGGTGACCCCGGACCTGCTGGAGCCGCTGTTCCCCATGGCCCTGATCCAACAGGAAGTGTCGACCGACCAGTGGATCGACATCCCGGGCCAGGTCCTCGACGTCTACCGGCTGTGGAGGCCCACGCCGCTCTATCGGGCCCGGCGCCTGGAGCAGGCCCTCCAGACTCCCGCGCACATCTATTTCAAGTACGAGGGGACGTCCCCCGCCGGGTCGCACAAGCCGAACACGGCGGTGGCCCAGGCCTACTACAACAAGGCCGAGGGCACCCGGCGGATCACCACGGAGACGGGCGCTGGACAGTGGGGCTCGGCGCTTTCCATGGCGACGACCTTCTTCGATCTCGATTGCCTGGTGTTCATGGTGAAGGCGTCCTACGAGCAGAAGCCGTACCGCCGGATCTTCATGGAGACCTTCGGGGCCGAGGTCCGCCCGTCGCCGACCTCGACCACCGAGGCGGGGAAGAAGATCCTGGAGCAGGACGCAGACTCCCCCGGCTCGCTGGGCATCGCGATCAGCGAGGCCATCGAGGTCGCGGCGCAGAACCCCGACACGAAGTATTCGCTCGGGAGCGTCCTCAACCACGTGCTCCTGCACCAGACGGTCGTCGGACTCGAGGCCAAGCAACAGATGGAGATGACGGGCGAGGAGCCCGACGTCGTGATCGGATGCGTCGGGGGAGGCTCGAACTACGCGGGCTTCTCGTACCCGTTCATGGCCGACAAGCTGGCCGGCAAGTCGGCCGCTCGCTTCGTGGCCACCGAGCCGGCGGCCTGTCCCACCCTGACGAAGGGCCGGTTCGCCTACGACTTCGGCGACACCGGCGAGATGACCCCGCTCCTCCCCATGTATACGCTGGGGCACACGTTCGTGCCCGCGCCGGTGCACGCGGGCGGCCTCCGCTATCACGGCGACGCGCCGTCACTCTCGCTGCTGGTCAAGTCGGGCAACATGGAGGCCGTCGCGTATTCACAGAACGAGGTGTTCACCGCGGCCCAGCAGTTCGCCCAGGCCCAGGGGATCATCGCGGGGCCCGAGCCCGCGCACGCCATCAAGGCCGTCATCGACGAGGCCGTGGCCGCTCGGGAAGCCGGTGAGGATCGAGTCATCGTCTTCAACCTGTCCGGGCATGGCTTCTTCGACATGCAGGCCTACGACGACTTCCTGACCGGACGGCTGCCAGAGGTCGAGTACCGCGACGAGCAGCTCGAGGCCGGACTGAAGAGCGTGCCGGACGTGCCCGTCCCCGGGTAGGGGGTCCAGGGGGCAGCAGCCCCGCGAGGCGAAGCCGAGCGGAAACAGGCTGCTGCACTCCCCTGGTCGAAGGACGCTGCCCTGGGCAGCGGACTAAGAAGACTGATAAGGGGCGGCCCCTCGCCCTTCCCGCTGGGCCGGTGGTCCATCCGCTACGCTGTACGCAAATGTCCACCGAAACGCAGAAGCCCGACGCCAAGAGGCAGCGGGCGCCCCTCAAGCCCAACGACTTCCTGGACATCGACTCCCTCCTCTCGGAGGAGGAGCGGGACATCCGCAACACGGTTCGGAAGTGGGTGAAGGACCGCGTCCTTCCAGGGATCGAGGACTGGTTCGAGCACTCAGAGTTCCCCGCCGAGGTGTTCAAGGAGCTCGGGGGGATGGGGCTTCTCGGGATGCACCTCACCGGCTACGGCTGTGCGGGGACCAACGCGGTCTCGTACGGGTTGACCTGCCTGGAGATGGAGGCAGGGGACAGCGGGTTCCGCAGCGCCGTGTCGGTCCAGGGATCCCTATGCATGTTCCCCATCTGGAAGTTCGGCTCGGAGGAGCAGAGGAACGAGTGGCTTCCGCGGATGGCCCGGGGCGAGGTCATCGGATGCTTCGGGCTCACCGAGCCCGATTTCGGGAGCGACCCCGAGCACATGCGGACCTCCGCGAAGCACGACGGCTCCGACTGGGTCCTGAACGGGACGAAGATGTGGATCACGAACGGCTCCATCGCGGACCTGGCGATCGTGTGGGCGCAGACCGACGAGGGCGTGCGGGGGTTCCTGGTTCCGACGGAGACCCCGGGCTTCTCCGCGAAGGACGTGGAGAAGAAAATGTCGCTCCGGGCCTCGGTCACCTCCGAGCTCGTCCTCGACGGCGTTCGCTTGCCCGAGGAGATGGTCCTCCCGGACGCCGTCGGCATGAAGGGCCCGCTCTCCTGTCTCAACGAGGCGCGGTTCGGGATCGTGTGGGGGTCCATGGGCGCCGCCCGCACGTGCTTCGAGACGGCCGTGGAGTATTCGAAGACCCGCGTGCAGTTCGGGAAGCCCATCGGCTCGTTCCAGATCACTCAAGAGAAACTGGCCAACATGCTGCTCGAGCTGCAGAAGGGGATCCTGCTGGCGCTCCACCTCGGTCGGCTGAGGGACGAGGGTCGACTCCATGCGGAGCAGGTCAGCTTCGGCAAGCTCAACAACGTGCGCGAAGCCCTCGAGATCTGCCGGGAGGCGCGGACGATCCTGGGGGCCAACGGGATCACCCTGGAGTATCCCGTGATCCGGCACATGAACAACCTGGAGTCCGTCCTCACCTACGAGGGCACGAGCGAGATCCACACGCTGATCCTCGGTCGGGCCCTCACCGGCTTCGAGGCCTTCGAGTAGGCGGGCGATGGGCGCGTCCGGCGCGCGAGAGGTGAGCGGATGAGCCCGTTCCGCGCCTCCGCGGGGTTCACCGACCGGTGGGAGCACTTTCGCTTCGAGCTGGAGGACGCCGTGGCCACGGTCACCTTCGACCGGCCCGATCGCCTGAACGCGCTGACGTTCGGGGTGTATGCCGACCTCCGGGATCTGCTCTCCGAGATTCCTCAGCGTGACGACGTCCGCGCCCTCGTCATCACCGGAGAGGGCCGAGGATTCTGCTCGGGCGGAGACGTCCACGACATCATCGGACAGCTTCAGAAGGCGGACACGCGGACGCTGCTCGACTTCACCCGGATGGCCGGAGGAGTCGTGCAGCGGATGCGGGAATGCCCATCGCCGATCGTTGCGGCGGTCAATGGGGTGGCCGCCGGGGGAGGAGCGGTGATCGCTTTGGCGGCCGACTTTCGACTGTTGGCTCGTTCGGCGTCCTTCCGGTTCCTGTTCACCAATGTGGGGTTGGCCGGCGCGGACATGGGGTCGGCGTACCTGCTTCCCCGCCTGGTCGGGCTGGGCCGAGCCACGGAGCTGCTGGTGCTGGGCGAGACGGTGGAGGCGGAGCAGGCAGTCCACATCGGGCTGGCCAGCCGCGTCGTTGAGGACCAGGAGTTGTCGACGGCCGCCCGGGAGCTCGCGGCGCGGCTGGCCGAGGGCCCCACCGTCGCCTTCGCCACCACGAAGCTCCTCCTGTCCCGGGAGCAGGACATGGACCTCGCCGGGGCGCTCGAGCTCGAAGCCATGGCCCAGGCGCTCCTGATGACCAGCGCCGACCACCACGAGTTCTACAGGGCGTTCACGGAAGGCCGGAAGCCGAAGTGGGAGGGCCGGTGACCGAGGAGGCTCGCCCGGCGGCGCTTCCCACGTCACCGCACCGGCTGGTCAATCCCGACACTCTGCCGCCGCCGAAGGGTTACTCGCACGCCGTCGTCGCCGCGGCGGGGACGATCGTGGCTCTGGCCGGGCAGACCGGCTACCGAGCCGACGGAACCATCGTCGAGGACCTGGTGGGGCAGTTCGATCAGGCGGCCTGGAACGTCGCCGAAGCGCTGCGCGCGGCGGGGGGTTCTCCGGAACACCTCGTGCAACTGCTGATGTTCGTTACCGACGTCGCGGAGTATCGCGCTCGCCGGGAGGAGATCGGGGAGGCGTACCGCCGCCATCTCGGGAGGCACTATCCGGCCATGGCACTTCTCGGTGTGGTGGAGTTGGTCGACCCCAGGACGAAGGTCGAGCTGGTGGGCATGGCTGTCGTGCCAACGGGTTCCTGACTGATCAGGCCGGAGTTCCGGCGGAGCGGCGCCGGTAGCGCCAGTGGGCGGTCAAACCCGCGATACCCAGGAGCGCGGCTCCGGCCGCAAGCCAAGCCCATGACGGAGGGCCGCCCGCATCGTCGTTCCCCGGAAGCGCCACGACGCCGGCCGCCGAGGTCGTCGTGCCTGCGGGCTGAGCCTCCGGCAGGCCGTGAGCCCGGAGGATCGACTCCAGGGCCCGAGACCCGCGCCACCCGTCGGCACCTTCGACGCGCTCCGCGTAATACCGGTCCATGAGGCTCTGTCCCGCAGGTGTGAACGCGAACGGCCGGCCCGCAGCGTACGGATACAGATCCTGGTACACGAGCAAGCTGTCGTCTCCGCTGGTGAAGCGATAGATGACATCGAAGCGCGGCCCGAGCTCGGTGGGCGGCTCATCGTAGCCGGTCCCTCCGTACCGATAGTTGACCCCAGTGACGTACAGCATCCGCCACGCGTCGCGGCCCCGGATCACGATGGGGGCTCCCAGGTCGGGCCGATCGACGGTGGCCTCGATCTCCACCGGATCGGGACACGGCTCCCCGCCGTGTCCGCACTTCGCAGCCGCGGGCGCCGCCGCAGCCATGACAGCGGCGCCGGCCATCCCCCCGGCGAGGATGGCTCTGACGGTCTTCCTCACCATCGTTCCTTTCGACGTCATTGCGGTCTCAGTGGTTCACTCGGGCCAACGCGAGCACCCGACGGCGCAGGCGCGGGGCGGCCAGCGCCGCGATGGCGGCCAGGCCGACCAGGCCCGCGAGAATCCAGGTCCATGGCGCGGGCTGGCTCACCGCGGCGAGGGGCTTGCTCTCCGGCAAGCCCTCTTCCACAAGGAACTCGAAGAAGCTGGGGTCCGCCTGGAACCACCCCGACCCGATGGGAGCCATCCCCTCGCCCGTAAGCACCTGCCCGCGCGGCGTGAAGGTCACGGGCCCGCCGTCCGCGTAGGGGTACAGCTCCTGCCGGATCAGGTCGTCCTCCCTGCCCGGCCCGAAGTCGTACCGGTACGTCACGAGATATCGAGGCCCAAGATCGGCGGGGGCGAGCCCGAGCTCCGAGACGGAGTCCTCCCTGATCTTCATCCAGGATGCCCCGGAAAGTTCCCACATCGTGTCCGCGGCGGGCGCCTCGATCCGCACCCCGCCGCCCAATCCCGGACCGCTGATGTTGGCCTCGGCGATAGCTCCCTTGGCCGCGGCGGGGCCGGCCACGGCGAGCGCCAGCGCCATCCCGGCGAACAGGGCCCGTGCTCTCATCGCGCTTCCTCCCTCGATCCGCTGCCTCTGATACACCACTCGGAGCGGCAGGGTTCCCTCATCACCGCATCGACTCCGCGATCCGGATGGCCTCCTCCTTCGAGAGGGCGGACTCCAGCCGGAAGGTGACCTGGCCTCGCTGCCACAGGAGGGTGTTGCCGGCCAGGCGGGAGCGCTCCTCGACGGGCTGCCCGAGCTCGTCCAGGTAGAAGACTGTGTGCTCGCCCTCGATCCAATAGGCGGGGGTCCCGCCGACCTCGACCTCCTCGACCCGCTCGGCCTCGTGAACCACCTTCTCCAGGAAGGGGACGTCGATCCGGGCCCGAAACTCCATCACCAGCATTCCCACCCCCGTCTCCGACGTGCGGGGAAGGGCGGGTCCGGCAGGGTACACGAGGGACACCCGGCCGCCGGATGGGTCGTCGTCGACGTACGCCACAGGCTCGGGGAGCCCGGCGGCGGTCGGGACGACCACCTCGAAGTCCACTTGCTGCCGTGCCTGCGCGAGGGTCACCTCGTCGCCGAGGAACAACGTGCCTCCGATCGGTCCCGAGACCGTGGGGGAGGGCGGCGGCGTCGTGGTCTCGGGAGCGATGAGGATCCGCACCCCCCGCACCAGCAGGCCGCCCGCAACCGCCGCGCCCCCCAGGATCAACACGGCTGCCAGCGCCAGTGCCAACCTTCGGCCTGGCCTCCGAAAGCCGAGGACCTGGGCGGCGCGCTCGAGCACTGGAGCGCGGACCGGTTCCTCCTCCAGTCGGCGCACCACGGCGGCGGCCAGGTCCGGGATCTCGGGGAAGGCGAGGTCTCGGCCGACGGCGACGAGCGTCGCTTCCAGCTCTCGGTCGGAGAGGCTCTCCAGCCGATCAGCCACCGCCCGCTCCTTCGCCGGCCCGATCCGCCGCGAGCCGGGCCCGAAGGCGCCGGAGCGCCCGGGACAGGCGGGACTTCACGGTCCCCGGCGGAACGCCCAGGGCCTCGGCCGTCTCCCGCTCCGAGAGGTCGAGGAAGAACCGATACGCGATCACCATCCGGTCGCTCTCTCCCATCCTGTTCACCGCTGCCAGCAGCAGCTCACGCTCCTCGGTTCCGAGGACCGCCTCCTCGGGAGATGGGGCCGCATCCCCCGAGGGGCGGTCTCGCTCGGAGACCCTCAGGGCCAACGCAGCCTGCCGCCCCGCGGCTCGGCGGCGGTTCCGGGCCTCGTTCGCCACGATGGCAAGGAGCCACGGCCGGAACGGGGCGTCCCCGCGGAAACGAACCAGGGCTCGGTAAGCCTTCACGAACGCCTCCTGGGCGGCCTCCTCCGCGTCGGCCGCGTTCCCCGCGACGACGTACGCGGTTCTCACCGCCACCTCCTGGTACCGGCGCACGAGTTCCCCATAGGAGCCTGTGTCTCCTCGCCTCGCCCGCTCGATGAGCTCGGCGTCCTCCAGTGGTCGGCCCTCCACGGAGCGAATCTTCCACCACTGCTACACCGGGGGCGAAGGTTGGGTTCCCCGGGCCGAGCGGCCCCCGTGCGGTGGCGTTTCCCGAGGTCGGGCGGGGGGTAAGTAGCTCAGGAGTGCCCACGGCCGCAATTGCGGCCCGACAGAGGAGGTGCTCTGTGAAGAACCTACGACCCTTGATCGCGCTGCCCGCCCTCGTGCTCGTGGCGGCAGAGGGGAAGATCAGGATCGACCTGGGCACGATCGTTCTCTACGCGCTGATCGGTCTCGTCGTCGGCCTCGTGGCCCGGCTCCTGGTTCCCGGCAGAGATCCCATGGGGTTCTTCGGCACGCTGGTGATCGGTGTCATCGGCGCCGTCATCGGCGGCTGGCTCGCTGGGGCGGTGTTCCCGGAAACGAAGGGAGTCGACTGGCTGGCCTCGATCCTCGTGGCGATCGTCCTGGTCCTTCTGGTCAGGAGCTTCAGCGGCGGAACCTGGCGCCGGACGTACTGAGCGCCGACGGTAACGAACGCTAGCCGAACAGCTCGCGGGCGATGATCTCCCGCTGGATCTCCGAGGTCCCCTCGTAGATGCGGGGTGCGCGGACCTCCCGATACAGCTTGGCCAGGAGATGGTCGTCCGCGAGCGCCGCGGCCCCGTGCACCTGGATCGCCGCGTCCACCACCCATTGCGCCGTTTCCGTGGCGAAGAGCTTCGCCATGGCGGACGTCCTGCGGACTCCCGGCCGGCCCTCGTCGTGGGCCGCTGCCGCCGAGTAGACCAGGAGCCGGGCCGCCTCGGTGCGAGTCGCCATCTCGGCGATGGCGTGAGACACAGCCTGGAACTCGCTGATGGCCCTCCCGAACGCCTCCCGGGCTGTGGCGTGCGCGACCGCCGCGTCGAGCGCCGCCCGGGCCATGCCGACCGCGAACGCGCCGACGCTGGGACGGAACAGGTCCAGGGTCCGCATGGCCACTCTGAAGCCCTCGTCGATCCTGCCGAGCACGTGGTCGGCGGGGACCCGGACGCCGTCGAACTGGAGCCGCCCGATGGCGTGGGGAACCAGCAGGCGGAGCGGCTCGCCGGCCAGGCCGGGGGAATCGCCGGGGACGAGGAACGCCGTGACCCCGCGTGCGCCGGCGTCGGCCGTGGTCCGGGCGAACACCGTGTAAAGGTCGGCCTGGGGCGCGTTGGAGATGAACGTCTTCACCCCCGAGAGCCGGTAGTCGTAGCCGTCCCTCACCGCTCGGAGCTCGATGGCCGCCGCATCCGATCCGTGCTCCGGCTCGGTGAGGGCGAAGGCGGCCACCGCCTCTCCTCGAGCCACGGCCGGTACGTACCGTGACCCCAGGTCCTCGGTGCCCGCCTGGACGATGGGGTAGGCTCCCAGCGCTTGGAGGGCCAGGGCCGTCTCGGCCTCGGTGCACTCCACGGCCAGTCCTTCGCGGAGCAGGCACAGCTCGACCGCGGACACGTTCCCCCGGCGCGTGCCACCGGCACGCTCCGGGAAGAGCCGAGGGAGAAGCCCGTGCTCCGCGAGGGCCCGGACCAGGGGCCGGTTGACCGTCCCGGGCTGACCAGTCTTCGCCAACGGAACCAGCTCATCCCGGGCCAGCCGCATGGTGTCGGCGATCAGCCGTTCCTGGTCGGGCGTGAGCGAGAAGAGATGACCCTCCACGGCCACGCGAACTCTAGCGGCTCGAGAGAAGGGAAGCCGCTACAGGATGCCCCGGTCCCGGAACGCCCGCTCCACCCTCCGGGCGGCGGTCGCACCGAACAGGGTCCTCGCCGCGACTACCGTGTCGAGAGCTGCGTCCCGGAAAGAGGTGTCCGGAGCGAAGGAGAACTGGCCCTCGAGGATGATCGTGTCCGCGGTCCTCCGCCCGAGTCCGTTGTGGATGTCCCACAGAGCCCGGGACCAGATCTGCCCGTCGTGGTGGATGCGGCCGTTCTGGTCAGCCACCGTCAGGTCGAGATCCGTCCGGCGGAGGCAATGGGGCACCGTGTCGGTATACGAGACGGAATCCCAGTTGGCCACGCAGGGGACCTCATATCCGCCCGACACGGGCTCGCTCATCGTCACCGCCCAGTAGTCGCTGAAGCCCTCGCCAATGGATCCGGCGTCGTGGCCGCTCCCGAAGTCCGGCACCTGGGAGTTCTGCATGGCGTGCCCGTACTCGTGCCAGGTGACCTCGGCGTCCTCGGGGTCGTCCACGCCCCCCTTGCCCAGCTTGAGGAAGTCCTGCTGCGGATAGAAGAAGCTGTTGTCCCCGCCGTACTGGTCGACCTTGACGTCCTGGGGCTCGTTGTTGATGTCGGTGAACCCCAGGCTCTGGATGTACTCCTGCGCCGTGGTGACGTTGTAGTACGCCATGGTCTGCTCGAACCTGTCGTCGGATCGGCCGAACAGAAACCGGAGGTCGGCGCTGAACGCGCTGCTGGTCGTTCCCTTGACGTCGGCGAAGTCGCCGCGCAGGAACCCGCTCCCGTCCAGGTGGGTGAGGGTTCGAATGAAGTAGGCAGGCTGGAGCGCCGGGTAGTCGCTGTCCTTCTGGTCGGTGAGCGTCTCGTCGCGCAGCGTCGTGACCGGGTTGGGGTCGAACACCCGGCCTTCACCCGTCGCCCGCACGACGACGCTCTCTCGCCGGAGCACCCGGCCGGTGCCGGCATCCACGAGGGAGCGAACGCCGCCCGGGGAGTACACAGCCCAGACCAGTCGAGCGGGTGAGCCGGCCAGCACGACGAGGTGGGCCTCGGAGGCCTCGTCGGTGCCGGCCCGCGCGCGTGCTTCAGCGGCTCTTATCCTGGCCGCGCGGAGCTGGCCTGCGACCCCAAGTCGACCGTCGGCAGCTTCCACGAGGTTTCCGGCGAGATCGTAGTGCTCGGCGTAATACGCCCCGAGCACGGGGTACCCCTGGAACGTCTGGTCATACCACTGGTGGGTACCCGTCAAAGAGCGGATGGTAGCCCTGAGACGCAGGCCATCGGCACTTCCGGCCGTCAGCGCCGGGGGAGCTGAGACCAGTCCTGCGCCCAGGGCGAGAGTGACGACGAGCGCTGTGCGACGACGCATGGGAAGTGCCTCCTCTTTGGTCGGTGGCCCACGAGTCTAGAGAGGGGGCGTCACCAGGGGAAATCCGCACACGCACGGGCGGCCCCGTCGGCAGATGTGCCTACCCATGAGGGTGATACCTTTTTTGATATCATGCTTCCCATGAGTGGTGGACGCATCCTGAAGGCGGCCCGTCGGGGGGCGAACCTGTCCCAGCGGGCGCTGGGTCGCCGGGCTGGCGTTCCTCAGCCGATGATCTCCAGGATCGAGCGGGGCATCGTCTCGCCGACCGTGTCCACCCTCGAGCGGCTCCTCCGGCAGTGCGGGTTGCAGCTCGAAACGGTGCCTCGGGTGGGTCAGGTAGACCGAACGCTGATCCGGGAGCGGCTGCGGCTCACGCCCGGCCAGCGTGCTGCTCGGGATGTCCTCGAGTGGAAGGGGACGCGCCCGTTCCGTGAACGCCCCCGGCGCAGAGGATGACCGCCGAGGCGTTCGACCCTGTCGGGGCCCTGCGGGTCCTGACCGCTCACGGGGTCCGATTCGTCCTCATCGGCGGCTTCGCGGCCGTCATCCGGGGCTCCCCCGTGATCACCGGGGACATCGACATCTGCTACGCGCGGGACGAAGAGAATCTGGAACATCTGGCCGAAGCGCTTCGAGAGCTCCAGGCGACTCTGCGGGGGGCTCCTCCCGACCTTCCATTCCTGCTCGACGCTCGGACCCTGAAGAACGGTGACCATTTCACCTTTGCCACCAGGGTCGGGCCAATGGACTGTTTGGGCACGCCGGCCGGAACCGCGGGATTCCGGGACGTGGATGCCGATGCCACGGACGAGGACCTCGACGGGCTGACCGTTCGAGTGGCTTCCCTCGACGACCTCATCCGCATGAAGAGGTCGGCCGGACGTCCCAAGGACCGCATCGCACTTGAGTGGCTGGGGAACCTCCGGGAAGAGCTCGAGGGGAACGAAGGCTAGGCTCGGTGCGGCCCGGGAAGGCCCGGTAGTACGATGCCGCCGAACCGAACCAGGGGGTCAGCGATGAGGGACTCGCCGTACTGGAACCCGCGGCACGAGACCCTGCCGCGGGAGGAGCTCGAGGCACTGCAGCTCCGCAAGCTCAGGAACCTCGTCGAATGGACCGACGGACAGGTTCCCTTCCACTCAAAGCGCTTGCGAGACGCGGGCGTCACCGCTGATTCGATCACCGGCCTGGACGACCTGCGGCGCATCCCGTTCATGACCCGCGACGAGTGGATGCAGGGGCAGGTCGAGCACCCACCGTACGGCCCGATCCTGGCGGCCCCGGAGGACGCGGCCATCCGTTACCACATGACCTCCGGCACCACGGGGCGCACCCCCATCCGCGTGCTCGACTCCCTCAAGGACTGGGAATGGATCGCGGAGATGTGGTGCTACGGGCTGTGGGGCTTCGGTGTCCGACCCACCGACATCGTGTTCGTGGCCTTCGGGTACTCCACGTTCATCGGGTTCTGGGGCCTGCACTATGCGTGCGAGAAGATGGGCTGTCTGACGCTGCCCGGTGGCGCGTTGACGACCGACCAGCGCGTGAAGCAGATCGTGGACATGGGTGCCACGGTGGTCTGCTCCACGCCCACCTACGCGCTCCGGATGGCGCAGGAAGCCAAAAGCCTCGGCATCGACCTGCCCAAGTCCAGCGTTCGGAGGCTGATCCTCTCCGGCGAGCCCGCCGGTTCCATCCCCGCCACGAAGAAGCTCATCGAGGAGCAATGGGGAGCGAAGGCCGGGGACACCGCCGGCATGACCGAGCTCGGCACGATCATGATCTTCGAGTGCGATCATCAGCCCGGCGGCACCCACATCATCGAGGACCACTACATCGAGGAGGTCGTCGACCCCGAGACCGACACGCCGGTTCCGTACGACGAGATGGGAGAGCGCGTCGTGACCTCCTTCGGCCGGGGGTTCATCCCCGTGATCCGGTACCGAACCCGCGATTTCGTGGTGAAGGTCCCTCACGACCGATGCGACTGCGGGCGGACCTTCGACATCTACGACGGCGGGATCCGCGGGCGGGTCGACGACATGAAGCTGGTCCGTGGGACGAACGTCTACCCGCGGGCGGTCGAGGCGATCGTCCGGGAGCACGAGGAGATAGACGAGTTCCAGATCCATCTGTACACGGCGGAGGGGATCCGGGACGAGATCGAGGTGCTGGTGGAGATCCCGGACGCGAAGTCCGATCGCGAGCGTATCCTCGGTGACCTTCAACGTTCTCTGGCGGATGCTCACGAGGGGCTGCGGTTTGGGGTCAAGGAAGCGGAGGCGGGCAGCCTCCCGCGGTTCGAGCTGAAGGCCAAGAGGGTCAGCGACGAACGGACCGTGATCGGGACCGAGGGCGAGCGGAGGCAGTAGGGGGTCCAAGGGGGGCAGCAGCGCGCGAGGCGAAGCCGAGCGGAAATCGGGCTGCTGCGTTCCCCCTGGCCGAAAGGACGCTGCCGAAGGCAGCGGACTGAGGAGAGCGGACTGAAGAGAAGGAGCAGGGATGAGAGCGGCGACGGAGCTGAACGAAGCGGAACGGGCGCTGGTCGAGTCGTACCGGACCCTGGAGCGGGTCCTGCGGGACCAAGCAGATCAGCTGGCTCCGTTCGCGCACCGAAACGCGGCGAAGGCGCTGGCGGCGCTGTGGCAGGTCATGAACGGCCTGGACCAGGATCCCGGCCAGCTGTACGAGCTCGGCGCCTAGCTGCTGCCGCGGAAAATCGGCAATCGAATGACCGAGGCGATCCCCCGGAGTCCCCTGACCAGTTACTGGCTACGCGAAGCCCTGGGCTCCGATCCGTTCGAATCTCGTCCCCGACTGTCCGGCGACGCCTCGGCCGACGTCGTGATCGTGGGTGGTGGGTATACGGGCCTGTGGACGGCGTGGTTCCTGACAGAACGTGCGCCCGGGATCGACATCGTCCTCTTGGACGCGGATCGCTGCGGTTTCGGGCCCAGCGGTCGCAACGGAGGCTTCGTCACGGGTTGGTGGGACGAGGCGGATGACCTCGTTGCTCGGTACGGGGACGAGCCAGCGGTACGAGCGTGCCGTGCCCTGTCGGAGAGCACCGAGGCGATCGGAGAGTGGTGCCGCGTACACGGGGTGGATGCATGGCACACGAAGGCCGGCTGGATCGGCGTGGCCTCGGCGCCGGCGCAGGAGGGAGTCTGGCGGGTAGCCGTGGAAACCTGTCGGCGGCTCGACCTCGCGGACGAGCTCCGCGATCTGTCTTCACATGAGGTGAACGAGAGATGTCGCTCACCCGTGTTCGGGGGCGGGGTCTTCATGCGTGACGGGGCGACCGTGCAGCCGGCTCGCCTGGCGCTGGGGCTCCGCCGGCTCGTGCTCCAGCGAGGGGTCCGGATCTTCGAGGGGAGCCGGGTCCTGCGAGCGGCTCCTGAGCGGACGCGGCCGGGGTCCGGCCTGGTCGCCGAGACAGCCGAGGGCCGCGTCCGAGCCGGGAGAGCGGTGCTGTCGATGGGGCCCTGGGGCGCGGCCTGGCCCGGGCTCCGGCGGGCCGTGGTCGTCCGGGGCAGCTATATCCTGATGACCTCGCCGGCTCCCGAGCGCCTCGAGGAGATCGGGTGGACGAGCGGCGTGTGCATATCCGATTACCGGACGACCCTTCACTACTTCCGAACCACACGCGACGGACGGGTGGCCTTCGGCGGCCCGGGTCGCGCGGAGTGGAGCACGCGGGCGAGCGCCAAGCACGATTTCGACGAGGCCTCGGTGATCGCGCTGCGGCGCGACTTCCTCCGGTTCTTCCCGTCTTTCCGCGACGTTCCGGTTGAGGAGGCATGGGGCGGGCCGGTCGACGTCTCTTCGCTTCACCATCCGATGTTCGGCACGCTGGCGCCGGGGACGATCCACTACGCGCTGGGGTACACGGGAAACGGTGTCGGCCCGAGCCATCTCGGCGGACGGGTGCTGTCCGCGATGGCGACGGGCGCCGACGAACCTGTCACCGATCTTCCGATGGTGAACCAACGCCCCCTTCGGTTCCCGCCCACGCCGCTCACGTCGGTGGGCGCATTCGTGGTGCAGGCGGCCATCGCACGGAAGGAGCGAGCGGAGGACGACGGTGCCCGGGCCGGGCCCCTCACCCGGTTCATGGCGACCCTGCCCCGGCGGATGGGCTACGCGCTGGGGCCGAAGCCGTAGGGCTCGTCCTAGAAGTAGCCGCCGTCGCTGAAGAACAGAAAATAGATCAGCAGGTACGCGATGACGCCGACCACTACGTAGATGAGCAGCCACTTCCACCTGTTGCTGCCGTACCCGCCGGGCTTCTCGCTCATCGTGGCGCCTCCCGCCTCCGTGGGGGGCAAGCATAGGGAGCAAACGCCGGACGAGGCAAGCTGCTGGGGTCTGGCTAGGGCAGCAGGTCCATCACCACGAGGTCGGCGCGGCCGCCGGCGAGGACGGTATTGGCCTGGCCGGTGGTGGTGATACCTCCGCCTACGAGTGTGGGCACGCGGGCCTCGTTGCGCACCCGATCGGCCAGGGCGACGAGGAATAGACGCCCGTACCGCGGGCGGTGATCCGGCGTGATATGTCCGGCGAGGATCTCGACGATGTCGCATCCGGCTTCGGCGAGGGCGCGGGCCAGAGCGACCGCGTCGTCGACCTGGGTACCACCGGGTGTCCAGTCGGTGGCGTTGATCGCCGCTGCGAGAGGTTTATCCAGAGGCCACGCGCTCCGGACGGCGCGGAGGACGTTGAGCGGGAATCGCATCCGCTCCTCGAGCGAGCCCCCGAACTCGTCGGAGCGGACGTTGGTGAGCGGCGAGAGGAACGACCCGAGCAGGTACCCATGGGCCATGTTCAGCTCGAGGAGATCGAAGCCGGCTCGCCCTCCGCGCCGGGCGGCCGAAACGAACGCCGTGACGATCCGATCCATCCCGCCCCGGTCGAGCTCCCCGGGAACAGGCCCATCGTGGCGGAAGGGGATGGCGGAGGCGGACACGAGGTCCCAGCCTCCCTCCCGGAGCGGTCGGTCCAGCCCGTCCTGCCGAGGCCTGGTCGAGCCCCGACGGCCGGCGTGACCGAGGCGGAGCCCGACGCGGGCGCCCGCGCGGTGGACCTCGTCGACGACGGGGGCCCATCCCTCGGCATGGTCGTCGCGGTACAGGCCGGCGTCGCCCGAGGTGATTCGGGCGTCCGGGGACACGGCCACGATCTCTGTGAGCACGAGGGCGGCGCCCGACTCCGCTGCACGCAGCAGATCCGCGTGGTGCGCTCGGCTCGGCAGCCCATCCTCAGCGGAGTACCGCGGCGCCGGCGAGACCGTCACCCGGTTCCTCAGATGGAGCGTCCCCCACGCGATCGGAGTGAATGCCGGTGGGGGAGCCAGAGCAGCGGACGCCGCGCCGGCCGACGTCGCGAACCACCGGTCCACCCCGTCGGCGTATCCGGGGTCACGGATCCTCAGCACGTCGTAGTCGATGCGGCCGCTGCGGGACAGCAGATGGAACGCGAACTGCTGGGGCGACAGATGGAGGTAGCGATCGGTGGTCTCGAAATAGGTCCGGCTCTCCGCGGCGGCTTCCTGGAACCGCTCGACTACGGGCTTCCGCTCCAGCTCGTAGTCGGCGAGGGCGGCGTCGGCGTCGGCCCCATGATGCTCGAACGCGCGGGCCAGCGAGATCGCGTCCTCCATGGCCAGCTTGGTCCCAGAGCCGATCGAGAAGTGAGCGGTGTGCGCGGCGTCGCCGAGGAGCACGACGCTCCCGTGTCGCCAGGACCTGCACCGTAGCGTGGTGAAAGTCAGCCAGCGGGAGTTGTTGGATAGCAATGGGTTTCCCAAGAGGTCGTCGGCGAACAGCCGCTCGCAGAAGGCGATGCTTTCTCCCTCATCGGCCTCGTCGAGGCCCGCTCGACGCCACGTCTCCTCGCTGCACTCCACGATCCAGGTGCTCGTCGTCCCGTCGAATGGGTAGGCGTGCACCTGGAACAGCCCGTGCTTGCTCTCGCGGAAGATGAAGGTGAACGAATCGAGCGCCCGGTCCGTGCCGTACCAGATGTAGCGGGCCCGCCCTTCCTCGAACGACGGCCGGAAGGACTTCTCGTGGAGGCGTCGTACCGTGCTGCCGACGCCGTCCGCCCCGATCAGCACGTCGTGCGGCGGCAGTTCCCCGAGGTCATCGACCGTCTGCTCGAACCCAATGTGCACTCCGAGCTCCTCGCAGCGCCGCCGAAGGATGCCCAGGAGCTCCTTGCGGGCGATGCCCGCGAAGACGTGTCCGCCCGAGCGAACGAGGTCACCCCGGAGGAGGACGTCGATGGCATCCCATTGCACGAACCGGTCGGTTATCTGCCGGTACGTCGCGTAGTCGGCCTCGCGGAACTCCGTGAGGGTCCGGTCGGAGAACACCACTCCCCAGCCGTACGTGGCCCCGGCCAGGTTCCGCTCGAAAACCGTGATCTCGTTCCGCGGTTCCACCTTCTTCAGGAGGAGGCTGGCGTACAGGCCCGCCGGGCCCCCGCCGACGGTGACGACCCTCACGAGACCGCTTCCGGCAGGCGCGCTTCAGTCACGACGTCCGCCAGCAGATCCAGCTGCTCGAGATCGGCCACCGCCGGGAGGAGCACGAGCTCGTCGCACCCAGCCTCCCCGTACCCGCGGATCTGCTGGAGCACCGCCTGTGGGCTCGTGAGCAGCCCGTCGGCGATCTTGTCCGCGAAAGGTCCTGTGAACGCATAGTAGTCGAGCATGAAGTCGCGCCCTCGCCGCGTCGCTTCGTCGTCACTGAGTGCGAAGTAGCTCTGCCCCCACAGGGCAGGCCGCCCCGGCCGCCCGGCGTCGGTCCACGCGGCCCGCGCCCGCTCGGCGGCCCGAGCGAACGCGCGCGGCGGCCCGCCCCCGTGCACGTAGCCGTCGGCGTATCGGGCCGCCCTGGCGAAGCTGATGTCGCTCCCGCCCCCCACCAGGAGGTCCGGACCGCGGGCTCGGGCGGCCCGGGGGCCCGGACCTGTCTCCCACCGGTCCCTCAGCGTGGCCAGCTGCTCCTCGAGCCGCCGCCCTCGATCTCGGTGATCGATCCCGGCCGCCTCGTAGTCGGAGGTGCGCGCCCCCACGGCAAGACCCAGGACGAGACGCCCACCGGACACGGCATCGATGAATGCTGCCTCCTTGGCCAGGAGCGCGGTGCTTCGGAGCGGCGCGATGACCACCATGGTGACGAGCCGGACACGCTGGGTGACGGTCGCCGCGGCGGCCAGGAGGGCCATGGGCTCGTGGCAGTCGTAGCCCACGCGGTCCACGACCCCGATGCTGGTGAAGGGCCCGGCGTCGGCCCGGCGGGCCCACTCGAGGAGCAGGGAGGCTTCGGTACCGGGCACGGAGTTCGGGAGCCCCACGCCGACCCGCATAGCCGTACGTTACCAGCCAGGACCGCAGGGCAAGCCCATGGCGGTTTGGGTTCGACCGGCAATGGGGTGCCGGGCATCCGTCAGGCCGGCCTGCAGGCTGCGGCCGGCCGATAAGATGGCGGCCGATGTCCGGGAAGAAGCCCGCGTCGGTGGTCGTGAGACGGCGGATCCAGTGGTTCGACACCGATGCCTCGACGAAGTACCACAACACCGCGCCTCTTCGGTTGATGGAAGAGGCGGAGGTGGTACTCCTCGGTCGCCTGGGGATCCTTCGGGAGGTGTACGGCAAGCTCCCCCGGGCGCACGCGTCCATCGACTACCGGACCCCGCTCCGGTTCTGGGACGAGTGCGAGATCCGCGTCGAGGTGAGCGAGGTGGGTCGGAGTTCCGTGACCTACGCCTTCACGATCGTGGGCCCCGAGGGCCGCGTGGCCTCGGAGGGGAAGGTCGTGGCCGTCCTGGTGGACGACGAAGTCAAGCCGCGAGCGTGGCCAGACGAGTACCGCCGGCTGCTGTTGGACTCGGGCCCGTTGGCTCCGGACGAGCCCGAGCCCGGCATGCGGAGCGACTCAAGCCCTCGCGGCGAGGGATAATCGCCCCGATGGGCGAGGAGCGGCGGTCCGAGCCGGGCGATGCCGATCGGCCCGAGAAGGTGGGAGACGAGGAAGTCCCGGCGGAGGGTGAGGGGGGCGCCCGGACGCGGCGGATGGGCCGGATCTCCGACGAGGAGGGCCAGCTCTCCTACGGCACCTACCTCCGGGTTCCGGAGCTGCTGTCACTCCAGACCCCCGTCGCCGACCCCGCGGCCCACGACGAGCTCCTATTCATCACGGTTCACCAGGCGTTCGAGCTCTGGTTCAAAGAGATGGCCTTCGAGCTCGAGTCGGCCCGGGACCGGATGATCGAGGGGGAGACCTACGCTCCCCGGCACTACCTGGAGCGGGTTCACGCGATCGCGAGGATCCTCATCGAGCAGATCGGCGTGCTGGAGACGATGTCTCCTCAGGACTTCCTGGAATTCAGGTCGAACCTCTCACCGGCGAGCGGGTTCCAGTCCCTCGGATTCCGGGAGATCGAGTTCATCTCGGGGCTCCGAAATCGCTCGTATCTCAATCTGGCCGAGACCGGGGAAGAACGCGCTCGCCTGGAGGGACGTCTTCGCGAACCGTCCTTGTGGGATGGGTTCCGGGCCGCTATGGACCGTCACGGGCTTCCCATGCCGGCCGGGGACGAAGAGGCCCGGCGGGCCAGCCTCATCAAGCTGTTCCGGGACCGTGATGCCTTCGGCGAGCTGTTCGCGCTCTCGGAGGCGCTGCTCACCTACGACGAGCTGTTCTCCCAGTGGCGCTACCACCACATCCTCATGGTCGAACGGGAGATCGGCAGCAAGACGGGGACCGGGGGGTCGAGCGGGGCCTCGTACCTCAGGACGACCCTCGACAAACGGTTCTTCCCCGAGCTCTGGGACCTCCGCAGCTACCTGTAGCCGGGCGGGCCTCAGGTGGCTCGGCCGGCCCGCGTCGCGAACTCAGTGACGGTGGCCACGTACTCCTCGGCGTGGGTGGCCTGCGGGGCGTGGCCTCCCCCGCGGTACGTCTTGACCTCCGCCTCGGGGAGTGACGCCGCCAAGACGTCCACGACCGCTTGGAGGTAGGGGGGGCTGGTTTCCCCCTTGCTGAGCAAGATCGGCAAGGGAGCGTCGCCAGGCGACCGACGTCGACCCTTCCGGCATCAGGATCTCGACGCTCGTCGGCGAACGTCGGAGCGTTCCGCACGAACGTCTGTTTGAGGAATCGGGGGAGCTGGTCCCAGGACCCGGGCCCAAACGCGACCTCCTCGACGAACCGCCGAGCGGCGCCCTCCGGGTCTTCGTCGGACTGCTCGGCCAGTTCCGCCGCGCGGATGTTCGCGTTATGGGCGCCGGGCCGCAGCGGGTGGCCGGGAGGGATCATGTCAAGCAGCGGAGGCTCCTGCGCCACGATGCTTCGGAAGAGGTCGGGCCGGACAATCGCCAGGTTCAGCGAGATCACCCCGCCGAACGAGCTGGCCACCACGGTGGGCTGGCGACATGCCGAGATGCTCGAGGAGCGCCGCCAGGTCGTCTCCGTCCTCCCGCACGCTTCCCTGAGTGTCGGGGCGGGCGCTCTGCGTGTGACCGCCACGGTCATAGGCAACGACCCGGAACGATTCCGCGAGGCCGGCCACGACTCGGTCGAAACCGTTGTGATCGCTCCACGAGCCGTGAACCAGGACCATCGAGGGCCCCGCATCTCCGGTGATCTCGTAGAAGAGCGCGACGCCGTTCACGGTCGCATGTGGCACCGCCTGCCCCCTCGTGGCGATCCGGACGGTCCCTCAGCATAGGGGAGCCTGCCCAGAGCATCCATGCGATGATGGCCACGATGCAGCTCCAGGATTACCGGGACGAGTTTCCCGTCGTGGGGCGCAAGTCCTACCTCATCTCAGCGTCACTGGGCCCCGTCTCTCGCCGCTCGAAGACGTACCTGGCCGAGTTCCTGAAAGCCTGGGAGGAGATGGGCGCCCCGGAGCCAGTGTGGATGGAGCGGATCTTTCCTCGGTTCGGGGAGGTGAAGCGGCTCTTCGCCGGCCTCATCGGCGCCGGCTACGAGGAGCTGGCCGTCACGACCAATGTGTCGCTGGCGCTCTCCACGGCCATCTCCGCACTCGACTTCGCGGGGGAGCGCAACCGGATCCTCCTTACGGAGCTCGATTTCCCCACCGACGGCCACGTGGCGCTGGCCCAACGCCGTCGGGGGGCGGAGGTGGCGTTCCTGAAGAGCCCTGACGGCCTGACGGTCCCGGTGGAGTCGTTCGCCTCGGCCATCGACGAGCGGACCGCGCTGGTCATCGTGAACCGTGTCCTGTACCGGTCCAGCGGCCTCCTGGACGTGGCCGAGATCTGCCGACTGGCCCACGAGGCGGGCGCGCTCGTGGCGGTGGACGACTTCCACGGCGCCGGCATCGTTCCGGTCGACGTCCACGAGCTTGGTTGCGACTTCTACGCCGCGGGCGTGTTGAAGTGGTTGTGCGGCGGCCCCGGCCTGGCATTCCTGTACATACGGCGGGACCTCATCGGAGGGCTCGAGCCCACCGTCGCGGGGTGGTTCAGCACCCGGGAACCCTTCTCGTTCGACCTGCAAGAGCTCGATTGGCACCCCACCGCCCGCCGGTTCGAGCAGGGGACTCCCGCCGCCCCGGTTCCGTTCATCGCCCAGGGCGGCCTGGAGATCATCACCGAAGTCACACCGGAGCGGATCCGGGACCGGCAGGGTGAGCTCACCGATCACGTGATGGAACGGGCGGACGCCATGAAGCTCCCCGTCCGCACTCCCCGCGACCGCAAGGGCCGGGGCGGCGTGGTGAACGTCGGGGTGGGGCAGGGGGCCACGGACATCGTGGAGGCCCTCTACGAGGAGGACGTTTGCGTCGACGCCCGAGGAGACGGCATCCGGGTGTCACCGCACTTCTTCAACACGGAAGCCGACATCGATCGTCTGTTCGACGTGCTCAAGGAGCTCCTCTAGCCCAGGGAGCTCGAAGGGCCCGTGCTAGGCTGAGGAACCCGGAGCGGAGGAAACCCCATGTCAGAGCGAGACCGACCCGAGATCCTCATGACGCCGGGCCCCACCCCGGTCCCGCCCGAGGTGCTCCTGGCCCAGGGGAGCCCGCTCGTGTATCACCGTGGGCCGCGCTACGGGCGCCTCCTCCGAGAAGTGGCCGACGGCCTGAAGCTGATGCTCAAGACGAAGGGGGACGTCCTGGTGTTCACGGCCTCGGGCACGGGGGGCCTCGAGTCGGCGGTGGCGAATCTGTTCTCCCCCGGCGACCGGGTGGTGGTTCCCGTGGCCGGCTACTTCGGGGAGCGGTTCGCCAAGATCGCCGAGGCGTTCGGGCTCGACGTGCGGCGGATCGACTACGAGTGGGGACGGGTCGTACGGGCCGAGGACGTGGCCGACGCCATGGCCGAGGCGCCCACGAAGGGTGTGCTCGCCCAACACAGCGAGACCTCGACCGGCGTCATCCACGACGTCGAGGCCATCGGGCGGGCCACGAAAGAAGCGGGCGCCCTGCTGGTGGTCGACGTCATCTCGAGCCTGGGTGCCGTGCCCTACGAGGGCGACGCCTGGGGCGTCGACGTGGCTGTCGGCGGCTCGCAGAAAGCGTTGGGGGCGACCCCCGGCATCGCCTTCGTGTCGGTCTCCGAGGCCGCCTGGGCCGCATCGCGGGAGGCAAAGAACCCGCGGTTCTACTTCGACTGGGACGCGTACCGGAAGTCGTACGAGCTCCCCGATCCCGAGAGCCCCTGGACTCCGGCGATCAGCCTGCTCCTCGGACTGCGCGAGGCCCTCCGGCTGTACTTCGCGGAGGGAGAGGAGGCCGTCCTGGAGCGTCACCGCCTGCTGTCGGAGGCGGTGAAAGAGGGCGTCCGAGCGCTCGGCCTCGACCTCGACGGCGAGCATCCCGAGCGAGGCTGGGCGGTGACCGCGATCCGCGCCCCGGAGGGCATCGACGGGGACGAGCTCGTGGCCAGGGTCCGGGCCGAGCACGGGATCATCCTTGCTCCCGGCCAGGGCCCCCTCAAGGGGAAGGTGTTCCGCGTCGGGCACCTGGGGCATTACGACCGCTTCGACATCGTCCGGTGCTTGGCAGCGTTGGAGCTCACCCTGGAGGCCATGGGATATCCGGTGAAGAGAGGGGCCGGGGTGGCCGCCGCCGAAGGGGTCTTCGCCCAGATCCGGTCCGGCTGAGCCGGAGGTTTCACCGCCTTCGTCGAACGGCGGCGCTCGACTGGTTGACGGAGGCTCCGCAGTTCGGTCAAAATCGCGGTCCCGCAAAGACCGCGAAGGGGGTTTCCGCATGAACGCTCGCCGTACGCTGGCCCTTGTCCTCGGGCTGGCCCTCGTAGGTTCGCTTCAGGGAGTGGGGCAGACCGTCCCTCAGGAGGCTCGCAATCAGCGGAGGAACCTCCGGG
The DNA here is from genome assembly GCA_036001425.1 of Actinomycetota bacterium. Classification (GTDB taxonomy): domain Bacteria; phylum Actinomycetota; class UBA4738; order UBA4738; family CALAEC01; genus DASYVD01. The sequence goes on from DASYUI010000018.1 coordinate 59,061, forward strand.
ACCTCGAGACCACGCTCCCCGAGGGGTACGTCCCCGCCGCCCTGAGGGCGCGACAGCTCGGTAGGTACTTCGTCGTCATGAAGTCGCCCTCCGTGGCCGATCGGGCCGCGCGGTTCGGCGCCGCCCTGAGCGGGGCCGCTTCGCGTGACGCGGCGCGCGAGGTCCACCGCTCGCAGGAGGCCGCCATCCAACAGGCCGGCTCGATGGGCGGGAAGGTAGTCTTCCGCTTCCGGGTCCTCGTCAACGCCTTCTCCGCCGTCCTCTCGCCCCAGGCTGTCTCGGCGCTCCGCCATCGGGCGGACGTGGTGCGGGTGGAGCCCGTGTCCATCGTGCGAAAGACCACCTCCACGAGCGTGCCGTTCATCGGCGCCCCGCAGGTGTGGCAAAACTTCGGCGTCCGCGGCGAGGGCATGCGCGTGGCCCTGGTCGACACGGGCATCGACTACACGCACGCATCCTTCGGTGGGCCCGGGACGGTCGCCGCCTATGAGGCCAACAACCCCACCTTCGTCGAACCGGGGACGTTTCCGACGGCCAAGGTGATCGGTGGGTTCGACTTCGTCGGCGACAACTACGACGTCCTCGACGACGACCCCACGAACGACACGCCCATGCCCGACTTCGACCCGCTGGACGAGGACGGGCACGGGACCCACACCGGAAGCACCTGCTGCGGCTTCCGGGTACCGGGCAGCATCGGCCGTGGGGTCGCTCCCATGGCCAAGCTGTACGCCTATAAGGTGTGGGACGAGGGCAACTCAACCGACGACGTCTTGGTGGCCGCGTACGAGCGGGCGGTGGACCCGAACCAGGACGGCAACACCAAGGACCGGGCCGACGTCCTCTCGTTCTCGGGAGGGGTCACCTACGGCACGCTGAACTCGGTCGAAGCTCGAGCCGCCCAGCGGGTGGTCGACGTCGGAACGGTGTTCGTGGCCTCCGCCGGCAACTCGGGGAACCAGGCCACAGGCGGATCTGCCTATGTCACCGGGACGCCTGCCACGGCTCGCGGAGTCATTGGGGTGGCGGCCTCGATCGACGAGTTCCTGGCAACGCAGCTGACCGTGAACAGCCCACCGGGCGTAGTGCTCCCGGACAACGGGATCATGGTCCACCAAGACTGGTCGGGAGACCTGCCAGGCGGTGGGCTGACCGACGATCTGTTCGACGGCAGGGCCGTCGACGATGCCAGCACGGATCCGTCCGACGCGATGTTCTGCGCCGCTCTGCCCCCGGGCTCGCTGACTGGCCAGACGGTCCTGGTGTACAAGGGGTCGACAGGTGCCGGGGACTGCGACGGCTCGCTCAAGGCGTTCAACGCCCAGAACGCCGGGGCGACGGCCGTCGTGTTCGTGTCGCTGTTCGGCGGGCTGCCTTTCGGGCTTGGCCCCGGGGCCTTCGGCGACCAGATCACGATTCCCGTCGTCATGATCTCAGGCGCGGACGGAGCCGTGCTCTTCGACACAGTGAGCCCGAACTACCCGACGACCTTCAACACGGTGACCGTGAACGTCACGCTGAGCGACACGCCGACCCCGGTTCCCGGGTTCGACGACGCGTTGACGGACTTCACGTCGGAGGGGCCGGCTCGGCTCACCAGCGATCTCAAGCCCGACATCTCCGCGCCGGGGTTCAACATCTCGGCGGCAGCCGTGGGCACGGGTGACGAGGCGGCCGAGCTCTCCGGGACCTCGATGTCGGCGCCGCACGTCTCGGGTGTGGCCACGCTGCTCCGCCAGCTCCACCCGAGATGGGGACCGAGGCTCATCAAGGCCGTTCTGATGAACCAGGCCACGCGAAACATGAAGAACAACGACCTGACCACTCCCGTGTCCGCCACCGCGATGGGCGCGGGCCGGGTACAGGCGTACGAATCCGCGAAGGCCCGCTCGGTGGCCTGGCCGGGAAGCCTGTCGTTCGGGCTGGTGCCCACGCCGGTGGACCGGTCCGCGACCCGTAGCTTCCGGGTCAGGAACTTCGACAACAAGGCACACCCTTACACGGTGACGATCAGCGATCGGTACTTCGACTTCGATCCCAATGTCACCGGGCTGGGCGTGTCCGTGAATGGGTCGTCATTCGGCTCGAGCCGCTCGTTCACGCTCCCGCCGGACGGGACGCGCAAGGTGTGGGTCAGGGTAAACGTGAGGCCGGGCTTCATCGAGGAGTTCGAGCAGGAGTACGGCTGGTACTACTTCCATCCCAACATGGACGGCACGGTGAAGATCGTCCAGGGTGGGAGCCCCGGCGACACCCTGCGAGTCTCGTGGCACGTCGCACCCCTGGCCACGGCAGACAACGGCCTATCCGAGTCCTCGCTCGACCTCACCGGTGGCCCGGCGACGATGGAGATGACCGAGGGCCCGGCCGCGGGACGCTCGTACGGAGATCTCTACCTGCTGGGAACCACCGATAACCCGGGCAGCCGGGGCGAGGAGGACATCGTTGCGGTGGGGGCGCGCTCCTTCACCGGGAACACGATCAACGGTGACCCCGACGGAGAGCCCACGGGCACCGACGAGCTCGTCGGCCTCACCTGGATCGAGTTCCTCACCAACGGAGATGAGCCCACGGAACCAGTCGAGTTCGGCGTGCAGACCTGGGGCGTGCACAACGTCAGCGAGACGCTGGAGGTCGACGTGCTGGTCGACGCCGGCGCCGACGGCGTCTTCGCCGACCCCGAGCTGATGGCCGATTACCTGGTGGTCAAGCTGGCCGAGCCGGGGGCTCCGGTCTGTCTGTTCGATCTCTCGCTGGCCGATCCCTTCGACGACTGCGCGCAGACCTACTTCCCGGACTACAACAACTACAACGGGAACCTGATCGGCGTTGCGGTCGATGCCCAGGCCATCGGCCTGAGCACCGGCCAGTCCGAGCTGGCGTACCGTGTGGAGGCGTGCACCGGCACCTTCTCGGGCGATGTTCCCGGGTTCGTGTGCGACTCCGCCGGTGAGTTCGACGAGGGCACGGGCACGTGGAACCTCACGCTCGACGCGACCGACCCGGCTCTGGTCATCGACCCACTCGTGTGCCACGGCTTCTGGGACGGGGGCGACTGTGACGCCGGCGCCCCGATCATGGTGGACCAGGGGTCCGCAGGCGCCGGGGACAACCCGCCGATCCTGGCGCTGTTCCCCAACAACGCTCCGTCACCCAACCCGGTGATCGTGGAGACGACCACCGGATAGCGGGAGCCGGAGGAGAACGACGGGCGCCCGGGGGTGAATCCCCCGG
>DASYUI010000019.1:0-52264 GCA_036001425.1 Actinomycetota bacterium
AGCGTGATGGGGATGCTCCACACGGGGCCCGACGCCAGGCGCATCTCGTCGATCACCGACCGGTAATCCTTCTCCGCCATGAAGCCCCGCAGGGGCGAGAGCGCTCCCACGGCGAGCATCTCGAGGTCGGATCCCTCCCGACGGCCCAGAGCGATCTTCGGCAGGTGCTCGGCCTCGGCCGCGAGGCCACCGGCCTCGTCGCCGGTGACAACCAAGTCCACGAGCTCGCCTCCGTGGGCCGGGATGGTGTCGTTCGTCATGGTCGTCTCTCCCGAAGGGGGACGAGCATATCCGGTGGGCCACTCGGGTGGCGAAGCGGCCCGCATCGCCCAGGGAAGATCAGAGCGGCACGACGGCGCCGCGGATGCGGAACGCGAGGATGGCCCGTCCACCCTCGACGGTGATGCCGTCGTAGGCGAGTCGCGGGACCACCTCGGGCAGGTCGACCCGGAAGGCCAGCGCGGAGGGGGGCACTCGGGTCCCGTCGCCCACCTGGATGCGCTCCGGCCGGAACTCGAGCGACCCTTCGGTCACCGCGAGCTCTCCCTCGGCCGAAGCCTCCACGTCCTTGCCCAGAGCCGTCGCGGTTCCGGACACGCGGACCCGGGACGACCCCACGAATTCGATCCGGAACGGTACCCCGACTCGCTCCAGGTATGCCCCGAGCGACTCCTGGGTCACCTCGACCGTCCCCCGCCCGCGGCTGGCGGTGATGGTGCCTTCCCCGCCCGTCAGTGCGGCCATGGAATCCAACCGCACGTCCCGCAGCTCGAGAGTGAACCGGTCAACCGTCAGCCCCCGCGCGCGGATGTCTCGGACCTCCAGCGAGGCCGCGGGGAACCGGCGTCGCACCGCGTAAAGGAAGAACGGAAAACCCTCCAGGTCGACCGTGGGCCGATGGGTGAGGCCCAACCGATTCTGCGCCACCTCGGCGAGCCGAGCTTCTGCCACCGAGCCCAGTACCAGGTCACTACCAAGGGCGAGGATCGCCAGGATGACGAGGACGATGGCGGCCTTCCTCACCCCGGCAGGCTACCCCTTCAGTCGACGCTTCAGTCGACCGCACCCTCGAGGCGAAGCAAGAAGGCCTTTCGCTCAGGCCCACCGCCCCCGTAGCCTCCGAGCTCGCCCCCGGAACGGATGACTCGGTGACACGGGACCACGATCGGGATCGGGTTGGACCCGAGCGCGTTGCCGGCCGCCCGAGCGGCCCGGGGGCTTCCCGCCCGGCGGGCCACGTCGCCGTAGGTGGTGACCCCCCCGTACGGCACTCGGGCGGTGGCCCGGAGGACCCGTCGGGGGAACCCCTCGGTGATGAGGGTCCAGTCCACGGGGACCTCGAACCGGTGGCGCCGGCCGACGAAGTACTCCTCGAGCTCCCGGCGAACCTCATCGAGACGTCCTGGGGCCTCCAGCACGCGGGAGGAGATGGACTCGGCCAGCTCCTCCAGCACATGCTCGTGCTGCTCGTGCTCATACGCCAGGCGGACCAGGCCTCGAGGTGTGGCCGCAACCAGCAGCGGGCCGAATGGCGAATCCGCCCACCCGTACGCCACGTCGGCCAGGCCGTCGGCCGCGGCGCGTTCGGCGACACGCCGGGCCGCCGCTTCGGCGGCCTCGGCCGTCCCACTCCATGCCCTCGCCAGCGCGCGCTCCACATCCGTCATGCCCTCCACACCTCCCGCAGCTTCCTCACTCCCTCGTGCACACTCCGACGTGCCGCCTCCTCCGTGGTCCCCATCACCTTGGCGATGTCCCGGTACGGGAGGTCGCCGACGAACCGGTGGACCACCGCGGCTCGCTGCTTGGGAGGCAGCCCCCCCACGGCCCGCCACAGCACCGGATCGGCGGCTTCGCCGTCGAGGCTGGGCCCGGAGGCTTCCTCGGGTACGACTTCGACCGGCTCGGGGCGACGGCGTCGGGCCCGGTGCGAGTCCAGCGCCTTCCGGTGGGCGATGGTCAGGACCCACGACTTGAGGTTCGAGGCGTCCCGCAGCCGGGGATAGGCTCGAAGCGCCGACAGGAACGTCTCCTGGAAACAGTCCTCCGCTTCACCCGGGCCGACCAGGTAGACGAGGAACCGGTAGACGTCCTCGCGATGCGTGTCCAGGAACAACTGGAACGGAGGCGGCCTCACGAGGATGGAACGCCGGGGGTAGCGCCCTCCGTGAGGCCGGACGCTCCCGGATCCACGGCGGGGCTCGGCAAGGGCCGGCCCAGGGCCTGGAGGACCCGTCTCGCCAGCAGGTCGGCGAGGGCGGGGTTGAGGCCGTCTTCAGCGTGGCCGAACCGGCGGGCCAGCAGGAGGCGCTTGGGCCGGCCGGCCCGGCGATACAGCCGCCAGACCTCGTCCTCTTCGAAGAAGTGATCATCTCGGCCGTGCACCAGGATCAGCGGGGTGGGTGCGATCCGCCCCACCACGGCTTCGGGATCCTCCGGGTGGCTCCACGTTTCCGACAGGCGCACCCCCAGGAGCCGGGCCAGCCGTCGACCGCTCCTCGTGTCGGTCATCCTCCTGATCCTCCGCACCGCCGCCGAGGCGTGGCCATCCCAGCGGGCGGGCGTGGAGATCGCCACCACGGCGTCGACGCCGCCGCGAAGGGCAGCCTGGCGGATCACGGCGATGCCGCCCATCGAGACCCCCATGGTCACGACCGGGCCGTCCACCTCTTCCCGCGCGCGCCGGGCGACCGCGTCCACGTCCAGGTACTCGAGGTCCCCGTAGGTGCAGAGCCCACCGCTCCGTCCATGCCCGCGGAAGTCGAACGCGTACACCGTGAACCACCGTGACAGCGCCTCGGCCAACGCGGCGATCCGAGGCTTGCGGTGCCACCCGAAGAACCCGTGACAGAGGACCAGCGCGGGCGCGGGCCCGGTCCCCAGACGGGTGCCCGTAAGAGGGATCCCGTCTTCGGTGCCCACCGTGAACGCCTCGGCCGCGGCGCCGTATCGGCGGGAAAGGAACCTCGCGGGGGACATCGTCCCGAGGGTACCGCAGGCTCTCCCCCGAGACTGGGGGCCCTGCTACCCTCGCTGCCGGTGCGCCGCGTCCTGTTCCTCACCGACCGCCCTCCCCACGAGGTCCTTCCCGCGGCTTCGACGCTCGGGGCAGACCTCAAGGCGGAGCCCCTATCGCCGGATGCCCTGGCCCGGCTCCCGGACCTGGCTCCCGACCTGGTGGTGGCCGATGGCGAGGAGGACCCGGAGACGTGCCTTCGGGTCCTCTCGGCTCTCGCGGCCGCCGGCTCCCCGGTCGGAGTCATCGTCGTCTTGCCGCGAGGCGGGCTCGACCGGCTCCCCTGGCACGAAGTGGCCGACGACTTCGTCCACCGGGACTGCTCCGAGCAGGAGCTCAAACTCCGCCTGGCTATGCACCTGGCCCGCAGAGGGGAAGCAGGGGAGGCGGTGGTGCGACTCGGCCCGGTGACGATCAACGTCGAGACGTATCAGGTGGCCGTGGGAAGTCGCCCGTTGGACCTCACGTACAAGGAGTTCGAGCTGCTGCGGTTCCTGGGCCAGAACGCCGGGCGGGTGTTCTCAAGGGCCCGCCTGCTGCGCGAGGTGTGGGGCTACGACTTCTATGGGGGAACCCGGACGGTGGACGTCCACGTCCGCCGCCTGCGGGCCAAGCTGGGCCCCGAGCACGAGCATCTGATCGAGACCGTCCGCGGCGTCGGCTACCGGGCCGCCGAATCGTGAGCCGCTACCAGAGGGTGACCTCTCGCCCCTCGGTAGTCCTTCTACGTACCCACGCAGGCTGAGGCTGTTTACACCGAATTTACCGGCCGGAAACCACGGAGCAACGGCGTCCCGGGTACGCTTCCGCCGGCCGACCCACGAGGAGGGGTGAATGAGCACGCCCAAGGATGTCCTGGCCCTGGCCAAGGAAGCAGACGCCCAAGTAGTGGACCTGCGGTTCTGTGACCTGCCGGGCCTGATGCAGCACTTCTCCGTCCCCGTATCCGAGCTCACCGAGGAGAGCTTCGAGGACGGCTTCGGGTTCGATGGCTCCTCGATCCGGGGCTTCCAGGAGATCCAGGAATCGGACATGCTCCTGGTTCCCGACCCGAGCGCCGCCTTCATCGACCCCTTCACCACTCACTCGACGCTCGTCATCAACTGCTTCGTTCGCGATCCCGTCACCGGCGAGATGTACACGCGAGATCCTCGATATATCGCCCGCAAGGCCGAGCTGTACGTGAGGCAGACCGGCATCGCCGAGACGTCCTACTGGGGGCCCGAGCTCGAGTTTTACATCTTCGATTCGATCCGGTTCGACCAGAACCAGCACGAGGGCTACTACCACATCGACGCCGTAGAAGGAGCGTGGAACTCCGGGGCCGAGGAGGCCGGCAAGAACCTCGGGTACAAGCCCCGGTACAAGGAGGGCTACTTCCCCGTCCCGCCCATGGACCACTACCAGGACCTGCGCAGCGAGATGGTGGCGAACCTCCAGAAGGTCGGGGTCCAGGTGGAGGTGCACCATCACGAGGTGGGCACGGCGGGTCAGGCCGAGATCGATATCCGCTACGACACGCTGGTGAAGACCGCGGACAACGTCATGAAGTACAAGTACGTGGTCAAGAACACGGCGCGACAGGCCGGCAAGACGGTCACCTTCATGCCCAAGCCCATCTTCATGGACAACGGCTCGGGGATGCACACCCACCAGAGCCTGTGGAACGGCAGCGAGAACCTGTTCTGGGACGAGCTGGGGTACGCGCAGATCTCCGACATGTGCCGGTGGTACATCGGGGGGCTGCTGGCCCACGCGCCGGCGCTCCTGGCATTCTGCGCGCCCACCACCAACTCCTACCGGCGGCTCGTCCCGGGCTACGAGGCCCCCATCAACCTGGTGTACTCGCAGCGGAACCGCTCCGCCTGCGTGCGGATCCCCGTGTACTACAAGTCACCGCAGTCGAAGCGTCTGGAGTTCCGGTCCCCGGACCCCTCGTGCAACCCCTACCTGTCGTTCTCCGCGATGCTGATGGCCGGGCTGGACGGGGTGAAGAACAAGACGGAGCCGCCGGAGCCGATCGACAAGGACCTGTACGACCTCCCCCCCGAGGAGGCCTCACAGGTGAAGCAGGTGCCGGGCTCGCTGGAGGAGGTCCTCGACGCCCTGGAGGCTGACCACCAGTGGCTGCTCGAAGGGGGCGTGTTCACCCAAGACGTCATCGACACCTGGATCGAGTTCAAGCGGAAGCACGAGGTCGACGAGATGCGGCTCAGGCCGCACCCTCACGAGTTCTACCTCTATTACGACATCTAGGTTCCATCCAGGGTTCTAAGGGGTGGGAGCCTCAATCGGGAGATCGTTCGACTGGACGATCTTCCGCTTCGCCGCGCACTCCAGCGAGCCCCCATCCACCCAACGCCGATCGTGGGCTAGCTCAACCGGGCCAGCCATCGCGGGGAAACTAGCCAAATCGGACTAGACTCCGGCCCTGGACGACTGGTAGGAACGGGCTAGTCATCGAGGGACTTGGCGATCGGAGGGGGAACCGAGATGGGTCCGAGACGTGCCAGAGTGGCCTTTGTAGCGGCCGTCGCTCTCGTAGCAGCAGTGGGAGTGCAAAACGTCGCCCGAGCCGATTCGGTCGACCGAAACGTCATCATCACTCCGGCCACCTCGCCTCAGACTTGGAACGGGCCAGTCGACTCGGGCGCGAATACCTCGGGCTTCACCGGCGACCCCGTGTGCGGCACGCCCAAGACCCTGCTGAACTACTGCGACGTCACCCTGCTCAACGTGGACGTTGCCCCGTCGTTCTGGGACACGCAGGGAGGGGGTGTCCAAGTCGACCTGACCGACTTCCGCGACGACACGGACGTCGACTTGTTCATCTACCGGAGCGATGCTGCCGGTAACCGAGGGCCGCGGGTGGGAAGCTCCGGCGAATCCGCCGGCGTCGACGAACACTTCACCATCCCGGAACCGTCCGGCTACTACCTGATCGTGGTGCCGTATTTCACCGTGGTGAATGATTCGTACAAGGGAATATCCACCTTCATCACCGGGCGCCGGAAGATCCCGCCGGACGTCGACAACCCGCCAGGTCTCCAGGAATTCCTGGCCAGTGACCCGAACCTGGCGTACCGGTCGCACTCCGAGCCCCACATTGCCCAGAGCCCCGTGGACCCCAACATCCTCGTGGCGGGATCGAAGATGTACAACAAGGATCCCGATTCGCTCGCCGAGTACGAGTTCAAGATCGGCACCTACGTCTCGTTCGACGGAGGGGTGAGCTGGAAGGATCTCGGGCAGCTCGACGTGTGCCCTGCGGCGCAGGCGCCCCCAGAGAGCTGGCCGGACCAGAACACCTGCTATCCCGAGGACGACCCCACGAAGGACGGAACCGGGGCCGAAGACGGTACCCGCGGCGGCGGCGGTGACTTCGGTGAGGAGTACATCACGTCCGACGTGTGGATCCAGTTCGACGACGAGGGCAACGCCTACACCATGGTCCTGGACTCGCCGCCGTTCCCCAGCGGCAACGGCTGGGGGATGACGCTCCACCGCTGGCAGAGCGTGTCGGCGACGGATCTCCAGCCCGGGGGCCAGACCTGGGGACCCCGGATCCCGATCAACTTCTACACGAGTCCGGCCCAGCAGGAGCTCTTCCTCGACGATAAGAACACCTTCGCCGTCAACAACGCCGGCGCGGACGGCAACGGCCAGACCGGGCTCATCATCGCGTGCTGGGGGCAGAACATCCAACCGGCCAAGCAGCAGATCGTGTGCGAGCGGTCGACGGACGGCGGGCAGACCTGGCCAGACACCCCGGTCCCGATCTCCGACGTGGAACCCCTGGTGATCGGGGTACACGTGGTGGCCGATACTCAGAACCCGGACACCTTCTACGCAACCTGGCTGCAGTACGCGACGCAGTCGGCCGGCGTTGCCACGGTGGAGACGGCCAGAACGACCAACGGTGGACTCACCTGGACTCGGACGGGCCTGGCGGACAGCATCCGTCCCCTGCCTCGCACCTACCCGGGGCAGTCCTTCCGCAACCTCTCCATCCCCATCATGGCCGTGGGGCCGAGCAGCGAGCTGTACATCACCTACGCCGAGTACCGGCCGGCGACGAACCCCGCGACCGACGAGGATGGTCGTGAGGGCGACATCCTCGTGGTGAAGTCCACCGACGGCGGGCTCACCTGGGGGAACCCGGTGATCGTCACGGCGAACGACGGGCCGAACGTGAACGCGGATCAGTTCCAGCCATACGTCGCCGTGACGCCATCGGGGCAGGTGAACGTGGCCTACTTCGACCGGCGCCTGGACGTCATCGACGGGACCCATCCCGGGAACTTCTTCACGGACGTTTTCCTCAGCCGGTCGAATAACGGCGGGCAGACTTTCACGGACGTCCGCCTGACCCACGACGCCACCGACCCGCAACGAAACGCTCCGGTGTCCCCCTCAGGCCTGTTCTTCGGCGACTACCAGGGGCTGGTCGCAGACAACTGCCACGCGATCCCCTTCTTCAACGACACCCACCTGGCGAACGACATCTTCGATCCCGGCCCGACGCGCGACCCCGACTTCGACGACGGCCTGCCAGACTCCCCCTTCCAGGAGGTCGTGGCGTGGCGAGTGCCCAACACCACACAGTTCGGGGGGGCTGGGGCCGGATGCGGCGCCGACCTTGTGATCACGAAGACGGACGCGCCCGACCCGGCGCACATCGGGCAGCAGCTCACCTACACGATCACGGTCACCAACAACGGGCCAGCGGACGCCACGGGCGTAAGCGTCACCGACACCCTGCCCAAGAACGCCGGGTTCGGGTCGGCCAACACGACCAAGGGGACGTGCACGGTCAAGCCGGAGAAGCGTCAGGTGATCTGCACCGTGGGCGCGCTCGCCAACAAGACGAGCGTCATCATCACCATCATGGTGAAGCCCTCGGCGAAGGGACTCATCACCAACACGGCGAAGGTGACGGCGGTCTCTCCGGATCCGAACTCCGGGAACAATACGGCCTCGGCCACCACGACCGTGAAGCCCTGACTGAAGGCGCTTTCCGATAGACGAGGGCCCCGCCGGACGGTCGGCGGGGCCCTTGCCGCCTCTGCCTCCGAATGGCTCCGCTATCCCCTGGGGTTCAGTTGCCGGTGAGGTCGAGGAACCCGACCTGACGGGTGTGGATCGCCCCGCGGATGGCCTCCAGCAGCTCCGTCGGGTCCGCCCGGTCGACGATGCAGCCGAGGATGCCCGCGCGGGCGGCCTGGGTCACCAGGTGGCGGCTGTCCGCCTCGCCGAGCAGCAGCACCCGGACCTCGGGTACGAGGTCTCGCAGCTCCCTCGCGGTGGCCACGCCTCGGGGACCCGAGGCCTCCACATCGACCAGGATCACGTCCGGCTTGGTGAACCCGGCCAGGGACTCGGCCAGCTCGGCGTTTCGGGCCTGTCCCACCACCTGCACCCCCGCGATCGAGTTCAGAGAGTGCTTCACCGAGAGCCGTACCTCGTCCGCCACCAGGACCTTCATCGAGCCTCCTTCGACTTGGAACGGAAGTGTGTCGCGTCCGCGCCGGGGCGTCATCCGTCGGGCTGGTGGACGGGACTAGTCAATAGTGACTACCGGTCGCCTGCGCCTTCCCCGTAGAACACGCGCTCCATGGCCCCGCGTGCTCGCCGGGTGATGCGACGGTAATCCTCGATGAACCGCTGGCGCGGGTATTCAACGTACCCGAGCCCCCGGGCCAGGGCCGCCTGGCCCTCGGGGGTCGGCGGCAGGGCCGCCGCGGGAACACGTCGCTCCAGCTCGAGGGCATTCTTGATCTCGTTGAGGAAGACGTAGGCCTCCCCGAGGACCAGAGCCACGCTGTCCTCGACCAGCCGGGCCTCCGCCAGCGCCTCGAGCGCCTCCAGGGTGTGGCGGCGGCGGACCGACGGATGTTCCCGCCCGTGCCGGAGTTGGGACAGCTCCACCGCGAACTGAACGTCCGCCAGCCCGCCGTGCCCCAGCTTGAAGTGGAACCGCCTGGCGTCGGCGGGCCGAACCCGCTCCTCCTCCATCCGGACGCGCATCCGGCGGATCTCCGCGATCCGTTCGAGGGGAAGCACGTCGGGGTAGGCGAAGTCCTCGGCCGCGGACAGGAACCTCCGGCCGAGCAGCTCGTCTCCGGCGACGAACCGCGCCTTCAGGAGCGACTGGAACTCCCAGGTCTGCCCCCAGCGCTCCCAGTACTCCAGGTAGGCGGCCAGCGACCGGGCCAGCGGCCCGCTCCGACCTTCGGGACGCAGATCCGCGTCGGCCTCGTACCCAGCGGCCCGGATCTCCGCGAGGACCGCTGCAGCGGCCCGCTCGGCGTCCTCGAACCCCTCGGGACCCTCCCCCTCGTACACGAACACGACGTCCAGATCGGAGGCGAAGTTCAGCTCCTCGGCCCCGAGCTTCCCCAGGCCGATCACGGCGAACGGCAAGGCCGGGCCCGCTCGACGTACCGCCTCGGCCACGACGCGATCGGCCGCCGCAGCGAGCGCCCTTCCCGACGTGGGAACGGGGAGCTCGCCGGCCGCGTACGACGCCCCGAGGGCGAGCAGAGCGTCCTCGGGTCTCAGCTCGGCATCGGGCCCTCCACCCCGGGCCACCGTGGCGACCGCCTCGGGCCGAGTGGCCAGCAGATCCGAGAGCCATGAGGACGCCGCCACCGCCACGGAGACTCGACGGGCGACGCCGGGGTTGGAGGCCATGAGATCCGCCGCTTCGGGATCCTCGCGGAGGCGCTCCGCCACGCGCTCCAGCCGCACCAAGGCGGCGTCGGGGTTCGGGGACAGCGCCAGGGCCGGGGCAACCACAGGGAACATGTGTCCGAGCACCTTCCCCAGACGTGTTGCCGGGTCCGTGAGTCCAGCGAATCGCACATAGGCCGCAGCCGGATCGGCGAAGCCGAGTCCCGATAGAAGCTCCTCGGTGGCCGGCCGCTCCCTCCCGGGCTGGGGAGCCCGAGGGCCGGCGAATGCCTCCATGAGCGGCCGGTAGAAGAGCTTCTCGTGGAGCCCGCGCACGACCTCGGCGTGCTCCTCGTAGGCGGCCCTCAACGCGTCGCCGTCGCCCAGGCCCAGGGAACGAGCCAGCCGGGTCAGCGTGGCTCCTTCCTCGGGCAGCTCGTGGGTCTGGAGGTCCCGGGCGATCTGGAGGCGGTGCTCGAGGGTGCGAAGGAAGCGGTAAGACGCCGCGAGGGTGTCGGCATCGGCGACCGAGAGGTAGCCCTCTCCGGCCAGGACGGACAGGGCTCGGAGCGTGTTGGGCTCCCGAAGGGCGCGATCGCGCCGCCCGTGGACCATCTGGAGCAGCTGCACCGCGAACTCCACGTCCCGGATCCCGCCCCGCCCCCGTTTCACCTCAACGGCTTCCTTTCCCCGGGCCCGCACGTACTCCTCGATCCGTACCTTCATGTTGCGGACGTCCTCGATCGCGGAGGGCTCCAGGTGGTCCGCGTAGACCACGTTGGCCAGCTCGTCGAGGAGCTGCCCGCCCAGGGCTCGGTCGCCGGCCACCGGCCGGGCCTTGAGCAACGCCTGGCGCTCCCACGTCGCCGCATGCCGCCGGTAGTACTCCAGGGTTGATGCCAGGGACCGCGACAGCGGCCCGGCCCTTCCCTCCGGGCGAAGCGACGCGTCCAGCCGCAGGGCCACGCCGTCGTTGGTGGGCTCGGTCAGCAGCGCGATGACGGCGGCCGCCCACCGAGACGCCGCGTCCTGAGCCTCGGCCCCGCCCGGATCGTGGACGAACAACACGTCCACGTCGCTCGAGTAGTTGAGCTCCCCGCCGCCGAGCTTCCCCATCCCGATCACGGCGAGGCGGATGCCGCCGGGCCCGGCCCGCTCGCCCGCCGCCTCTTGGACCGCCACCTCCAGGCACGCCTCGGCCATCGCGCTGACCTCCAGGACGACCTCCTCGAACGGCGCCCCCGCCAGATCGCGGTTGGCCACCCGGAGGAGCGCCCTTCGCCGGAATCGCCGGAGGCCGGCGCGGGTCCCCTGGCGGGCGACGTCGTCGGCCGCCTCGGCCAGGAGCTCGTCTCGACCCCGAGGCCTCGTGTCGGCGAACAGCCCCGCCTCGTCCGGGTGGGCCACCAGGAAGTCCGTGGCTGCAGTGGAGAACCCCAGGAGGAGGATGGCGGGCTCCAGCGCCCCCGGCTCGGTGAGGAGGCCCCTGGCGACCGCACTCTCTCCGATCCGCGACAGGGCAAGGCGAGCCAGCTCGGGATCGGGGGCCGCCGCGAGCGCGCGGCCGAGGATCTCGGGGGACGTCCGGGCACTCATGGCCTGTTCCACCTTCTCAGTCCCTCGCCTTCGGCGAGGCGCTTCGACCAGGGGGCATGCAGCAGCCTGATCCGCTCTGCCTCGCCTCGCGGGGCTGCTGCCCCCCTGGACCCCCTCACAGCAGCGGGAACGAGCGGTCGATCTCCCATGGGGTCACGTACGCCCGGTAGGACTGCCACTCCTCCCGCTTGTTGCGGATGAACCACTCGAACACGTGCTCTCCCAGAGCGTCGGCGACGAGCTCGGAGCGCTCCATCTCCGCGACGGCGTCGTGGAGGTTGTCGGGGAGCGACCGGATGCCGGCGGCCCGCCTCTCTTGCTCCGACATCGCATGGAGGTTGTCCGTGGCCTCCGGAGGGGGCTCGAGTTCCCGTTGCACACCGTCCAGGCCTGCGGCAAGGAGAACCGAGAAGGCCAGGTACGGGTTGCAGCCCGGATCGGCAGCCCGATACTCGATCCGGCACGCTCCTTCGTCGTCCGGACGGTCGACCGGAACCCGGACGAGCGCCGAGCGATTCCGCCGGGCCCAGCAGACGTGAACCGGCGCCTCGAATCCCGGCACCAGCCGCTTGTACGAGTTCACCCATTGGTTGGTGACCGCGGTGAGGGAGGGAGCGTGCTCTAACAGGCCGGCGATGAACGAGCGACCGACCTTCGAGAGGCGAGCCTCGTCGGTCGCATCGAAGAACGCGGAGCGATCCCCCTCCAACAACCGGAAGTGCGTGTGCATCCCGGACCCCTGGATCCCCGGGGCCGGCTTCGGCATGAACGAGGCGTACAGCCCGAGCTCTCGGGCCACCTGCTTGAGGACGAGCCGGAGGGTCATGATGCCGTCCGCGACGGCGAGCGCCTCCCCTGGCGACAGATCGATCTCGTGCTGGCTGGGAGCATCCTCGTGGTGGACCATCTCCACGCGCACCCCGAGCGACTCCAGGGCCGCCACGGCGCGCTTCCGCAGGTCGTCGGCGACTTCCACCGTCGTCAGGTCGAAGTACCCGCCGTGGTCGAGAGGCTCGAATCGCTCGGACGACCGGGACACGAAGAACTCGATCTCCGGGCCGGCGACGAGCGTGTAGCCCGCTTCCCCCGCACGCGCCAGGTTTCGTTTGAGGACCTGGCGTGGGTCACCCTCGAAGGGCGTCCCATCCGGATGCGTGATGTCGCACAGGAGCCGGCCGACGGGCTCCTCTCCAGGCCATGGCCACACTCGGAAGGTCGCGGGGTCGGGTCGGGCCAGCATGTCGGCCTCTTCGACGCGGGCGAAGCCTTCGATGGCCGATCCATCGAAGCCGATGCCCTCACGGAACCCCTTGTCCAGTTCCTCCAGCGGAACGGCGAACGACTTGAGGAACCCCAGAACGTCCGGGAACCACAGCCGGACGTACCTGATCCCGAGCTCCTCGGCTTGCGCCAAGACCGCCTCGGCCTTCACGGCCGCATGGTACCCCGCACCTCCGCTGGGGGCGGCGGAATTTACCTCCCCGTAACGCCAGGGCATCCGCTCCGTCCGCAGGGTCGGCTACCCTCGGGCGGACGAGGGAGGAAGTACATGGCTCTCACCAACGAAGCGGAGTTCGTGCTCCGGACCGTCGAGGAGCGGGGGGTCCGGTTCATCCGCTTGTGGTTCACGGACGTTCTGGGGTTTCTGAAGTCCTTCGCCATCACGCCGTCGGAGCTCCAGACGGCATTCACCGAGGGGATGGGGTTCGACGGTTCGTCGATCGAAGGCTTCTCGCGGATCCAGGAATCGGACATGGTGGCCCGTCCGGACCCGTCGACATTCCAGATCATCCCGTGGAAGTCGGAGCACCGCGTGGCCCGGATGTTCTGCGACATCCACAATCCCGACGGGACGCCGTTCGACGGCGATCCCCGTCTGGTGCTCAAACGGCAGGTGGAACGGGCGACGAAGCTCGGGTACACGTTCTACGTCGGGCCCGAGCTCGAGTACTTCTACTTCAAGGACTCGGAGACCACCGAGTTCCTCGACAAGGGCGGCTACTTCGACCTCACGCCCCTCGACGTGGCCACCGACTACCGGAAGCGTACGGTCGCCTACCTGGAGGCCGTGGGCATCCCGGTCGAGTACGTCCACCACGAAGTCGCGCCATCACAACACGAGATCGACCTGCGCTACACCGACGCGCTCTCGATGGCGGACAACGTCATGACGTACCGGCTCACCGTGAAGGAGGTTGCCCAGGAGTTCGGCATCTACGCCACCTTCATGCCGAAACCAGTCTCGGCCGTGAACGGGAGCGGGATGCACACGCACCAATCGCTGTTCGAGGGCGACCGGAACGCGTTCTTCGATGCCACGGACGAGTACCACTTGTCGAAGGTGGCCAAGGGATACGTCGCCGGGCTCCTTCGCCACGCCCGGGAGATCACCCTGGTGTTGAACCAGTGGGTGAACTCCTACAAGCGACTCGTCCCCGGCTACGAGGCGCCCGTCTACATCTGCTGGGCCAGGCGGAACCGCTCGGCGCTGGTCCGGGTGCCCATGTACAAGCCCGGCAAGGAGCAGGCGGCCAGGATCGAGCTCCGCTCACCCGACCCCGCCTGCAATCCTTACCTAGCCTTCGCCGCTATGCTCGCGGCGGGTCTGGAGGGCGTCGAGCAGGAGTACGAGCTCACCCCGGAAGCCTCCAACAACATCTACGAGATGACCGAGGACGAGCGCCACGAGGCTGGGATCGAGTCCCTCCCCGAAGACCTGTACGAGGCGATCAAGGAGGCCGAAGGCTCGGAGCTCCTCCACGCGGTCCTGGGACGGCACGTCTTCGACTACCTGGTGCGGAACAAGCGCGAGGAGTGGGACGGCTACAAGGCGTACGTCACCCCGTACGAGCTGGAGCGGTACCTCCCCATCCTGTGAGGGCGGGTTGGACTCCCGTCGATGGGATCCCCCAACCGACCTACAGCAGATCGGCATCAGGGTGGAAACTGGGACTCCAGAATGGGGCCCCAACATGCCGACAGACATTGGAAAGCTTTGGAGGAGGTGAAAAAACATGCCAGCCAAGAAGGCCAAGCCGAAGGCGCCCGCCAAGAAGGCCAGCAAGAGCGCGAGCAAGGCGAAGGGGTCCGCGAAGAAGCGGATGGGCCGCCACTAAGCAGTCCCGATCTGACGCACTCATCTTGACAACGGGCCCGGCCTCGGGCCCGTTGCCTTTTCCCAGTCGGTCTCCGGCCGTATCGATCCTAGAGAAAGGGGGAGGGGAGCCGGTCCTACCGACTCCCCTCGTGAGGCGCCCTGGGGTGCGCCGCTTCAGTGACGGGCCGGCCAGAGCAGCATCGTCACCGCTGCGGTGGCGATCCGCCGGAACTTCGCCCTGCGCTCGGCCGCCTGGACCGCCCGCACACGCCTGGTGGCCCGCTCCACCTCGGCCTCCCGGATCAGGTCATCGATCCGGTATTTGGCCAGTGCGCTCGGCTGCATCTCGATCCCTCCTTCCGGAAACCTGACCCGACTGTAGGGCCGTTCTTGTACGTGCGGCGGTGCCCGGGGTCACCGGGGGGACGTGCCGTCGGGCAGGCCCGAGCGGTGACGAGCGTCACATCACCGGCCCCCCACGACGAGCCTTGATGGTTCCGCCCCGAACAGCGAGGATGCCCCCGCATGACAAGACCTCGGGCCCGATCCGTTTACGAGGCCGTCGCCGCGGCGCTGTCATCCGACGGGAGACGGCCGAAACGTTCGCCGGAAGGCGTGTGGGCCACGGTCGCCACCGCGCCTCGCCGCAGGCGCAAGCGAGGCTCCGTCTGGAGGCGTCTCGCCGACCGACTCGACCCGGGGCGGCTCCGTCCCAAACTGGCCGAGGACGTCGAGATCAAGGAGTTTCGGCTGCGGTGGGGAAACGACTACGCCATGATCGCCAACCCCCGCGACCTCATCCACTACCGGCTGGAGCCAGGCGAGCTCGAGCTCGTCCGGTTGATGGACGGGACCCGGACCGTGAAGGAGATCGTGGTCGAGCGGTTCCGGGAGTCCGGAGACCTCGACCTTTCCGGCGTGGCCGAGCTCGTGCTCCAGCTCCATGAGGGGAACTTCCTGGACCGGCGGTATCTCGACGTCGACGAGGCCGTCGAACGGGCCCTGCACCTTGTCTCCGTCCCCCGTGCCAAGGGTCGGCAGTTCGTCCGAACGCTCTCGATCGACTGGAAGGACGCCGAGCGGCTGGTCCGGTGGACCTACCGTCACGGGTTGAAGTGGCTCTTCCGGCCGTGGGCGCAGCTCGTGGCGGCGGGCGTGTCCATCGCTGGGTTCATCGCCTTCGTGACGCTGTTCCGGGCGCAGCGGTTCACGCTCACCGAGGCGTCTCCGGCGGCCGAGGGGCTGATCCTGCTCGGCCTGAACTACTTCCTGACCTTCGCGCACGAGCTGGGACACGCGGTCGTGCTGGTGCACTACGGGAGGAGGGTGAAGAGCGCCGGGTTCATGATCTTCTTCGGCAGCCCCGCGTTCTTCGTCGACGCCTCGGACGGGCTGATGATGGACCGGCGCCAGCGGATCGTGCAGGCATGGGCCGGACCGTATGCGGAGATGATCCTGGCCGGCTCGGCGGCGCTGCTCGCGTCCGCGCTCCCCGAGTCGACGGCCACGTCCATCCTGTACAAGTTCGCGCTGCTCAACTACTTCGTGCTGTTCATGAACCTGGTTCCACTCCTGGAGCTGGACGGCTACTGGATCCTCTCGGACCTCATCCAGGTCCCCGACCTTCGGCCGATGTCGCTGGCCTTTGTCCGCCACGACCTGTGGCACAAGCTGCGGACCGGAGCCCGCTTCACGCTCCAGGAGATCGGGCTCGCGTTGTACGGCATCGTGGGCGTGGTATTCACCGTCTTCGCCTTCTGGACCGCGTTCTTCTTCTGGCGCGCCATCTTCGGCGGGCTCGTCTCCCGACTGTGGAACGGCGGACTGGTCACCCGCCTGCTCCTGGTGGCGCTGATCCTCTTCGTGGGCGGCCCGGCCATCCGCGGGGCAGCGACCCTCGTCCGCGCGCTTGGCCGGCGGGCCCGAGCCGCGTGGCACCAGGTCCGGTTCCGCCTCGAGACGCGGTGGCGAGTGGAAGCCGCGGAGTTGATCGACGCCCTCCCCGTCTTCGAGGAACTCGGCGATGACGTGCTCTCCGATCTCGCGGGCCGGGTCCGGGTGCGAGCCGTGTCCCGGGGGCAACCGGTGGTTCGGCAGGGGGAACGGGCAGAGGCGTTCTTCGTCGTCCGTCGGGGAACCCTCCAGGTCGTGGAGGAGGATCCCCGAACCGGCAACGAGCGCGTGATCCGGGTCCTCGGCCGAGGCGAGTCTTTCGGAGAGCTCGCCCTGGTGCGGGCGGCGCCCCGGTCGGCGACGGTCCGGGCGGCGGAGGACGCCGAGGTCTTCGAGATCGACAAGGGAACGTTCGACCGGCTCCTCGCGGAGGAGATCCGGGCCCCCGATCTGGCGCCCACCCTTCAGGCGGTGGCAGAGCTGGGTGAGCTGCCATGCTTCTCGCACCTCCAGCCCGACGAGCTCTCGGAGGTCCTGGCGCACGGAGAGTGGGTGACCCTCCCGCCCGGGGAGACCGTGGTGGCGCAGGGCGAGCCCGGGGATGCGTTCTACGCGCTGCGCTCCGGGCAAGTGGAGGTGTCGGAGGAGGGCGGGAAGCCGAAGGTGATGGGGCCGGGCTCGTATTTCGGGGAGGTGGCGCTTCTCCTCGACGTGCCGAGAACCGCCACCGTTCGAACGCGAACGCCGGTGCGAGCCTTCCGCCTCGACCGGGAGGGGTTCGACCGATTGCTGGCGAGAGCGTTCCGCAAGGGGACCCTCAAGCCGCAGGCCGGCCGAACGTGGCAGCATTAGCCACCATGGACTGTTGGCACTGCCGAAGGACCGCGGTGGGGGTCTGCCGCTTCTGCGGGCGAGGCATCTGCGAGGACCACGTCGAGACGCATCCGTACATCCTCGAGCTGTTCCGGGCCACCGAGTTGACCCGGGCGCTGGTGGTGGAGGACGCCCTCTACTGCGGAGCCTGCACCCCGCGGCCGGATCCGATCGACCTTCCCGAGCTCGACGGCTGACCGGTCACCGAGTCAGCGTGAAGTGTGACGAGCGTCACCGAACCAAGGGTGATCGACGTCACGACCACACCTGTGACCACCGTCACAGCGAGGCGTCGATCGCGGGCGCCAGACTGCAGATAGCTTCGAGGACGTCCCAACGCTTGAGAGGGAGGTGAGAACGGAGATGGCGACGAAGAAGGTGAAGCCCAAGGCGCCGGCCAAGAGGGCCGCCAAGAGCTCCGGCAAGGCCGCCGCGACGCGCGTGACGAAGCGGAGGACCGCGCGCAAGACCGTACGCAAGACGGTCCGCAAGACCGTCTAGTCTTCGCTGTCGAACGTCGCCGGGCGGGCCCGGTACGCCGGGCCCGTTCGTCGTTCCGGGCGGCTTCGTCTGAGGAACGGGGACGGCCGCTTCCCGCCGGCCGGCCGTCGTTCTACCATCCCCGACATGGCCCGATCGGTGCGGTCCCTCGCCGGACTCGAAGCCGCGATGGCCGATACTCCCCTCCTCACCGAGATCCCCCGAAAGGCCATCCGCGACCTCATCGACGAAGGCCTGGTTCGCGACTACCGGCGCGGCACGTACCTGTTCCACCAGGGCGACCCCGCGCCCGACGTGCTGTTCCTGTGGTCCGGTCGCGTGGAGATCAGCTCCGTGTCGGCGACGGGGCACCGGCAGCTCCTCACCACTCTGGAGCACCCACAGTTCTTCGGGGAGCTCGGGGTGCTCGGGGACATGCGGCGGACGGCCACGGCGGAGGCCCTGGAAGAGTCAACCGTGTGGGCGGTCACCGGCGAGTCCTGGCTCGGGTTCCTGGCCCAGCACTTTCCCGCCACTCGAAGCCTGCTCCGGGCGCTGGCTCGACAGATCCAGTCGGCCGAGTCCTTCGTCGAGGACCTGCTCTTCCTCGACCTCAAGGGACGGGTGGCCAAACGGCTCCTGGGACTGGTGAGCGCGAGCCTCGAGGAGCTTCCCGAGGATGGGGTGATGCTGCCGTCGGTGGTGACCCACGCCGACCTCGCCAGCCTGTCCGGAGGCAGTCGGGAGAACGTGACCCGGATCCTCTCGGAGCTCCAGCGGCGAGGGATCGTGGACCGAGCCGGCCGCCGCTACCTGCTCAAGAACGTGAAGGCCCTGGCGCGCCTGGCCGGCCTGTAGCCGGCAGGCACCGCCCGTCCGCGGCCCGTTCGGCGCGCTACCCTTGGTGCGTGCGCATCGCGCTCGGACAGGTCAACACGACCGTGGGCGACCTCGACGGCAACGTGGAGAAGCTGGCGGCGTGGGCGAGGGAGGCCACCGGACACGGGGCCGACCTGGTGTGCTTCCCGGAGCTGGCCATCACCGGGTACCCGCCGGAGGACCTGGTGCTCCGGAAGGCTTTCGTCGAGGACAACCTCGGCGCCGTGGATGAGCTTGCCAGGCGGACCGCGGACGGGTGTCCCGTCTTGGTCGGGTTCGTCGACCGGACCGATCGGGGCCTGCACAACGCCGCCGGACTTCTCCGCGGGGGCCGCGTCGAGGCCCGCTACCACAAGCACAAGCTCCCGAACTACGGCGTGTTCGACGAGCAACGGTACTTCGTCCCCGGCGAGGCGGGGTGCTCCGTTCGGCTGGCCGACTCTACGCTCGGGATCTCGATCTGCGAGGACGCATGGAAACCGGGCCCCCCGTTCGACGAGTACGCGGGACGGGTCCAGGTGATCCCGAACATCAACGGCTCCCCGTACCATCGCCGCAAGACCCACGAGCGGCTGGAGGTGTGCGCGGCGCGGGCCCGGGAGACCGGCGCGTGGATCGTGTACGTGAACTGCGTGGGCGGGCAGGACGAGCTGGTGTTCGACGGGGGGAGCATGGTCGTCTCGCCCGACGGCGAGCTGGTCTGGCACGCGGCGACGTTCGAGGAAGACATGCTGGTGGTGGACCTCCTCCCCGGGGAGGGCGGCGAGGAACCGGCCGAGAAGCCGCCCCTCCCCGACCCCACCCGAGAGCCTTGGCCGGAGGAGGCCGAGGAAGTGTACCGGGCCATCGTCCTCGGGCTCGGTGACTACGTTCGCAAGAACGGGTTCCGGGAAGTCGTGGTGGGGCTGTCCGGAGGGATCGACTCATCGATGACCGTCACGCTGGCGGCGGATGCTCTCGGCCCGGAGTCCGTGCGCGCCCTGGCCATGCCGTCGAAGTACTCCTCGCCCGAGAGCGTCGAAGACGCGAGGGACGTGGCTCGACGCCTGGGCATCCGGATCGATGAGGTCCCCATCACCGGTGTGTTCGACGCGTACCTCGAGGCTCTCTCGGCCGTCTTCATCGGGACGGAGGAGGGCGTCGCCGAGGAGAACATCCAGGCCAGGATCCGGGGCAACTACCTCATGGCCCTGTCCAACAAGTTCGGATCGCTCGTCCTGGCGACGGGGAACAAGAGCGAGATGGCGGTGGGCTACTCGACGCTCTACGGCGACCTGGCCGGCGGCTTCGCGCCGCTCCTGGACGTACCAAAGACCTTGGTGTACGAGCTGGCCCGGTGGCGGAACAAGCAGACCGACCCGGCCCCGATCCCTGACCGGGTGATGGAGAAAGCGCCGACGGCGGAGCTGCGGGCGGGGCAGCTCGACACGGACTCGCTGCCCCCCTACGACGTGCTGGACCCGATCCTGGAGGACTACGTGGAGGAGGATCGGTCCCCCGAGGAGATCCTCGAGGCTGGGGCGGACCCGGAGCTGGTCCGAAAGATCGTCGAGATGGTCGACCGAGCCGAGTACAAGCGGCGGCAGGCCCCGCCGGGGGTCAAGATCACCCCGAAGGCCTTCGGACGTGACCGGCGGATCCCCATCACCAACCGCTACCGGCGGGAACGGCCGCCCGAGGGCCCCGGCGGGCCGCTCTCCCCGCGCGAAGAGCAGGTCTAGCCGCGGCTACAATCTCGGGAGGGGCGTTAGCTCAGCCTGGTCAGAGCAGTGGGCTTTTAACCCATGTGCCGGGGGTTCGAATCCCTCACGCCCCACGAAGGGCGTAGTGGCTAGGAGATGGCGACCGGGCCGGTGGTTCCGGTGACCTTCCAGTCGTTGCCGGAGCCCTCGACCACGTAGGTCAGCCAGGTGCCGGCAAGGCCGGTGAAGTACAGGCTGGCCGGGACCTCCAGGCGGTTACCGCCCGCGGGGAGGAAGCCCAGAGTGACCAGGCCGTCGCCCCCCTTCACCATGGGGAACCCGTCCTTCTCGACCACGACATCCTCCCGATCCGCGACGAACTCGATCGGTGGGAGGTCGGAGAGAGCGGCCCGCAAGCCGGCCCGCACGGCCACGGAGAACGGCTCACCTTCCCGTTCGGGAGCGGTGCCCATATCGGGTGATCCTGCGTTGTCCACGGGACGGTCGAGCACGTAGACGATCTCGAGGGCAGGGCCCTCCTCCCCGAACGTGTGGTCCACCGTCAGCAACTGTCGGATGACGGCGGCGTAGATGGCGACTTGGCGCTCCACGACTGGATCGGCGTTCGGCTGGAGGCCGGGCCGGGGCGGTGCCTCCCCGGCGCAGCCGGCGAGGAGCCCGGCGACCAGGCTTCCAACGATGAGAAGTCCAGTGACTCGTTTCATCTTCGCGGTTGGACGTCCGGGCGGCCTGGAAGGTTCCCCGGCCTCACTGGACGCTATACTTGGCGACGCTGCCCCCGCGGGTGGGGGGATGCCGCTGCCCCCATCGTCTAGCGGCCCAGGATACCGGCCTTTCACGCCGGCGGCGCGGGTTCGAATCCCGCTGGGGGCACACGGGCCTGTGGAGCAGCCTGGCCGTGCTCGCCACCCTGTCAAGGTGGAGGTCGCGGGTTCAAATCCCGTCAGGCCCGCAGAACCCCCGCCGGAGCGCTCCGCGCTCGGGCGCGGGACGGCGGCGAGGTAGCTCAGTTGGCAGAGCACGCGGCTGAAAACCGCGGTGTCGGCGGTTCGACTCCGTCCCTCGCCACCAAGGAGGTCGGAAACGAGAAGACCCCGGGCCGGTGGCCCGGGGTCTTTGGCCTTCGAGCCGGTCCCGACGCTAGGCCTCGCCGTTCTGCTCCAGGAGTTGCCTGACCTCCGCCTCCCAGTAGCGGCGATGGCCGCCGAGGGTGCGGATCGAGGACAGCTTGCCAGCCTTCGCCCACCGGGTGACCGTCTTGGGATCCACCCGGAACATCGCAGCGACCTCGGCCGGCGTGAGCAGCTTCTGGTCGTTTTGGGTGCGTAGTGCCATGCTCCTATCCACCTCCGCGCGTCACATTATGGGTCAGCCATTCCATTATCGGTACAAGCGAACGAA
Organism: Actinomycetota bacterium; assembly: GCA_036001425.1. Taxonomy (GTDB): domain Bacteria; phylum Actinomycetota; class UBA4738; order UBA4738; family CALAEC01; genus DASYVD01. The sequence goes on from DASYUI010000019.1 coordinate 21,611, forward strand.
AGGTACATAGGTAATACGTGCCAGACCGGATAATAGGAAGTAACTAGCCCGAATGGACCATGCCAGAGGGGGCCCTCAGTTGAGCGATCCCCGTGTCCGGGCCTCTGCCCACCGGGCCGCTACCAGCTGGTAGAGGTCCACGGCCCGCGGGATGTCACCCTCGCCCAGGGCGTCCAGGGCCTCCCTGATCTCCCGTGCCGAGTGGTCGTCGTCCAGCTCGTTCCAGCCGAACAGGACGGAGAGGTCGGCGTAGTCGAGCTCCAGGGCCGACCGCGGATCGAACACGGCCAGCCAGGCGGCCAGGTCCCGGACCAGGTCCGCGAGGCTGTCGAGGTCGCTTCGGCGGAGGATCTCCAGGGCCCGGTCGGCCCGGCGCCTGGCCTCTCCCACCCCCGACCAGTAGTACAGGCGCCACCCGCCCTCGGGCCGTTCCGCAACCCTCCGCTCGTCGTCGTCCACCAGGACGAACCACCGCAGGGGCACATGCCACGCGCTCTGGAGCATCGTTGGAACGGCGCTCGGGTCCCGGCGTCGGATGCGGGCCAGCTCCCGAGCCGCCCGGCGAGCCTCCCCCTCGGGAACCAGGTCCTCGGCCATCTCGACCGGAACGCTCTCCCGAAGGGACAGGAGCCCGGCCAGGATCCGCAACCGTGTTCGCCAGGGGCAGACGTACCAGACCCCATCGACCATACGGACGTCGGCCCCCTCGCCCTCGGCCACGAGCACACCCAGGCGACCCGAGGAGGCCGTCCATTGCTGGCGGTATCGGCGCCGCGGCGGCCTTAGGTGCTCCCCGTCGAGGATGTAGCGCTCCCAGCGGGCCCGCTCGTCCTCGGGGAAGACGTCGAGCGGCTGGAAGACCCGAAGGTAGGCGCTGGCGATCAAGGTCCGGCCATCATAGCGCGTGCTATATTCGGTCCCCGGCTCCCGAGCCGGCACCATGGGCGTATTCCGCTCGCTACAGGATGAGTACGAGGAGGTCGTGTTCTTCCACGATCCTCCGACCGGCCTCCGGGCCATCGTCGCCATCCACTCCACCGCACTCGGTCCCGCACTCGGCGGGACCCGTTTCTATCCGTTCACGTCCGAAGAGGACGCCCTCCGCGACGTCCTCCGGCTGTCCAGGGCGATGACGTACAAGGCCGCGGCGGCCGGGCTCGACCTCGGCGGGGGGAAGGCCGTCATCATCGGCGATCCAAAGAGGGACAAGACCGAAGAGCTCCTGCGAGCCTACGGTCGGTTCATCGACTCCCTGGGCGGTCGCTACATCACCGCGGAGGACGTCGGAACCGCCCGGGAGGACATGGACATGCTGCGCCGGGAGACCGGGTGGGTGACCGGCGTGTCCAAACGTCTTGGCGGATCTGGGGACCCCTCCCCGGTGACCGCCTGGGGGGTGTTCCAGGGTCTCCAGGCCTGCATCGAGGAAGGGCTGATGACGCAGTCCTTCGAGGGGCTCCGGGTCGTCGTCCAGGGCGTGGGCAAGGTCGGCTTCCACCTGGCCAAGCACCTAGTCGAGGCGGGCGCGAAGGTCACGGTGGCCGACGTGGACGTGGACGCCGTGGGGCGTGCCGTTCGGGACCTCGGCGTCGAGACCGCGGAGCCCGAGAAGGCCCACGCGATCGAGTGCGACGTCTTCGCCCCCTGTGCTATGGGAGGGATCATCCGCGACGACACCATCCCCAACCTCAAGTGTCGGATCGTGGCGGGTTCGGCGAACAACCAGCTCGAGCGGCCGGAGCACGGAGACATGCTTGGGAACCAGGGCGTCCTCTACGCTCCCGACTTCGTGATCAACGCCGGGGGGTTGATCAACGTCTCAGACGAGCTCCAGGGATACGACCGGGAGCGAGCCATGGCACGGGTGGAAGGCATCTACCGAACGCTTCGTGAGGTGTTCCGCTTGGCCCGCACGGAGGGGATCTCCACTCGCCTGGCCGCCGAGCGCATGGCCGAGGACAGGATGGCTCGGGTGAGCCGGGTCCGTCTGCTCTGGGTGCCCCGCCGAAGCGCCGCCGGCCCCCGGCGACCCTAGATCGCGGCGCCGCGACCTCGACATCGCCACCTGGGAAAGCAACGTGGCCCGGAGCGGAGTGCTCCGGGCCACGCCTTCGTTTCAGCCGATGTCCGACTAGGACTCGGTCCTGCGGGTCACCAGGACGATGGTCGAACCGGCGATCAGCAGGCCGAGAGCAAGGACCAGCAGCCCTTGCACCTCCAGGCCAGTCACAGCGAGGGCCTGGCCACCGACGCCGGCGCCTCTGGTCACGCTGACACCCAGAACCGCGCCGCCTCGGGTCACGGTCTCGCCACCTACGGCACCGCCACCGCCGGCACCGCCACCGCCGGCACCGCCACCGCCGACACCGCCACCGCCGACACCGCCACCGCCGACACCGCCACCGCCGACACCGCCGCCGCCGACACCGCCACCGCCGACACCGCCACCGCCGACACCGCCGCCGACCTCGCCGGGCTGCTGCCCGCGACGGAAGCAGTTACCGTTGTTGTCGTCCTCGAAGTCGTCGTCGTTCCCGCAACCGTTGTTGCCGTCCTGATCGTCCAGGTCGCCACCTGCAGTCGCGGACCCACCAGGCTTGTCGACTCCGCCGTTGTCGGTTCCGTCAGGATCCGACTCGCTCTTGCCCTGGTTCCCGGACCCGCCGGCCTCGTAACTCTTGTCCTTGCCGGAGGGGTGGTGGTTGTCCCCCGCGTCCGCCGTGTGCGGGTCCTCCATCGTCGTCGCCGAGCTGGAGTCCGCGTCGCCGTCGTGATCGCTCCCGCCCGCGGACGCGCCCTTGGCTCCGCCCGAATGGTCCGGCTTGTGATGGGCGAGAGCCGGCAGGGAGACCGCGAGGACCACGGAGAGGAATGCCCCTACCGCGATCAGTCGTCGCATCGTGCCCTCCTTCGTGCTCCTCATGACGTCCTGCCCTCCGTCCTTTCGACGCCTCGTTCGCTGTATCCTGCTTTCCCTGTCTGCCCGGTCTGAAACGTCCCGTTTGCCTGCTCTGTTATGGGCCGGATGACCCCTTTAGCTAGGTCATCTCGGGCAAGGCGAGCGGTGTAGGCCTCGTCCCCTCCCCCGAGAAGGGGGCGTCGCTCGGCCGAGGGGGCTTGGCTCCCGGCCGGGAATCCGGGCCCGTGGGATATGCTGTGCCCGCCTCTCAGGCGGGAAGGCCCGAGGAACCGTGATCGAGACGAGGCCCGACGACGCCGTGCAGATCCTCGCCCCCGACGGCACGGTGGTGGACTCTCAGGCCCGTACGTCGCTGGATCTGGGGGACGAGGATCTCCGAGCCATGTACCGGGCGATGCTGGTGACCCGGATGGTCGACCTCGAGGCCACGGCTCTACAGCGCCAGGGCGAGCTGGCCGTGTACCCACCGCTCCTGGGGCAGGAGGCGGCCCAGATCGGCAGCGCCTACGCCCTCGGCGAGGAGGATTTCGTGTTCCCCTCCTACCGAGAGGTGGGGGTGGCGGTGGTCCGGGGCATCGACCTCGTGGAGTACATGCACTTCCATCGGGGGACCCGCCACGGAGGGATCGCCGACCCGCTGGGCTCCCGGTTCGCCGAGATCTCGGTGCCCGTGTCGAGCCAGGTGCTGCATGCCGTGGGATGGGCCCTCGGTGCTCGCCTCGACCGACGGAACGCCTGCGCCATCGTGTATTTCGGAGACGGCGCCACCTCACAGGGGGACTTCCACGAGGGCTGCAACTTCGCCGGAGTATTCGGTTGCCCGGTCGTGTTCTTCTGCCAAAACAACCAGTGGGCCATCTCGGTGCCGGTCCAGAGGCAGACCGCCGCCCCGATCTGGAAGAAGGCGGAGGCCTACGGGTTCCCGGGCGTGCGAGTGGACGGGAACGACGTGCTGGCCGTGTACAAAGTGTCGCGCGAGGCGGTCGCTCGGGCACGGGAGGAGGGCGTGCCCACCTTGATCGAGGCGGTGACCTACCGGATGGGCCCCCACTCCACTGCCGACGACGCCACCCGGTATCGGGCCAGGGAGGACGTGGACGCCTGGCAGACCTTCGATCCGCTGGAGCGGTTCCGCAGGCTCCTGGACTCCGAGGGCCTGCTCGATCCGGCGTTCGTAGACCAGGCGGAGGCCGATGCCAGGGCGGAGGCGGCCAGGGTTCGGGCGGGCATCCAAGGCGCCCCGCCCCGACCGCTCGAGGGCTTCTTCGACCACGCGTTCAGCGACATGCCGGAGTTCCTCGCCCGTCAGCGCGAGGAGGTCGTCCGGCTGACCTCGGAGGAGGAAGGCGAAGGTGCCTGAGGTCACCATGGTTCAGGCACTCAACGAGGGCCTCCGGTTCGCCATGCAGGAGGACGATCGGGTGCTCGTTCTGGGCGAGGACGTGGGAAAGCTGGGCGGGGTGTTCCGGGTGACCGACAGGATCCAGGCGGACTTCGGCGAGGAGCGCGTGTTCGACACCCCTCTGGCGGAGTCGGCCATCGCGGGAGTGTCTCTGGGGCTGGCCATGGCAGGTTGGCGGCCGGTCGCCGAGATGCAGTTCGACGCGTTCTCCTATCCCGCGCTCGACCAGGTCATCTCCCACATCGCCAAGTACCGGTTCCGGTCGGTGGGAACGGTCGATCCCTCGTTGGTGATCCGGATCCCATGCGGCGGGGGGATCGGCGCGGCCGAGCACCACTCGGAGAGTCCCGAGGTGTATTACGCACACACGTCGGGGCTGAAGGTGGCCATCCCCTCCACTCCCCTGGACGCCTTCAACCTGCTCGTCAGGTCCATCCGGGACCCCGACCCAGTGATCTTCTTCGAGCCCAAGAGCCGGTACTGGTCCAAGGAGTCGGGCGACCTCTCCCCGGATGGCCTCCCGTTCGGCGCGGCCCGGACCGTGCGGGAGGGGAATCACGCCACCCTCGTCGCGTGGGGCGGGATGGTGGCCCGGTGCCTCCAGGCCGCTGAGGCCGCAGCGGAGGACGGCGTGGAGCTCGAGGTGGTCGACCTGAGGACCCTCGTTCCGCTGGACCTCGAGGGCCTGGCCAACGCGGCGAAGAAGACCGGCCGAGTGGTGGTGGTCCACGAGGCTCCCATGACCGCCGGGTTCGGGGCCGAGGTCGTGGCTCGGATCGTGGAGGACGCCTTCGAGTACCTCGAGGCGCCGGTGCTCCGGGTCACCGGCTACGACATCCCCTACCCGCCGGCCAAGGTCGAGGAGCATTACCTGCCCAGCGTGGATCGCATCTTGATCGCGCTGGAGAGGGTGCTCTCGTTCTGATGCCCGATCGCGTCTTTAACCTTCCGGACCTCGGCGAGGGCCTCGAGGAAGCCGAGATCGTCGGCTGGAAGGTGGCCGAGGGCGACGACGTGGCGCTCAACCAGCCGCTGGTCGAGGTGAACACCGCCAAGGCGGTGGTGGAGATCCCCTCCCCCTTCGCCGGGAAGGTCCTCACGCTGCACGGTGCGCCCGGTGACGTCGTGAAGGTCGGCCGGCCGCTGGTGACCATCGACGTGAAGGCGGTGGCCGAGGGAGCGCGGGCTCCCGGTGGCGCTCCGCCCGAGGAAGCCGCCTCGGAGGGGGTCCAGGCGGCGGCCGAGCGAACCGAGGCCCGGGCCGAAGAGGTGGCCGAGCGCCCCAAGCGCGAGGCCGTGCTGGTCGGCTACGGGGTGGACGCGGAAGAGCGGGGGGCCGCTCGCCGCCCGCGCCTCCGGCCGCCCGGCTCCAGAACGCGTGGCCCGAGAGATGCAGCGGAGGCGGGCACGGTGGCGGCGTCTCCCGTGGTTCGGCGGCTGGCTCGGGAGCTGGGCGTGGATCTCAGAGCCATCGAGGGGTCGGGCCCGGGAGGCAGGGTCACGCGGGAAGACATCGAGCGGGCCGCGCAGGAGGGCCTGGGAACGGCCGCTGGGGCCGAGGACGCGGTGCCGTCCCGTCCCTCGGGCGCGGAGGAACGGATCCCCGTGCGGGGCATCCGCCGGTTGGTGGCCCAGAAGATGATCCGGGCGTGGGCCGAGGTCCCCATGGTGACCACCTTCCGCACCGTGGACGCCACGCACGTGGATGCCCTTCGGGCGGAGCTCTCCCAGGATGCTGGGCGGAAGATCTCCCCACTGGCCATCGTGGTCCGGGCCCTGGTGGAGGTGTGCGGAGAGCACCCCAAGCTGAACTCGTGGTACGACGCCGAGGCCCATGAGATCGTGTTGATGGGTTCCTTCCACGTCGGCATCGCCACGGATACGGACCGTGGCCTGATGGTCCCGGTGGTCCGCGATGCGGACCAGAAAGGCGTCCTTACCCTGGCCGACGAGATCGCCGAGCTCGTCTCGGCGGCCCGCGCGGGCACCGCCACTCCCGAGCAACTCACCGGGAGCACGATCACGGTCACGAACGTGGGGTCGTTCGGCTCCGAGTACGGCACCCCCATCGTGAACTTCCCGGAGGCAGCGATCCTGGCGCTGGGTGTGGTGGAGGCCCGGGCACTGGTGGTCGACGGGCAGGTCGAGGCTCGCCCGGCGGTCACGCTCTCGCTCACCTTCGACCACCGCGTGCTCGACGGGGCCGAGGCGGGGCGGGCCATGACGGCTCTCCAGGAGCTCCTGGAGAGCCCCTTCCGCCTGGGCGCGCTCCCCCGGCGCTAACGCGGCGTGAACATCATCTCCCTCCTGCCTTCGGCGACCGAGATCGTTTACGCCCTCGGGCTCGGGGATGACCTCGCGGCGGTGACGTACGAGTGCGATCACCCACCGGAGGCGGAGTCGAAGCCCGTGGTCGTCCGCACGGCCCTCCCCACCGAGCAGCCCCTCCCCCCCGGCGAGATCGACCGGCTGGTGCGGGAGCGGATGGACGCGCGGGAGCCGATCTACGAGCTCGACCGAGAGCTGATCCGACAGATCCAGCCCGACCTCATCCTCGCCCAGGACCTGTGCCGGGTCTGCGCAGTGCCTTCCGGGCACGTGCAGCAGGCGTTGGAAGACCTGGGGACCACGGCCGAGGTGCTGTCCCTCGACCCCAAGGATCTCGGGGATATCCTCGCGGGCATCGAGAACGTGGGGCGAGCCACGGGGACGGAAGACCGGGCCAACGAGCTTACGGGCTCCCTCCGAGAGCGGATCGAGACCGTGAAGGGGACCGCGGCCCGCCTCCCCACCATCCGCGCGTTCTGCATGGAATGGCTCGACCCGCCCTACGTCGGTGGCCACTGGATCCCCGAGATGGTGGACCTGGCGGGTGGGGAGAACCTCCTGAACCAGACAGGGACGCGGTCTCGGGTGGTCACCTGGCGAGAGATCGCCGACGCGCAGCCCGAAGTGGTGGTGTTCATGCCGTGCGGCTACTACCTCCCCGAGGCCGAAGAGGAGGCCGGCCGGATCTACCGGGTGCCCGAGTTCCTAGAGACGTCCGCGTGCGCGGCACGGACCGTGTACGCCGTGGACGCCTCCTCATACTTCTCGCGTCCGGGGCCCCGCATCGTGGACGGCCTCGAGATCCTGGCCTGGGCGATCCATCCGGACGCCTTTCCCGAACCCCCCGAGGGCTGCGTCACCCAGGTGGCTCCGATCTAGAGGGGCTACCCCTCCAGCATCTCCTTGAGGTCCTTGAGATGCCGGTCGTTGTAGCGCCTGCCCATGGCGCCCATCACGCCCCCCATGATCCGCAACGCCCCCTTGGGTTGCATCTCCACGCGCCGGGTGAACCTGGTTCCTTCATTCTGGTGCTCGAACAAGTAGGTGATCCTGGGCAGGAGTCCCATCGGCATTCCTGACCGGCCACGCATCTCCTCCAGCCGTCCGGGCTCGAACCCCGTCACCTCGACGTCCGTCTCCCGGCGGCCCATGAACTTCAGGACCGACCGGATCCGGCTCCCGACCTGCGTGGGTCCCGGAGTGACCTGAGCGGACTCGATGATGTCGAAACGCCATTTCGGGTCGTTTGCGGGATCGGTGACGAAGGCGAAGACCTCCTCCACCGGACGGTCGATGCTCACGCTTCCCTCGATGATGATCAACGCTCACCTCCTGCCAGCACCGGGTGAACTGACTCTAGTCCTGATGCAAAACGCACATCGAGTCGCGCGTCTCGAGGGAGCGGCTGCGGGATTGTGCCGTCGTCCAGGTCCGGCTAGCGTGACGTCGTGACGTCGCAGACGCCCAGCCGAGCGGTGACCCCGGCACACGTCGGTCGGCGCGTCTCCTTCCAATACGAGCTGCCCAACGGGTGGATCGGGGAGGTCGTGGGGGAGTTGAAATGGTTCGACGAGGCCGCGGACACGTTCGTGGTCAAGGATCGCCACGAGCGCCTGCACCGGGTCCCGGCGAGGGGCGTTCGCTACAGCAAGGTGGTGCCGGAGGCGCCGACGCGGAAGCCCTAGGCGCGGCCTACTCGGAACGCGACCGCCGGATCGGCAGGGAGAAGCTGATCCGGGCTCCCCGGCCCGGGACGTTGGCGGCGTCTACTTCTCCTCCCTGAGCCTGCGTCAGGCTGCGAACGATGAACAGCCCCAGCCCGACGCTCGAGCCCGCGCCCGCCTCTGCCCGCCGATATCGCTCGAACACGTGCGGCAGGGCGCCCTCCGGGATGCCGGGGCCATCGTCGGTCACGCTCACCATGATCTCCTCGCCGGAGGTCTCGACGTCGACCTCGATGCCGGCACCCTCCGGCGAGTACTTCACCGCGTTGTCGAGGAGATTGGCCAGGATGTGCTCGACCGCCGAGCGGTCGCCGTACACCGTGGGGAGATCTGTCGGGACGGAGACGTCGATGGTCCGGTTCCCCGGGACGCCGCTGAACGCCTCCACCGCGTCCTCCACGATGGCTCGCAGATCGAGGGCCTCGCGGGTGAGTGTGGGCGCGCCCTCCTCCAGGCGCGTGGCCATGATGAGCTGCTCGACCATTTCTAATATGCGCTGTCCCTGACGCTCGATGACTTCGGTGAACTCCCGGGCCTCGTCGGAGCTCAGGCGGTCGCTGGCCCGCTGGAGGAGCTTCACGTAGCCGAGGATCGAGGTCAGCGGGGTCTTGAGATCGTGGGTGATGGTGGCCAGGAACTCCCGGCGGCGCTCGTCCAGATCGGCCAGCCGTGCCGACGCCTTCCTCTCCCGCTCGTAGAGGCGGGCGTTGGCGATGGCCACGGCAGCATGCTCCGCGAACACCGTGAGAGCGCGGAGGTCGGCCTCGCTGTACTCGCGGCCGTCGGTGGAGACGCTCACGTTCAGCACCCCCACCGGCTCGGCCCGGGCGTACAGAGGAGCGGACATGGCCGAACGCACCTGGCGACCCTTGGGGACGAAGTGATGGAAGCGAGGATCGGACACGTCGCCGCGGAGGATGATCGGCTCCCTGAACTCCGCCACCCAGCCGGCGACGCCTTCGCCGAGGTGGATCACCGCTTCCCGGGCGTCCCGGGGCAGGCCGACGGATGCGGCTACACGGAGCGATCGCTTCTCCTCGTCGAGGAGCATGATGGAGCCCTCGGTAGCCCCGAGCAGCTCCTGGGCGCCTTCCAGAACCACCTTGAGGACGTCGTCGAGGGAGAGCACGGAGGCCACCGCCTTCCCCGCTTGCGACAGCGCGGAGAGCTCCCGGAGCCGGTTGGAGAGGGCTGCGGAGAGGATCCGCTCCTCGATGAGCTCCCGCTCGACCTTGGAGAGCCGGCGTTCCTTGTCGTACACGTAGAGGGAGAAAGCCAAGGCCAGCGCCACGAACGACACCCGCAGCACCGAAAAGTTGAGGATCTGGAGGGTCCGATCGAAGAAGGTCTCCGAGGCGTAGGAGAGAAGGACGGCGCCGCTGGCCACCAGAACGAAGACCATGAGGGCGAGCCCCAGCAGCTGTCGCCGGCGAGCCTGGACCTCCTTGAGGGTGCGCCCCCTCCCGGCCGACGCTTCCGTGAGCGTGGTGACGGATCCGTCGTCGCCGACGGGCCTCCACGCGGGCACGGGCGCCTCCGCAGACGGCCCGCCCCCGTTCGGGCTCAGCCGATCGTCACGCCTTCCCCCGCGTCCACCCGCCCGACCACGGATGCCTCGACCCCGCTTGCCCGGAGCATCGAGGCGCACGTCTCGGCCGCTTCCGGCCGGACGGCCAGAAGCAGGCCCAGTCCCATGTTCAACGTCTGCCATATGTCTTGTTCATCGGCATCAGCGAGCCTCTGGATGAATCGGAAGATCGGGGGAATCTGCCATCCCCCGGGGTGGAGGCGGGCTCCCAGGCCGGGAGGCAGGATACGGGGCAGGTTCCCGAGCAGCCCTCCTCCCGTCACGTGGGCGGCGGCCTGCACGAGGCCCTCTCGGGCGGCCTCCAGAACCGGGCGAACGTAGATCCGGGTGGGCTCCAGGAGCTCGTCCACGAGGGGCCGGCCGAGCTCCGGGGGGGCGGCCTCGAGGCCCACGCCCTCGTCTTCCAGGGCCCGCCTCACCAGGCTGAAGCCGTTGCTGTGGAGCCCCGACGACGGCAACCCCACGAGGAGGTCTCCCTCTCGGACCCGGTGCGGGCCCAGGAGGTCGTCCTCCCCGACGAGCCCCACGCAGAACCCTGCCAGATCGAACCGGCCTTCCTCCATCAGCCCGGGGTGCTCGGCTGTCTCGCCCCCCAGGAGGGCGCAGCCGGCCTCACGGCACCCCTCGGCCACTCCCCCCACCACGGCGGCCACTTCCTCCGGGACCAGCCGGCCGCACGCCAGGTAGTCGAGGAAGAAGAGGGGCTCGGCGCCGGTGCACACCACGTCGTTGGCGCACATGGCCACGAGATCGATGCCCACGGTGTCGAGCCAGCCTGCCTGCCGGGCGATCTCCAGCTTGGTACCCACACCGTCGGCCGCCGCCGCCAGGAGCCGCCCTTCCCCGATGCGGAACAGTCCCGCGAAGCCCCCGATCCCCGCGGCCACCTCGGGGCGGGTGGCCTTCGCGGCGATCTCCCCGATCATCTCGACGGCCCGTACCGACGCCTCGAGGTCGACCCCCGCGCGCCGGTAGGCCCGGCTCAAAGTCTCACTCCTCCAGGAGATGCTTGGAGGGAGCCCGTTCCGGGACCGGGATCGGGTACTCCCCGTCGAAGCAGGCCCGGCAGAAGGCGTCCCCGGGAGCCCCGGTCGCCCGGACCAGCGCGGCGAGGGACAGGTAGGCCAACGAATCGGCGCCCACGAACCGGCGAACACCATCGACCTCCTGGCCCGACGCCACCAGCTCCTCCCGGGTGGACATGTCGATGCCGTAGAAGCAGGGCCACCGGATCGGGGGGCTGGTGATCCGGAGATGGACCTCGGCGGCGCCGGCCTCGCGCAGGGTCTGGACGATCTGCCGGGTCGTGGTGCCCCGGACGATCGAGTCGTCCACCACCACCAGCCGCTTTCCCCGGATGGCGTCCGACAGCGGATTGAGCTTCAGCCGGACCCCGAGCTGCCGTTGCGACGGGCTGGGCTGGATGAACGTCCGGTGCACGTAGCGGTTCTTGATGAGCCCTTCCCCGTAGGGGATCCCGGACACCTCGGCGTATCCCTGCGCCGCCGAGTCCGCGGTGTCGGGGACCGGGACCACCAGGTCGGCTGCCACCGCCGCCTCCCGGGCCAGGAGGCGCCCCATCTCCCGCCGGGCGTCGTGGACCGTTCGGCCGTACAGCCGAGAGTCGGCCCGAGCAAGGTAGACGAACTCGAACAGGCACAGCGCCGAGCGGGGTGTCTCCGCGAATCGGAGGGACCGCAGGCCGCGTTCGTCGATGGAGACCACCTCTCCGGGCTGCACGTCCCGCACGTAGCGAGCACCGACGATGTCCAGGGCCGCGGTCTCGGAGGCCACGCACCACCCGCCTGACGGGAGGCGCCCGATCGAAAGCGGCCGCACCCCCCAGGGATCGCGGGCCGCGTACAGCGTTCGCTCATCCATGAGCACGAAGCTGAACGCTCCCCGCAGCAAGGGAAGCACCCGGAGAGCAGCGCCCTCGAGGTCCCCCGCCCCCGCGAGCTCCCGGGCCAGGAGGGTGGCCACCAGATCGGAATCCGTCGTGGCCCCCGAGCCGCTCCCCGACCCGACCCGCTCGGCCAGCTCACGGGTGTTCACGAGGTTGCCGTTGTGGCCGAGAGCCAGGCTGCGCCGGCCGTCGGTCTTGAACGAGGGCTGGGCGTTCTCCCAGGTCGTGGAGCCCGTCGTGGAGTATCGAGTGTGCCCGATCCCGAAGTGGCCCTGGAGCGTGGCCAGGGTGCTCTCGTCGAACACTTGGGACACCAGTCCCAGCTCGCGGTAGACCAGGATGTTGCGGCCCTCCGAGACGGCCATGCCGGCCGACTCCTGGCCGCGGTGTTGGAGGGCATAGAGCCCGAAGAAGAGGAGTCGGGCGACCTCCTCTCCCGGGGCCCACACCCCGAAGAGGCCGCATGCTTCCTTCGGCCCTTCCCCCACGGGACCCGAGACGGTCACCGCATTCATCGTATCAGCGGGGTCCAGCGCTCTCGGGAAGACTGGGGGGTGATTCGCGGTTGTTCCTCGAAAGAGACACACGTGGGGGAGGTTCCCGATGAGCGATGCCGCTGCCCTGATATTCCTGCTGGGAAGGATCCTGTTCCCCTTGGGGATCCTCATCGCCGGTGTCACATTCCACGTCGCCAAGAGCCCGATGGCGGAGGGCTACGCGAAACAGACGGGGTTCCCCGTCCCCGCCATCGCGGGGTGGCCGACGGGCGTATGGATGACCGCTGGGAGCCTGTCGGTCATGTTGGGTGTGTGGGGCGATGTCGGGGCCCTGATGATCGCGGCCTTCGTGGTCCCCGCCGCGGCCTGGTTCCACCGGTTCTGGGCGATCGATGATCCGCAGCAGAAGATGGCGCAGAACGCGTTCTTCTTCCGGAACCTGGCCCTCCTTGGCGGGTCACTGGTTCTCTTCGCCGTGTTCGCCACGGTCGGCCACGATCTCAGCTTCACCCTCACCGATCCCCTGTTCGACCTTCGGTAGGGGGGTCCGGGGGGAGCAGCTCGCCCGGAGCCTGAAAAGAGCTGAGCGGGACAGCGAGCGGTCCCCGGAAATATTGGGCTCAGCCGCCGGGGCCGCTCAACCCCGGAGCAACCGGGGCAGCGCGCCCTCGTGGACTTCCCGGGCTTCGGCCACCGTGACTTCGAACGCGTCGCCGAAAACCATCCGGGGCCCGCCGGTCTCTCCGAGCCGGGCGAACGGCACGCGACGGTCTTCCGCCAGAGCCTCGAACGCCCCCGCCTTCTCAGGGCTCACGGACACGACCGCCCGGGAGGCGGACTCGGAGAACAGCGCGACGTGCGCGGGCAGGTCACCGGGTAGCGCCACGGCGAAGCCCGTCGCACCGGCGAGGGCACACTCGGCGAGCGTGACGGCCAGCCCGCCGTCAGAGCAGTCGTGGGTCGAAGCCATCAGGTCACGGCGCGCGGCCTCGAGAAGCAGGGAGATGAGCGCGGCCTCTCGTTCGAGGTCCAGACCAGGCGGCCGTCCGCTCACCTTCCCCAGGACCGCTTCGGAATACTCGGACCCGCCGAGCTCGGCGAAGGTCTCGCCCAGGAGGTAGACGAGGTTGCCCGGCGCGAACCCCGGGCGGACCAGCAGGCGGTAGTCGTCGAGCACCCCGAGCATGCCGACCACCGGCGTAGGCCAGATCGCCGAATCCTCTGACTCGTTGTAGAAGGACACGTTCCCACCCGTGACCGGGGTTCCAAGGTGGCGGCACGCGTGCCCCATCCCTCGGACCGCCTCGGCGAAGGCCCACATGACGTCTGGTCGCTCCGGGCTCCCGAAGTTGAGACAGTTCGTGATGGCGAGCGGTCGCGCGCCGACGGAGGCGACGTTACGAGCCGCCTCGGCCACGGCGTGGGCGGCGCCGAGGAAGGGGTCCAGCCGTCCGAACCGTCCGTTACCGTCGGTGGCCAGGGCCACGGCCGCGAGCGTCCCCTCGATCCGGATCACGGCGGCGTCCGCCCCGGGGCCGGCGAGGGTGTTCCCCTGGACCAGCGAGTCGTACTGCTCCCACACCCACCGCTTCGAGGACACGTTCGGCGAGCCGAGCACCCGGAGGAACGCCTCGCCCGGACCCACCGGCGGATCGACGAAGGTGGGATCATCCTGGGCCAGGTCGTCGAGCCAGGCCGGCGGCTCCATCGGCCGGTCGTACTCGGGGCCCTCGTCGGCGAGGGACCCCGCGGGGATCTCCGCGACCACCTCTCCGTCGATCTTCGCCCGAACCTTCCCGTCGCCGGTGACTCGTCCGATCACCGCGGAGGACAGCCCCCACTTCGCGCACAGGGCCCGAACCGAATCGACGTCCTCGGGGCGAACCACCGCGAGCATCCGCTCCTGCGACTCCGAGGTGAGGATCTCGAATGGCTCCATCCGGGCCTCCCGGAGCGGCACGGCGTCCAGGTCGATCTCCGCGCCGGTGCCGGCTCGGGCTGCCGACTCCGAGACCGCGCAGGTGAGCCCGGCCCCGCCGAGATCCTGCAGACCCACCAGGAGCCCGGCCTCGACGAGCTCGAGGCACGCCTCGATCAAGAGCTTCTCGCCGAACGGATCGCCGATCTGGACGGTGGGGCGGGCCTCGTCGGATCCAGCCCCCAGCGTCCGCGACGCCAGCACCGACACGCCCCCGATCCCGTCGCGTCCCGTGGCCGCGCCCACGAGTACCAGGGCGTTGCCCACTCCCTCCGCCCGGGCCCGCACCAGGCGGTCGGCCGGCGCGAACCCCACACACATGACGTTCACCGTGGGATTCGGACCGTGCGGCGGCGCGAACTTCACCTCCCCGCCGATGGTGGGCACGCCGATGGAGTTCCCGTACTGCCCGATCCCTGCAACCACCCCCGACATGAGCCACCGGTTCCGCGGCTCGTCCAGCGGGCCGAACCGCAGCGGGTCGAGGAGGGCAACCGGCCGCGCTCCCATCGACAGGATGTCGCGGACGATGCCGCCGACCCCGGTGGCTGCTCCTTGGACGGGCTCGATGGCTGAGGGATGGGAGTGCGATTCCATCTTGAACACGCACGCGATCCCGTTGCCGAGGTCCACCACCCCCGCGTCCTCTCCCGGGCCCACCAGGATGTGGGGGCCATCGGCCGGCAGCGTTCGCAGGTGGACCTTGCTCGATTTGTACGAGCAGTGTTCGGACCACATGGCCCCATACATCGCCAGCTCTGCCTGGTTGGGGGGCCGGCCCAGCGTGGCCTGGATCCGCTCTTCCTCGTGGTCGGTGAGCCCGAGTGCGCGGTGCAACGGCTCCTTCGCGATGGTCACCGGACGAGAGCGAGGAGTGAGGACAGAAGCGACTCGAAGATGGGCTGTCCACCGAGCGGCCCGATGTCGGGATCCAAGGCGTGCTCGGGATGGGGCATCATGCCGACGACGTTCCCCTGCTCGTTGCGCACCCCCGCGATGTGATGCACGCTCCCGTTGGGGTTGCCGTCTTCGTCGAGGTCGCCTTCCGGCGAGCAGTACCGGAACACCACCAGCCCCCGATCCTCGATCCGCGCCAGGGTGTCGGGCTCCGCGACGAACTGGCCCTCACCGTGCTTGATGGGGATCTCCAGGACGTCGCCGGCCACCAGGCCGGCCGTGATTGGCGTGAGGGCGGTCTCCACGCGCACCTGCACGCGGCGGCAGACGAACGCGAGGCCTCCGTTCCGGATCAACGCTCCGGGCAACAGGCCCCCCTCGCAGAGGATCTGGAACCCGTTGCAGATGCCGAGCACGGGATGCCCGCCGGCTGCGTGCTCCCGAACCGAGTCCATCACCGGCGCGAACTGGGCGATGGCCCCGGTGCGGAGGTAGTCACCGTAGGAGAAACCCCCCGGCAGGATGACCGCGTCGACGTCCCGCAGATCACGATCCCGGTGCCACACGGCCACCGGCTCCCCGCCCATCACCCGGACCGCGCGGAGCGCGTCGCGGTCGTCGTTCGATCCGGGGAAGGTGACGACGCCGACGCGGGGCTTCCTGCTCATTCGGCCTCTCCTTCACCGCCGGGGGGACCGCTCGCTTTGCCGCTCAGGGCCTCCCCTTCTCCGGGCGAGCTACTCCCCCCGGACCCCCCGGCGTACTCGGCGATCCAGAACACCTCGATCACGGGGTTGGAGAGCACTCGTCCGGCGATCTCCTCCACCGCCGCCCGGGCCTTCGCGGGGTCGTCGATCTCCACGGTCAGCTCGATGTGCTTCCCGACCCGAACGCCCGACACGCCCTCGTAGCCAAGCGTCGGCAGAGCCTCCTGGATGGTCTTGCCCTGGGGGTCGGCCAGCCCTTCCTTCAGGTGGACGAACACCTGGTACCGCCGCGTCACAGCAAGCCGAACTTTCGCAGATAGTCGTCGAACGGCTCTCCCGTGATCCGTTCGTACGCCTCACGGTACCGGACCGCCGTCTGGCCCACGACCCCGGGGGGAAGCTGCGGCGCGGGAGGCTCGTGGTTCCACCCCGACGCGTCCAGCCAGTCTCGCACGTACTGCTTGTCGAACGATGGCTGCGGTCCGCCCGCCTCGTATCGGTCTGCCGGCCAGAACCGAGAGGAGTCGGGGGTCAATACCTCGTCCACCAAGATCAGCTCGCCGCCGGCGAACCCGAACTCGAACTTGGTATCGGCCACGATGATCCCCCGCTCCAGGGCGAACGCGGCAGCGAACCCGTAGAGCGTCAGGGTGAGCTCCTCGAGCTTCCGTGCCAGGCCCTTCCCCACGAGTTCCGCGGTGCGCGCCAGCGTGATGTTCTCGTCGTGGCCCTCCGCGGCCTTGGTGGCGGGGGTGAAGATCGGCTCCGGCAACCGGTCGGACTCGACCAGGCCCGGTGGCAGCTCGTTCCCGCACACGCGCCCGGTGGTCCGGTACTCCTTCCAGCCCGAGCCCGAAAGGTACCCCCGGGCCACGCATTCGATCGGCACCACCTGGGCCCGCCGCACCAGCATCGCTCGGCCGGCGACCTCGTCCCGATGGTTGCGGAACACCACCGGGAAGCCGTCGACGTCTGCGGTCAGAACGTGGTTCCTCACGATCTCGGCGCTGTGTTCGAACCAGAACAGCGACAACCCGGTGAGCACGCGGCCCTTGTCCGGGATGGGCGTGGGAAGGACGACGTCGAAGGCGGAGATCCGATCGCTGGCCACCATCAGGAGGTCGTCTCCGGCCTCGTAGATGTCCCGGACCTTGCCCCGGGCGTGCAGCTCGGCGAGCACACTCACGAGGCGACCTCCAGCTTCTCCAGCCGGGAGAACACCGCGTCGAGGTGCTCGAGCCGGGGCTCGAAGAGGGAGGCAAGCTCAGCGTCGGAGAGCACGCCCCGCACCCGTTCGTCCACGCCGAGCTCCCCCTGGAAGTCGGCTCCCCTGTCCCAGGCGGCTGCCGCGGCCGACTGCACGACCGCGTACGCCTCGTCACGGGAAAGGCCCCGTTCGACCAGCGCCAGCAGAACGGGCTGCGAGTACACCAAGCCGCCCGAGGCCTCGAGGTTCTTCCGCATCCGATCCGGGAACACCCTCAGGCCATCAATCACGGTCG
This sequence comes from Actinomycetota bacterium, assembly GCA_036001425.1. GTDB lineage: Bacteria > Actinomycetota > UBA4738 > UBA4738 > CALAEC01 > DASYVD01. The sequence goes on from DASYUI010000019.1 coordinate 39,060, forward strand.
TCGCGAGGTGCAACATGTAGTCGAGCACGATCGAGGAATCCGGAAGGATCACCCGCTCGACCGAAGAGTGGGAGATATCGCGCTCGTGCCACAGGGCCACGTTCTCCAGACCCGCCTGGAGATTGGCCCGGAGCAACCGAGCCAGCCCGCAGATCCGTTCGCACAGGATCGGGTTTCGCTTGTGGGGCATGGCGGAGGAGCCCACCTGTCCCGAGTCGAACGGCTCCTGCACCTCGCGGAACTCGGTGCGCTGGAGGTGTCGGATCTCCAGAGCGACCTTCTCGAGCGTGGCGCCGGTAAGGGCCAGCGCGCTCAGGTACTCGGCATGCCGGTCGCGCTGAAGGATCTGGGTCGAAGCCTCGGCGGGTGCCAGTCCGAGCTCCCCGCAGACGTACTCCTCCACGAACGGGTCCACGGCGGAGTAGGTGCCGACCGCGCCGCTGATCTTCCCGACGGAGACGGCCTCCCGGGCCCGGGACAGGCGCTCGTGGTCGCGGGCCATCTCGAATGCCCACACGGCCAGCTTGTGGCCGAACGCGGTCGGCTCGGCGATGACGCCGTGCGTGCGCCCGACGCACACGGTGTCGCGGTGGTCCAGGGCGGTGGACTTGACCACCCCGAACAACGCCTCCAGACGACGCACGAGCAGGTCCGAGGCTTCCCGGAGCTGGAGGGCCAGGCCGGTGTCGAGCAGATCACTCGAGGTGAGACCGAAGTGGAGCCACCGCCCGGAAGGGCCCACGGCTTCGCCGGCGGCCTGCACGAAGGCGGCCACGTCGTGGTGGGTGGTGCGCTCGAGCTCCTGCAACCGCTCGGCCGTGACCGAGGCCCGCTCCCGGATCGCCCGCAGGTCCTGCTCCGGGATCCTGCCGAGCCGGGCCCACGCTTCGCACGCCAGGATCTCGATCCTCAGCCAGTGTCGGAGCTTGGCCTCCTCGGACCACACCGCGGCCATCTCCGGAAGCGTGTAGCGCGGAATCATTGGGAAACCTCCGGGTGGGCGCGCGCGAGCGGGGCAAGGAATGAGGAAATCACGGACGATAGCCCTCGGCCAGGGACTCCTTGAACTCGTGCAGACGCTTGCGGATCTCTGGTTCGCGCACCGCCAGGATCTGCGCGGCCAAGAGGGCGGCGTTGACCGCCGCGTCGATCCCCACGGTGGCCACGGGTACCCCCCGGGGCATCTGGACCGTCGAGTACAGGGCGTCGGCACCTCCCAGGTGGTCGGTCCCGACGGGGACCCCTATCACCGGGAGGACCGTCCGCGCCGAGACGGCTCCCGCGAGGTGGGCGGCTCGGCCCGCCCCGCAGATGATGGCCACCAGCCCCCGCTCCTCGGCCGTCCGGGCGTACTCGTCGACGACGTCGGGGTTCCGGTGAGCGGACATGACGTGCAATTCGTGGGGGATGCCGAAGCGTTCCAGGATGGCCGCGGCCTGCTGGAGGACGGGGAGGTCGGAGGCCGAACCCACCAGGATGCCCACCAGGGGCACCTGGTCAACCACCCGCGGCCTCCAGGGCGATGTCGCTGCGGTAGTTCATGCCCTCGAAGGAGATGCGCGAGCAGGCCTCGTACGCACGCGACCGGGCCTCGGCCAGGTCCCTCCCCAGAGCCGTCACCGAGAGGACTCTCCCTCCTGCGGTGACCACTCTACCGTCTCGCCGAGCCGTCCCCGCGTGGAAGAGGAGGACGTCCTCCATCTCCGCAGCCTCTTCCAGCCCTCGAATCTCGAGGCCCGTGGGATGCGGTCCTGGATAGCCTCCGGATGCCAGGACCACGGTGACGCAAGCCCGCGGCGTCCAGCGGAGCCGGTACACGCCGAGGTTCCCTTCCACGCAGGCCAGCATGGATTCCCCGAGGTCGGATTGCAGCCGCGGCAGGACGGCCTGGGCCTCGGGATCGCCGAACCGGCAGTTGAACTCGAGCACCTTCGGTCCCTCGGCCGTCAGCATGAGCCCGGCATACAGGACGCCTCGGTACCGAACCCCCTCATCTTCGAGGGCCCGGACCGCGGCCCGCAGCACGTCCTCGACGATGTGGGACTGCGTCTCGGCGTCGATCCACGGAACCGGGGAGTAGGCACCCATGCCACCGGTGTTCTGGCCGCGGTCCCCATCGAGAGCCCGCTTGTAGTCCTGGGCCAGCGGGAGTGGGATGACCGCCCGGCCGTCGGTGAGGGCGAGCGCCGAGACCTCCCGCCCCTCCAGGTACTCCTCGACCAGCACGGTACGGCCGGCTTCGCCGAAGACCCGGTCAACCAGGGCTTCCTTCAGGGCCCGAAGTGCCTCGTCACGCGTCTCGGCGACGGTCACCCCTTTCCCAGCGGCCAGCCCGTCAGCCTTCACCACATAGGGGGGATCGAGCTCTTCCAGATAGGCGGTGGCCTCGGCCAGGTCGCCGAAGGACCGGGCCCGCGGGCCCGAGATCCCGTGCTTGTCGCACAGCCGGCGGGACCACACCTTGGATGCCTCGATGCGAGCGCCGTCACGGGACGGTCCGAACGCCCGGTGACCGCGCGACTCGAGCTCGTCGACGAGGCCGGTGACCAGCGGGGCCTCCGGACCGACCACGGTGAGATCGACTCCCTCCCGGTCCACCAGCTCCAGGATCCCGGGCGTGTCGTTGGCGGCAACCGGCAGACAGGTTGCGAACTCCTGGATGCCGGCGTTCCCTGGTGCGGCCAACAGCCGCTCGACGGACGGGTTCTGCGAGAGCTTCCAGACCAGGGCGTGCTCCCGGCCTCCCTGCCCGACGACGAGAACCCTCATTTCGGGCCCGCCTCGACGGTCTGGTCGCGGGCGGGCCCCACGGAGATCGTGCGCACCGGCACGTCGGCGAGGTCCTCGATCACGTTGATGTACTTCCGTGCCGCTCCGGGCAGCTCGTCGGTCCTCCGCACCCGACCGAGTTCCTCGCCCCAGCCGTCGAGCTCCTCGTAGACCGGCTCGGCCCTGTGGAAGACGCTCTGGTGCGGGGGAAAGTCCTCGTACCGATCGCCGCCGTCTCGATACGCCACGCACAGCTTCACTCGCTCGTGCCCCGACAGGACGTCCAGCTTGGTGAGGAACAGCTCCGTGAGGCCGTTGATCCGTGCCGCGTATCGGAGGAGCACGGCGTCGAACCACCCGCATCGCCGAGGGCGGCCGGTGGTGGTCCCGAACTCCTGGCCCCGCTCCCGCATCCGCTCGCCGACCTCCCCGAGATCCTCCGTCGGGAAAGGCCCGGAGCCCACCCGCGTCACGTACGCCTTGGTCACCCCGATCACCCGGTCGACTTCCTTGGGACCGAGCCCCGCGCCCACCAGGGCGCCCCCCGACACCGGGTTCGACGAGGTGACGAAGGGATAGGTCCCGTGGTCCAGATCCAACAGCGTTCCCTGTGCTCCTTCCAGGAGCACATGCTTGCCCTCCCGCAGCCCCAGGAAGAGCAGCCGGGACGTGTCGGCCACATGGGGAGCCAACCGGGCCCCGTAGCGCCGGTAGTCATCGACGATCTGCTCGAAGTCGAGCGGCAGCCGATTGTAGATGCGGCTGAGGATGGCGTTTTTCTCTTTCAGCGCCACCTCGAGCTTCTGGCGGAAGATCTTCTCGTCGGTGAGGTCTTGGACGCGAAGCCCGATGCGGGCGGCCTTGTCCGCGTAGGCGGGACCGATTCCCCGCCTGGTGGTCCCCAGCTGGAGCCGGCCCAAGTATCGCTCGGTGACCTTGTCGATCTCCTGGTGGTAGGGCATCACCAGGTGGGCGTTGGCGGCTAGCAAGAGGCGGGAGCAGTCGACCCCCCGTTCGCCCAGAGCGTCCATCTCCTCCAGGAGCACCCGAGGGTCGACCACCACGCCGTCGGCGATCACCGGCGTGACGTGCGGGAACAGGATGCCCGAGGGGATCAGGTGGAGCTTGAAGGTCTCCTCCCCGACCCGGACCGTGTGGCCCGCGTTACTCCCGCCCTGGTAGCGGACCACGAAGTCCATCCTGTCGGCGAGGAGGTCGGTGGCCTTCCCCTTGCCCTCGTCTCCCCACTGCGTCCCAACGAGGATGGTGGCCGGCACGACCCGATTCTAGCCATGCGCACGGGCGGGTTCGCCCTTACCGGGACCCCCAATGGCAAGGCGCAAGGACACATATACTCGCCGCGTGCCCCAGTGTCCGAATTGCGGGGAAGTCAATCCCGCTCGGGCCCGCTTCTGCCTCATCTGCGGATTCCCGCTTCGACCGCCATCCGAACCCCTAGAGGCTCGGAAGACCGTCACCGTCCTCTTCTGCGACGTGACGGGCAGCACCGCGCTCGGAGAGCGCCTGGATCCTGAATCGCTCAGAAAAGTGATGTCGCGGTACTTCATGGCTATGCGCAACGTCCTCGAGCGCCACGAGGGAACGGTGGAGAAATATATAGGGGACGCGGTGATGGCGGTGTTCGGCATCCCTTCCGTTCACGAGGACGACGCAGTGAGAGCATGCCGGGCAGCCCTCGAGATGAGAGAGAGGCTCGAACCACTAAATGCGGAATTGGACCGAGAGCACGGGATCCGCCTAATGGTCCGAATCGGCATTAACACCGGGGAGGTCGTGTCCGGCGATCCCGCCCGGGGACAAGGCGCCGTCATCGGCGACGCGGTGAACCTTGCGGCTCGCCTGGAACAGGCGGCCGACCCGGGGGAGATCCTGATTGGCCGGTCCACCCTGCGGCTGGTCAAAGACGCATTTGTGACTGATCCCGTGGAACCGTTAGTGGTGAAGGGGAAGAGCCAGCGCGTCACGGCATACCGCCTGATTCGTGAAGTGGCCGGCGCTCGAGCAGGCCGCCGGTTGGACTCACCCATGGTCGGGCGGAACCACGAGATCGAGCGGCTCAGGCGCGCCTTCGACCGGGCCATCGCCGAGTCCTCCTGCCGCCTCTTCACGATCTTGGGCCCACCCGGCGTGGGCAAGTCCAGGCTGGCCGAGGAGTTCGCGCGGGGCGCCGACGGGACCGCGACGGTCCTGAGAGGAGAGTGCCTGCCCTACGGGGACGGAATCACGTTCTGGCCCGTAGCTCAGGCGCTGCGGCAGGCGGCCGGCATCACCGACCCCGACTCCCCCGCACAGGCGCGGGACAAGATCACCGCACCTCTGGAGGGCGAGGCACACGCCTCGGTCGTCGCGGCCCGCGTGGCCCAGGTGATCGGCCTGGCTGAGACGGGGGCAGGGGTGGACGAGATGTTCTGGGCCTTGCGCCGATTCCTCGAGGTCCTCGCACGAACGCGGCCGGTCGTGTGCTTGATAGATGACATTCAATGGGCACAGCCGGCTCTTCTCGACCTCTTCGAGTACATGTTGGAGTGGTCTCGGAACGCTCCGATGTTGATCGTGTGCGTCGCTCGCCCGGATCTACTGGATCACCGACCCACGTGGGGCGCAGCGAAGAGCGCCGAGCAGGTCGAGCTGGAGGAGCTCGGCCCCGAGGAAACTGAGACGCTGCTTGCGAATCTCCTCGGAACCACGGAGAACCTGGAGGGAGTCCGCCATCTCATCCTCGATGCCGCCGAAGGAAATCCGCTGTTCGTCGAGGAGATGCTGTCCATGCTGATCGACGATGGGGTCCTCCGGCGAGAGGAGGAGCGCTGGATTGTTACCGGAGAGTTCGCCGGGATATCGGTGCCCCCCACGGTCCAGGCCCTGCTGGCAGCCCGCCTGGACCGCCTCCAGCACGAGGAGCGGCAGGTGATCCAGCGGGCCGCCGTCGTCGGTGATGTCTTCTACTGGGGCGCGGTGACGGATCTGTGCAGCGAGGACGTCCAGCCGCGGGTGGGCACTCATCTGATGACTCTGGTGCGCAGGGACCTGATCCGTTCGGATCGCTCTGATTTCGCGGATGAGGACGCTTTCCGTTTCCGACACATCCTTGTCCGCGATGCGGCCTACCAGGGACTACCCAAGGCCCTCCGAGCGGACCTGCACGAGCGGTTCGCCGGTTGGCTGGAGGTCGCGGCCGGGAACCGGGTCTCTGAGTACGAGGAGATCCTCGGCTACCATCTGGAGCAGGCAGCAGGATACCGATCGGAGCTTGAGCCTGCGGACGAGCGGCGGCGCGACCTGGCCGCCCGAGCCGCTGACCGGCTCGGGTCGGCCGGCCTCCGAGCGATCGCCCGCGGGGACATCTCGGCCGCCTCCAACCTGTTGCATCGGGCGGTGAGTCTGCTCGATGAGTCCGACCCGCGCTGGCTAGAGCTCCTCCCGGACCTCGGCTCGGTTCTCTCTGAGCAAGGCGAGTTCACCCGGGCCAATGCTCTCCTCGGCGAGGCGATCGGGGCGGCGGAACGGGCTGGCGACGTGCGGCTCCGTGCTCACGCCCTCCTCGCCCGGTACAAACTGCGCCTGGTCACCAGCCCGGAGGGCGTGACCCAGGAGATTGAGCAGGAAGCCGAGGGACTCCGGCGGACGCTGGAGGAGATCGGCGACGACCTCGGACTCGGCCGACTGTGGAACCTTATCGCCTTCACCGGCCTGATGAGGTCTCGTTACGCGGAGGTCATGGAGGCGGCCGAACGTGCCTTGCCGCATGCGCGTCAAGCACACGACCGCTACGGGGAGGAGCAGGCGGCCACGTGGCTCGCGGTATCGCTCGCGTTCGGCCCTCTCCCTGTCCGCGAGGCACTCGACCGAGTGCGGCGGCTCCAGGACGAATCCGTGCGCCATGGCGAAGGGGCCGCCGTCCGGATGGTCTCGGAGGCTGTCCTTCTGGCGATGGCTGGCCGACCCAACCAGGCCCGGGTACTGGTGGACAGGGGCCGAGCGATGCTAACGGACATCGGACTCAGGCTCATCGCTGCGGCTGGGAGCCAGTTCGCCGGGATGATCGAGATATTGGCGGGCAAGCTGGAGGCGGCCGAGCGTGTCCTCCGCGAGGGGTACGAGATCCTGGAGGTCATCGGTGAGAAGAGCTACCTGTCCACCACAGCGGCGTGGCTCGCCGATGTCTACTATCGAATCGGTCGTCTGGACGATGCGCAGCGCTATGCGTCGATCGCCGAAGAGGCCGGGGCGTCGGAAGACGTCACGACGCAGGTGGCCTGGCGGGGGGTCCGAGCAAGGCTCCTCGCCAGCAGCGGCCGGATGGAAGAAGCCGAACGGCTCGCCAAGGAGGCGGTGAGTCTGGCCGATGCCACAGATAACCTCAGCATGCGTGGAGATATCCACGTCCATCTGGCGGAGGTGTTCCGAATCGGTGGTCGACTCGAGGAGGCCAGGAAGGTCGCGAACGAAGCCGTGACCCTTTACACGGAACGCGGGAACGTTGCCGCGACGGCATGGGCTCACTCGTTCCTGGAGGAAGTCTCAAGGGAACAGACCCGAGCCTAGGACTCCCTGACCCGACGTTGGACGATCGGATGCGCATCTCCATCCTCAACGAGCTCGTCGATGGCCTGAGCCACCATCCTGACGGTGTGGATTGCGGAGAGTCCGAGCACCGCACGATGGTCGTCGGTCAGCGGAAGGGCGTCAAGCGTCGCGGCGAGCTCTTGCCAGTGACCGGGATCCAGCTCCGCATGCTCGCGCAGGGTCCGAAAGGCCTCCCCAGGATGACCGGTCGCAGCGACAAGCGCCTCGATCCAGTGAGTGCTGGGCGGGTAGCCCTCGAGAACGGCCATGTAGCCCATGAGGGCAACGGGGTGCGAGTGGCGGACCCAGTAGTATTGGGCCCCCACCAACGAGGCTACCGTCGGAGACGGCGGACGGGAGAGAACCTCTGACTGTCTGACACCGATGACCCCTAGGTCATCCAGTAACCACTCGTCATGATGCAACTCTTCGAGGATGTGGTTCTCCAGGTAGGGGACCATTCCAGCGGCGACCCGATCGCTCTGGGCCAGGGTCCGCGACAGATCCAGTGCCGTCCGCATCAACGGGACGCTCGCCCGCACAATACAGTGCAGCACGAAGAGGTACTCGGCGTACATCCGGCCGATGTTGGGATGATCAAGGAACCGGCGGCCCGCCGCCGCCAGCGCCGGCCGGACGAGTTCGATCTTACGGCGGAGCCTCTCGCTGTCCACGCCGATAGATGCGGTGATGGCGCCCGAACTTCAGAGGATGACGCCCACCTCGTGCCCCAACGCTCTCATCAGGACGTCCCGGGTCATGGAGATTGCGCGGAGCTCCTCGTAGGTCATCCCTGCAAGGGTGTCGAACACCTCAGTCGGGATGTCCCCCACGCTGATGCCCTGGCTCTCCGCGGTTTCGCCAGGGTTTGCCACGAACGCCTTCCGGTTCTGAGCATCCGCCAGCATCTCCGCGAGTTTGTTGATCTCGTCAACGGCGTTCATGACCCTCCCTCCGTGAAGCTCCAGACTACCTACGCGCTTTCCCCACCCAGTGTCAAGCCTCCCGAGCCGTGCAGCAGACGCTCATGCGGACGGTTCAGTGGGGCCCAGAGGCTTTCCTAGAGGCCGGGAATCAAAGCGGGCGCCTGATCGGCTCTCTCCCCAGACGTGACGCTGAGGCTAGCGCTCGATCCGGAACTTGATCCGGACGTGCGTCTGGTATTCCTTGATCTCGCTGCCCTCGACCACGGCCGAAGTCTCCAATACCTCCATGCCTTCGATCCCCCGGAGCGTCTTGGACGCCTCGGCGAGCGCCTGCGCGGCGGCGTCGCGCCAGGACTCGCTCGATACTCCTACGAGATCGATGGTCTTGATGACCGCCATGTCGTCCTCCTCTTGTCGCGGGCCGGTGGCTTCCGCGGGCGCGATTCTAGGCGGGTCGCCGCGCAGAGCGCCAAATCGCGGACACGTGCCGCTCAGCCGGCTCGATACACGTCGATGAATCGCCGGTAGTTCTGGGAGATCCGGCCGGCGGCGTCGTCCCGTGAAACCGACCCCTCCAGGTATCCCTTGAGCGGATCCCACCAGATGGTCCGGCCGATGGCGAACCCGATGTAGCCGGGCACGCCGGCGCCCTGCTTCAGCCAGTGGTCCACGGCGGAGTCGTCCGCGCCGCGCCCCAGGACCACGCAAGCGACCCCATCGCGGCCGTTCGAGCGCACCTGCGCCGAAATCCGCTCGCAGTCCTCCCGGGCGTCCAGTCCCTCGATCTTCCACACGTCGGGCTCCACGCCCCCCGCCTGCAGGCTCTCGATGGCCTGGAGCATCAGCCCCGGGCGCAGCTCACGGTCGTAGCGGTCGTCGTCCCCCCCGACCTGCTCGAGTTGCCCCGGCTCCGCGGGAACCAGGAGCTCGAACAGGAACTTGCGATCGCGCTCGTGAAGCCACTCCGACAGGTCCCGCAGACGGACGATCTGGCGGGCATTCATCTCCGTGTCGCCGTCCGGGTTGAAACGCACCAACACCTTCGTGAAGACCGGGTCGAACTCCTCGATGTGCTTGCCGAACTCCTCCCCATACTCGAAGTCGAACTCGTCCTGTCCGCTCTTCTCTACGGGCATGGCGAAGATGACGCCCTCGCTCTTGGCCCGACGGGCCACCTCGGCCCCGTACTGCTCGTCCACGAGCAGACCGGCCGCGTCCCGAGAGGCGCCTTCCTCGAGAGCCCGGAGGAACCCCTCGAAGATCACCTGCTTGGCATCGGCGATCCGCTCCCCCTCTTCTGCGCTGGGAGTCCCCTGGATGCCCATCAGCTTCTTCTGGAACGAACCGCGGTGATCGAACGCCAGGATGTACAGCTCTCCCTCGTATCCCCGCGGCATGCTTCGGTCTTCTCCCGCTACCATGGCTCCTCCCACACCGACGCTGCCTCGTCCGGCACCTCACGTCGCTCCTCGTCCTCGGCGGTCATCCTCATGAGACCGGCCACGAGCAGGAACATCAGCACGGCCATCCCGCCGGCCACCAGCCCGACGCGGACGGCCAGGGTTCGCACCAGCGCGTGACACGCCCCCATCGTGTCGAACCGGCACATGAGCACTCCGGTGGCGGCCGACGTGGCGGCCACCACGCCACCCACCAGCAGGCCCGCCGTGACCAGGTAGGCGGCAGTCCTTCCGCTCGATGCGCGCTTCGTCGATCTGCTCCTCGTTAGGTCTTCTCGAACGGAACCACGGGGGACAGGATCTCCACCTTCACCGGCTCGGCCTCACGCTTGAAGGCCTCCGCGTTGGCCGGCGTTCCGACGGCCCACCCGTAGTGGTTCGGCACGGCGAGCTGCGGCCCCATGGCCTTCACCAGTCCCGCTGCCTCGCTCGGTGTCATCACGAAGGGGTCTCCGCCGACACACACGAACGCGACGTCGGTCCGAACGTCTTCCAGCTCCGGCAGCGCGTCGGTATCTCCGGAAAAGTAGTACGTGCTTCCGCCGAGCTCCAGCACGTATCCGACCCAGCCGTTGGCCTTGGGGTGCTTGTCCAGCCGATGCTCCGCGATATTGTAGGCGGGAACGGCCTGGCCCTTGATCCCCTTGATGTCGATCGTGTCTCCCGGCGAGACCGGGGTGACCGCCCCCGACAGCTCCCCGGCTACATCGGTGGGCGCCACGAAGATCGTGTCGTCGGTGCGGATCTTCGCGATGTCGTCCTGGTCGAAGTGATCGTAGTGAGCGTGGGTGATGAAGACGACGTCGCCCGGCTCCGCGTCCTCGCCGGCTCCCCAGGAATCGACGTACACCGTGAGGCCGTCCTCGACCCACCGATAGGTGGACTGCTTGATCCAGGTGATTCGCTCGAGCACGGTGGCCTCCTTTCGCTCGTTTCCTAGCCTACCCGGAGGAGCGCGACGGGATGCAACCGCAGCATCCTGGCCCCGGAAGCTTCCCCGTCGCCCCTGCTACTCTCGGCTGCCGTGCAAGGGCGCAGAAGGACTCAACGAGGAGGGCTCCGGGCGGCCCTTTCCCTCCTCGGCCGGAATGGAGACTTCGCCCGACTGTACTCGGCCCAGCTGATCTCGTTCGCCGGAGATTGGTTCGCCACCGTCGCCCTGGTTGGCCTGGTGTTCGACCTCACGAGGTCGGCGGCCATCACCGCGCTCGCCCTGTCCATCCAGCTCCTGGGGTTCGCCGTGTTCACCCCGCTGGGGGGCTACCTTGCGGACCGCGTCGATCGAAAGTGGCTGATGGTCGCGTCCGACATGACTCGGTCCGTACTAATCCTGGGCCTGCTCGTGGTGGACCGTCCCGGCGAGGTCTGGCTCGCCCTGGCCATCGTCGGCGCCGTGTCGGCCTTGGGAGCCCTGTTCGAGCCCACCTCATCCGCCTCGGTCCCGAACCTGGTGGACCGGGAGGACCTTCCCGTGGCCAACGCCCTGGTGGGCTCGGCCTGGGGGATGATGCTCGCCGTCGGCGGGGCGCTCGGCGGATTGGTCGCCGCTACGCTCGGACGGAACGCGGCGTTCGTCGGCGACGCTGTCTCCTTCGCGCTCTCGGCGGGGCTCCTGGTGGGCATCCGGCGTCCCTTCGCCGAAGCGCGGGAGGGCCGCGAGCACGCCGGGATGCTCGGGGCGCTGGCCGAGACCTTCCGGTACGCCCGGCGCGACCATCGCGTCCTGGCCCTGCTGACCGTGAAAGGCGGGTTCGGCCTCGGCGCGGGAGTGATCGGCCTACTCCCGGTGTTCGCCCTGGAGGTCTTCCGCGCCGGCGACCGGGGCACGGGGATCCTGTTCGCGTTCCGTGGGATCGGGGCCCTGATCGGGCCGTTCCTGGCCCGCCGATTCACCCGAGACCTCGCGGGGGTCCTGCTCGGGTGCAGCGTGGCCATGATGACCTACGGGGTCTTCTACAGCCTCTTCCCGCTGTCCGGAACCCTTTTGGTCGCCGCCGTCCTGGCCATGCTGGCGCACCTGGGAGGCGGGGCGCAGTGGACGCTCTCGACCTACGGCCTGCAGACGGTGGTGCCGGACTTCATCCGAGGCCGGGTGTTCTCGTTCGACTACGGGCTCGTGACGCTCACGCTGGCGCTGTCGATCTTCGTGTCGGGATGGGCGGCCGACCAGCTGGGTCCGCGGACCGTCATGTACGCGCTCGCCGCGGTGTCGATCGTCTACGCGCTGGTGTGGACCGTCCTCACGAGGCGGATCCGCCGGTCTGCGGAGGGGTGAAGTCCACCCGGGGCGCCTCCTCCACGCGCTCCCGCATCGCCGGTTCGACCTCGAAGAACTCCTCCTCCTTGAAGTTGAAGACGGAGGCGACGACGTTCGACGGGACCGACTGGACCCGGCGGTTGTAGTCGCGCACGTTCGCGTTGTAGAAGCGCCGGGACGCCTGGATCCGGTCCTCCGTGTTGCCGAGCTCCGCCTGGAGGGCGAGGAAGTTCTCGTTCGCCCGCAACTGCGGGTAGTTCTCCGCCACGGCGAACAGCTGGCGGAGGGCGGCCACCAGCGGCCCTTCAGCGGCGGCCTGTTCGGCCGGGGAGCCGGTCGCCGCCACGGCCGCGGCCCGGGCTCGGGTCACGTTCTCGAACGTCTCTCGCTCATGGGAGGCGTAGCCGCGCACCGTCTCGACGAGGTTGGGGATGAGGTCGTATCGGCGCCGGAGCTCCGTGTCGATGTTGGCGAACGCGTCCCGGATGAGGTTCCGCTGGGTGACGAAGCGGTTGTACGACGTCACCACGGCCAGCCCGAGCAGGAGCACCAGCCCGAGGACGATCAGCACGATTACCAGGCCACTCACGCTTCCTCCTTCTGCTCGATCCCGTACCGGCCCCAAGCGGTCCGCGGGATGCGATCCCGGAACTCCGACGCCGCCCCGATGAGTGGGACCAGCGCCGCCGGACGAACCCGGCCATGGTAGGCCAGGATCCAGCGTCCGGCCACCTCGAACGAGACCGAGCGCTCAAGGGAGAGAAGCCAGCGCATCATCCGGGCGTCCACGAGCTCGTACGCGAACTTCCGGTCTCCCGCCTGCACCTGGAAGCGTCGGTTGAACTCCTCCGACTCGAACTCGATGTCCCGGAAGCCCAGGTGGTCTGCGAGCCTGCTGAGCACACCCTCCCGTGACACGACTATCGGCGGGAAGGCGGCGTCGACCTCGAGCACCCCGCAGTTGAAGCGGTGGAACGTGCGGCGGGTTCGTCCCTCCGAGTCCCGGTATTCGTCGTAGTACCAATAATCGCAGACCTTCATCGGCTGGCCCTTCCAGGTTCCCCACGGGCGGGAGGCGGGCCGCGTAAAGCAGCCTCCTCCGTTAGGAAGCGTCGCTAGACATCCTCGGGCCTGATGATGGCCTCGTGATCGATCGCGTCGGGATTGATCCCCACGAGCTGCCACTCGACACAGACCGGCCGCATC
>DASYUI010000020.1:0-14111 GCA_036001425.1 Actinomycetota bacterium
CGACGACGCGTTCCTCCGGACGAGCCTGTTGCCGGGGCTGCTTCGAGCCGTCGGCCAGAACATGGCCCGGCAGGTCCGGGGCGTGGCCCTGTTCGAGGTTGGCCGGGTGTTCTTTCCGGATGATCCAGTGGAGGAACACGACCGCGTGGCTGCCGCGTTCTCGGGCCAGGCCGCGCCGGGCTACCTCGAGGCGGCCCGAGACTTCGACTTCTCCGACGCAAAGGGCGCTCTGGAGGCCTTGCTCGCGGGCCTCGGCGTCAGCCACTGGGAACTGGGGCCATCACCATCCCGGCGCACCTTTCACCCGGCTCGATCGGCGTCCGTGTACGTCGAGGGGGAGCTGGCCGGGGAGGTCGGTGAGCTCGCTTCCCGGGTGATGGAGGAGCTGGACCTGCCTCGCCGCGTGGCGCTCTTCGAGCTGGAGGTGGCGGTGCTGGCGAAGCACCGCCGCGACCGCGTGATGTACCGGGAGATCTCGCGGCACCCGCCGAACCGGAGGGATCTCGCGTTCGTCGTGGGCGCGTCCGTACCGGCGGGGGAGCTTCGCGCCGCGCTGACCGAGGCCGGCGGGGAGCTCGTCGAGGCGGTGGTGCTGTTCGACGTGTTCACCGGTTCTCCCATCCCCGAGGGGAAGAAGAGCCTGGCGTTCTCGGTCGACTTCCGAGCGCCCGACCGAACCGTCCCCGACGAGGAGGCCGACACCGCGGTCCGTCGAATCGTCGACCGCCTCCAGCGCGACTTCGGCGCCGAGCTCCGCGCGGGCTAGGGCCGAGTATCGATGGCGTCGTAGTCGATCGCAAGGCTGGCCCGAACGAGCTTGTCGATGATGGGACCAGGTGGGGGTTCGCCCGTCTCTCCGCTCGTCCACACGTGGAGTCCCTGGACCGTCCACACGGCGCGAACGCCGTCTGAGTAGACGGTCACCGCGGCGATCACCTGGGCCTCCCGGTAGCCTTCGTTCTCGACCGCCTCGGCGAACGCCGCGCCGGCGGGCTCGTCCGTCGTGTGGATGCTGAAGGTCCACCCCAGGTCGCCGTCGTGGACCTCGAACGCGCTCCCGTTGTCGCCCACGATCTCGTAGCCCGCTCGATCGATGACCTCACGCGTCCACGCCGACCAGGGGCAGTCGGGATCGGACCACGGGCCGAATCCCGCCGGGCAGGCATCCGGTACCGGCGCCGTCACCTCCAGGCTTTCCAGGGCCCGGAGCACCTCCGGCCCGATCGACTCCGGCGCGTCGGGACCGAAGGCCACGTGGACCTGGAAGGAGCGGCCCGCGTCCTGGAATCGGAGCAGGTAGGAGGGAACGACCGAACACTCGTAGTTCGCGAGCGCGGCCTGGTCGAGCTCAAACTGCTCTGCGCGCTGCGGGAAATCGTTCCCTTGAGGATCGCGGTACTCGATGAGCCAGAAGAAGGTGCCTTCGGATGGAAGCTCCGACTGGGCGGCGGTCGGCGCGCATTCGCCACCGCTGGGGAAGGGCCACGATCCCACGGCGAAGACCGTCCGCGGCTCCGCCGGGCCCGACGGGTCCTGGTGGAACGTCCACGCCGCCGGGATCGTGATCGACAGCCCGTCGTCCCCGTCGGCGTGCTGCACGTAGCCGGTCGGGGAGTCCAGGGGCTCGATCCGAAGCGTCGCCAGGACATCGTTAGCTTCCCTGTGAGCGGCCTCGTCCGCGGGATCCGATCCGAATTCCACCCAGAGGTCGAAGGCGCGTCCGGAAAGGGAGAACGTCATCCTGCCGAAGGCGTGATTGGGATCTACTCCCTCGGTTGGGGACCCGAACTCCGGGACTGCAAGAGGCAGGAGCGGTTCAGCACGTGGATAGTCGTCGTCGGGCAGGTTGACAACCTGACTCTGGTCGATGAGGACGATGACCACTTGGTCGGGTGCCAGGCTGCGGCGCGCCTTTGTCGCGACGACGTCATCCTCATCAGGTAGAAGAAAGTTCGCGGCGTGAACGTACGGTGCATAGCCAACCCCGATCGGCCCACGGACCCACCCATCCCACCCCCGCGGCAGCTCGACGCGGATCCCGTAGCCCTCGACGGTGGAGCTCGAGGGGCGAGCTTCCCGAGTGCCCGTCCCGAGGCGCGACAGGAGGATGAGTGGCCCAGCGATCGCCGCCGCCAGCACCGCGGCGACAGCCAGTCCGGCCAGGGCTCGCGAGGTGGGGAGCCTGATGGCAAGGCTCGAGCGTCGCGGCGCGGGCTGACGGGTCACCGACCGCTCCCACCGGTCTCGATCGAATCGTCCCCGTCCCGCTTCGTCCGACAGGGCGCCGCGGATCAGCTCCTCCAGGTCTTTCATGACTCCACCTCCATGACGGCTTGGAGCGCACCGGCCAGACGGGCGCGTGCCCGTCCGAGCCTCGACTTCACGGTCCCCGCGGCGATCCCCAGGACCTCCGCGATCTCCGCCTCGGCGAACTCGCAGTAGAAGCGGAGCACCACGACCTCGCGCATGTGCCGTGGTAGCGCGTCCACTGCCCTGCCGACCGCCACCCGGATCGCGGCCGCCTCTCCTTCGTCCGAGGCGGCCGGAGCCTCCGACTCGGTGGCCGCGGCGATCGATGCCCGAGCCGCCGCGCGACGCCGGCGACGGCACAGGTTCACGGCGATGCCCGTCACCCAGGCTCGGAACCGTTCCGGCTCGCGGAGCCGCCGGAGATCCTGCCATCCGACGAGGAAGGCCTCCTGGGCAGCGTCTTGCGCCTGGTCCGCGTCTCCGAGGAGCAGATAGGCCACCCTCGCCACCCGGTCCCGGTGACGCCGGAACAGCTCGTCATAGGCCTGCGGGTCTCCTACCCGGGCCCGCTCCACCAGAAGCAGGTCGTCGTGAAGGACGGAGGCTGCGGCTGCCGGCCGCGGGTTCGGACGGTTCATCCTCTCTATTGGTCGCCGCCCGGGCTCGGAAGGTTCCCCGTTCGACCCGGCCATGCCCCCTGGGTAGACTGGGCTCGTGGGCCGGGATTTCCTCTCCCTCGACGACCTCGGCACCGAGGAGCTTCAGCACCTGCTCGAGCTGTCCGCGAAGGTCAGGCAGTCGCCGGGGGACTACGCCAGCCGGCTGGCAGGGAAGTCGGTGGCCCTGATCTTCGAGAAGCCGTCGACCCGCACGCGGGTGTCGTTCGACGTCGCCGTGGCCTCGCTCGGGGGCCACCCTGTTCCCCTGTCCTCCGCGGAGCTCCAGCTCGGGCGGGGTGAGACGATCGAGGACACCGGTCGCGTGCTGTCCCGCTACGTGGATTGCGTGGTGCTGAGGACGTTCGAGCAGGAACGGCTGGAAGTGCTGGCCGATGCGGCGTCGGTCCCCGTGGTGAACGCCCTGTCGGACTATGAGCATCCGTGCCAGGTCCTCGCCGACCTCCTGACGGTGCGGGATCACAAGGGAGAGCTGGCCGGACGCACGCTCGCTTATCTGGGGGATGGGAACAACGTGGCGCACTCGCTGGTGCTCGGTGGAGCCAAGACCGGGATGCACCTGCGGGCCGCCACCCCGCCGGGCTTCGAGCCCATCCCCCAGGTGGTCCACCGGGCCGAGGAGATCGCCCGAGAGACGGGAGGGAGCGTGGTCGTGTCCCACGATCCGCAGGAGGCGGCCAGCGGCGCAGACATCCTCTACACCGACGTCTGGGCGTCGATGGGCCAGGAGGCCGAGCACGACGAGCGAGTTCTCGTGTTCACCGCCTATCGCATCGACGGGCGGATGGTCGACCGTGCGGCCGACGACGCCATCGTCATGCACTGCCTTCCCGCTCATCGAGGGGACGAGATCACCGACGAGGTGATCGACGGGCCCCACTCCGTGGTGTGGGACCAGGCGGAGAATCGCCTCCACACCCAGAAGGCCCTCCTGCTCTGGATCCTCGGCGCGGAATAACCCTCGGAGGTCGCCATGCGGATCGCCGTATTTGGGGCCGGCGGAGTGGGCGGATATCTGGGGGCCCGGCTGGCCCAGGCAGGCGAGGACGTCGTGTTCATCGCCCGGGGCGAGCATCTGCGGGCGATCCGAGAGCACGGGCTACGTCTGGAGAGCATCGCCGGGGACGCGCTGATCCAACCGGCGGAAGCCACTGACGATCCATCGGAGATCAGCCCGGTAGACGCCGTGATCGTGGCCACGAAGACCTGGGACCTTCCGGCAGCGGCCAAGGCGATGCGCCCGCTGGTTGGTCCCCAGACGGCCGTCGTGCCAGTCCTGAACGGCGTGGAGGCGCCGGCGATCCTCACCGAGTCCCTCGGGCCGGAGCCCGTGCTCGGCGGCCTCACCGGGATGGTCTCCTTCATCGCCGGCCCGGGGCACATCCGCCATGCCGGCGCGGAGCCCTGGATCGCATTCGGGGAGCTGGACGGCCGGGTCACCGACCGGGTGCGCAGACTGGAGGAAAGCTTCCGCCGGTGCCGAGGCCTCAAGGTGGACGTCCCTGCCGATATCAACGAGGCGCTGTGGGAGAAGTTCATGTTCATCACGGCGACCGGGGGAGTGGGCGCCGTGACCCGCGCTCCCTTTGGGGTGTTCCGGTCGATCCCCGAGACCCGGGGGATGCTCGAGGCGGCCATGCGCGAGGTCGTGGCCGTGGCTCGGGCTCGAGGAGTCGACGTTCCCGACGATGCGGTGACCCGAGGGATCGCCTTGATCGATGGGCTCGAGCCGCACGGCTCTTCTTCGATGCAGCGCGACATCATGGCCGGCCAACGGTCCGAGCTGGACGCGTGGAATGGCGCGGTCGTCCGGCTGGGGAGCGAGGCGGGGGTGGGGACCCCCGTGCACGAATACATCTACGCGACCCTGCTCCCGCAAGAGCGCCGGGCCCGCGGGGAGATCGAGTTCCCCGAGGGCTAGTGCACGAGACGGGCGGTGAACGCGAGGGTGGCTGAGGAGGACACGCAACCGAGCTGCGCGGGTTCGCTGTGCTTCAGCGTGCCGACAAGCTTCACGGCGCGCCATCCGCCGAAGACGCTCTTCGCCTTCGCCACGTGGAGCTGGAGCGTCACGTCGGACGCCGTCCGAGCCTCGCCGCAGTGGACATGGAAGTAGCCGTGGTAGCTGCCGGAGTACCGCGCTCCATGGCGGTCGACCTTTGATCGCACGCCGGAATTGAGGAACTTCCAGACCACGTTGCAAGGGCCCTCGTCGCATCGGGGAAAGAACTTCCAACCGTAGTTGTGGCGATCGTCGAAATCGATGTACCCGTAGCTACTCTCGGTGCGGGCCTTGACGTCGAAGGTGCCCTCCACGCGGGCCACGCCAAGGGGGGCGCGGCTGGTGCGGGTCGTCACCGTGACCGGAGCGGACATCGTCGGGCCGGAAAAGGCCTGGACCTCGTACTCGTAGCGCTTGGCGGGCAACGCGTCGTCGTCCGTGAAGGTCGTCGCCGGTGCCTCCACCCGCTCCAGATACCTTCCGTTTCGATAGACGTCGTAGCCCTTCACCGGCGTGCCTCCGGAAGGCTGGATCCATCTGAGGACGACACGGAATGCCTGGGCATCGGTCTGGAGCGCGATGGGATCGGCGAGGACCGATGGGGATTCCGTGGGCGCCACCACTCGTTCCGGCTGTCTGCGCACGAGGAGAGCCACTGCCACGGCGGCGCCCCCCACGAGCAGTACCGCCGCGGCCGCCACGACCAATCTGGGGACTCCGCGCCGCTTCGTCGGCGAGGGTGTCGGGCCAGCAGGTGCTGGCGGTTCCGCGGGTTCCCTCACAGCCTCCGCGGATTCGAGGACAAGGGTCGGCTCCTCGACCGTCGACAGCGCAGCGTCCGGGCGATGCTCCTCCTGGCCGTTCGGTCCAGGCTTTTCGTTCATGTCGTTCTCCCTCTTCTCTGGGCGGGCCCTGGACGCGAGCAGTCAACCAAGGCGGAGCAATCGGCCAGTTCTGGGGTTGCGGGGAGACGCGCCAAGCGGAGTCGGGCGGCCCATCGGGAAGGAACCAAGAGGCTCATTGCCTCCACCTTTCGCCGCAAATCCTAAGCTCTTCGGACAGAGCAAGCAAGAGTCGGATCGGCGACAAACCTCCCCCGCCGCGCGCGGGTCGACGCCGCCTCTAGAATCGGGGTATGCCTCGGGCGAACGAGGAGGTCGAGCAGCTCCTCCAGGAGTACGCCGACCTCATCGCCATCTCGGGAGGCGATCCCTTCAAGACCCGGGCCTACGAGAAGGCTGCCCGCTCGATCGGCGGGTACCACGGCGACGTGGCCACCCTCGATCTCAAGGGCCTCTGCAAGATCCCCAACGTCGGCAAGTCGATCGCGGAGAAGGTCCTGGAGTACCTCCGGACCGGCACGGTGCAGGCCGTGGAGGAGCTCCGGCAGCTGATCCCCGACGGGGTCCGGGCGCTCATGGGGATCCCTGGCCTCGGCCCGAAGAGAGCCATGGTCCTCTACGAGGAGCTCCAGGTCACCTCCATGGAGGAGCTCATGGACGCCCTTCACGAGGGCCGCATCCGCGACCTGAAGGGGTTCGGGGCGAAGACAGAGGAGAACCTCCTGCGTGGCATCCACAACATGCAGCAGTCTGGCGGGCGGATCCAGTTGGGTGCCGCGATCGATCTGGCCGAGGAGATCCTGCGAGAGCTCGAATCACTGAAGGAGGCTCGCCGGTCCACCTACGCGGGGTCGCTCCGGCGGATGTGCGAGACCATCGGCGACGTCGATCTTCTTGTTGCGTCGGCGAAGCCCGCAGCCGTGATGGACGCCTTCGCGTCCATGTCCTACGTCGAACGCGTCCTGGCGAAGGGGGACACGAAGTCTTCCGTGCTCACGACGAAGGGCCTTCAGGTCGATCTCCGGGTGGTGGAGCCGAATGTGTGGGGCGCGGCGCTCCAGTACTTCACCGGCTCGAAGGCCCACAACATCCGGGTCCGCGAGATCGCCGTCCGAAAGGGCCTCAAGCTCTCCGAGTACGGATTGTTCCAGGCCAAGAGCGGGAAGCTCATCGTGGCCGAGACGGAGGAGGAGGTGTACGAGCGGCTGGGGCTGCCGTTGATCCCTCCCACGCTCCGCGAGGACCGTGGGGAGGTGGAGGCGGCCCAGGCCGGGGAGCTTCCCGATCTCGTCGAGGAGAATGACATCGTGGGGGACCTCCACACCCACACGGACCTGACCGACGGCCTTGCCCCGCTCGGCGAGATGATCGAGGCCGCGCGGGCCCGGGGTTACCGGTACTACGCGGTGACCGACCACGCCCCGCTTCTCTACATGCAGCGGATGACGAAGGAGAAGACGCTGAAGCAGCGGGATGAGATCCGAACGCTGGGGACGAAGGGCGATATGACCATCCTTCACGGCTCGGAGCTGAACATCCAGCCCGACGGGTCCCTCGACTGGGAGGACGAGTTCCTCGAGGGGTTCGACGTCCTGGTGGCATCGGTGCACTCGCACTTCAACCAGACCCGGGAGGAGATGACGAAGCGCATCGTGCGGGCCATGGAGAGCCCCTACGTGAACATCATCGGCCACCCGACCGCACGGATGCTGGGGAAGCGCCCTCCGATCGATGTCGACATGGAGGAGCTGTTCAAGACGGCGGTTCGTACGGGGACGGCGCTCGAGGTCAACTCGTTCCCCGATCGGTTGGACTTGCGCGACGAGCACGTGCAGTGGGCTCGCGAGCTCGGCGTGAAGTTCGCGGTCGACACCGACTCGCACGCGGCACCCCACCTGAACCACATGCGGTTCGGGGTGGCCACCGCTCAGCGAGGGTGGGTCACGAGGGACGACGTCATCAACACCTGGCCGCTCCAGAAGCTGAGGAAGTTCCTGGCGAAGGGACGCCGGTAGGTGCGTTGGGACCCGCTGCCTCGGCGGTTCTACCAGCGCGACCCGGTCACGGTCGCGCGTGACCTGATCGGCCGGCTGCTGGTGCGGGAGATGGACGGCGAACGCCTCGTGGGCAAGATCGTGGAGGCGGAGGCGTACCGCCGCGACGACCCTGCCAGTCATGCCTACCGTGGCGAAACCCGCCGGAACCGGTCGATGTTCGGGCCCCCGGGACACGCGTACGTGTATCGCTCCCACGGCATCCACCGATGCCTGAACGCGGTGACGCTTCCGGGTTCCGCCGTCCTCCTGCGGGCCGTCGAGCCGCTGGAAGGCCTCGACGCGATGGCTCGACGGCGTGGCCTCGACGATCCGCGCCTCCTGTGCGCCGGCCCCGGCCGGCTGTGTCAGGCTCTCGGCATCGACCTGGACGATGACGGGACCGATCTGTGCGACGCCCGGGGTCTATGGGTGGCCGCGTCGGAGACGGTCGCGGACGTCGTCGTCTCTCCGAGAGTGGGGATCAGTATTGCCGCCGACCGTCCCTGGCGGTTCGTGGAGGCCGGGAACCGGTTCGCTTCGCGGTCCGCCGGTTGGGGACTGGCCCCGGCGGCGGCGTCCGCGAGGCGCACTGCCTCAACCGCTCGGCGAGGGAGAGGGCAGCGGTGAGGGAGGCGCTTCGGGGTTGACCCGTATCGTGATCGTGGTCCCGGGGGGCTTCTCCGCGCCGGCCTTGGGAGACTGAGACACCACGACACCGGAAGCGAACCCCGGGTCGTAGGAGGCCGCGGACAGCACGGCAACGGCGAAACCGGCATCCCGAAGACGAGCGACGGCCTGTTGCTGCGACAACCCCACCACTGAGGGAACGGAGGGGTACTCGTTGGTGGAGACGATCAGCGTGATGGTGCCGTTCTTCGGCACCGGATGCCCGGGCGGCGGCGTCTGGCCGATCACCGTCCCCGGCGGGTAGTTCGTGTTGTACTCGGTCGCCCGGACGCTGGAGAGGCCCACCTCGGCGAGCCGCTGCTCGGCGGCAGCAACCGGGAGCCCGACGAGGGACGGCACGACGTCGGTGGTCACGACCCCGCCCCCTCCGGACGCCCGATAGGTGCACTCCTTGGTGGGTTGGGTCCCTCGCACGAACTGGACGTCCCGGATCCGATAGGCAGGGGTCAGCGCGGTGGCCACGCACCCCCGGTGCACGTCGACGGCCACCATGACGAACTGGGACACGGGCTTCTTGAAATCACGAACCGGCATCCCCCGGGTCGCTCGGAGCATGAAGGCCTTCCAGATGGCGGCGGGTAGCGAGCCGCCGGTCACCACCATCCGGGTCCGGGGCGGGACCATCGAGATCTGGGCCTGTGGAAAGCCAACCCACACCCCCGCGGAGAGCTGAGGGACGTATCCGACGAACCAGGCGTCCCTCCACTGCTGTGCCGTACCGGTTTTCCCCGCTGCGGGCCTCCCGATGTTCGCCGCCACGCCCGTCCCCTCGAGCATCACCTTGCGAAGGATCTGGGTCACGATCCAAGACACCGCGGGGTTCAGGGCCTGGTACGAAGGCGGTTCGGCCCGGTACAGCACCCGCCCCGTTGCGTCCGTCACCTTGGTGATGGCCACGGGGGGGACGTGGTACCCGTTGGTGGCGAGCGTCCCGTACGCCGAGGCCATCTCCAAAGTGTTCACCTCGTTGGCCCCCAGAACGGCCGAGCAGTACCCGCGGATCTTGCTCCGGATCCCCATCCGCGCGGCCACGTCTGCCACGGGATCGGGAGTGAGATCGCGGATCAGCTGCGCGAACACGACGTTGACGCTCTTGATGGTGGCCTGCTCGAGGGTGATCGTGCCGGTGGCGCTGCCCTCGTAGTTCCGCACGTACCAGGGGTTGATGTCTGTTCCCGGGCAGCGCGGGTCGCTGATCTGGATCGAGGATCCTCCCATGAACAGCTGCGTCGGTGAGATCCCATTCTCCAGCGCCGCCACCAGAGCGAAGGTCTTGAACGATGAGCCGGACTGCCGCCCGGTGATGCCTCCCGTCGCCAGGTTTACGTGCGCGAAGCGGTCGCGCCTCTCCGAGCGGTAGCCGCGCCCGCTGGCCATGGCCAGGATGTGCCCGGTGCGAGGGTCGATGGCCGAGAGCCCACCGTACGGGTCGCCGGGCTGGGAGAGCACGCCCTTCACCGATTCGATGGCGGCGCGCTGCATGCTCGGGTCGAGCGTCGTGTAGATCCGCAGGCCGCCCCGGAACAGCAGGTCGTATCGCTCCTCGTAGGTGAACCCGAACGTTCGACTCCTCAGGATCTGGTCCTTGACGTACTCGACGAAGTGGAACGCCGGGCCGCGGGTCCTGCGCGGCTGGAGCCGGAGCCCCAGCGGGGATCCCGCGGCCCGGACGTGCTCCTCTCGACCGATCATCCTGAGGTCGAGCATCCGGTCGAGGACTTGGTTTCGGCGAACGATCGCTTGGTGCGGATGGTCGACGGGGTCCCACCGCACCGGGCCGGCGATCAACCCCGCGAGGAGGGCGGCCTGGGGGAGCGCCAACTGGCCGGGCGAACGGGAGAAGTAGGTGCGGGAAGCCACCTGGATGCCGTAGGCGCCGTTCCCGAAGTAGACCGTGTTCAGATAGCCCTCCAGGATCTCCTGCTTGGACATCTCGTCCTCGAGTTGGAGAGCCAGAGCCGCCTCTCGGATCTTCCGGTCCAGCGTGAGGTCCGGCCCCACGATGGTGTTCTTCACGTACTGCTGGGTGATGGTCGAACCGCCCTCCACGATGTGGCCCGACCGGGCGTTGGCCAGGGCGGCCCGGCCCAGGGCTCGGAGATCGACCCCTTCGTGAGACCAGAACCGCTGGTCCTCGATGGCGACCACGGCGTCCTGGACGACCCGGGGGATTCGGTCGATGGGCACGAGGACGCGGTTCTCCTCCGCATGCAGGGTCGCCAGCCGGTTCCCGTCCGCGTCGTACACCACCGAGGTCTGGTGGAGCGTCCGGGGACGGTCCCGCTCCACATCGAGATCAGGGAATTCCGGGAGCCGGCAGGCCGTGCTGACCAGCGCCAGGGTCACGACGACCCCGGCGAACCGGACACACCGACCGAGCCTAGAAGGAACGCCCATGACCCCAAGGGATATATCGGGCGACCAGCTCCTTTCCTTGACAGGAGCCTCAGGGGCATCGGCCGGCACGCCCCTGTTACGATGCCGCCGCATGGCCCCCGAGGAGGTCCAGCGTCAGCTCGAGGCCCTGCTGTCGGGCGCGGCTGAGGTCATCCCGGTCGAGGAGCTCGAGCAGAAGCTCGCTGCGGGCCGCCCGCTGCGGGTGAAGCTGGGCATCGATCCTTCCCGTCCCGATCTCCACCTCGGGCACGCCGTCGTCCTTCGGAAGCTCCGGCAGTTCCAGGACCTCGGGCACACCGCCGTGCTCATCATCGGGGACTTCACCGGCCTGGTCGGCGACCCCACCGGACAGTCCGAGACCCGGCCCCTCCTGACGCCCGAGGAGATGGAGGAGAACGCTCGGACCTATCTCGAGCAGGCCGGCAAGGTGCTGGACATGGACCGCGCCGAGGTTCGGCGGAACAGCGAGTGGCTGGCGGGCCTCACGTTCGCGGACGTGATCGGCCTGGCGGAGCATCTCACCGTGGCCCGGCTCCTTGAGCGGGACGACTTCGCGGAGCGCTACCGCGCTGGGAAACCGATCAGCCTGGTCGAGTTCCTGTACCCGTTGATGCAGGGGTACGACTCGGTGGCGGTACAGGCGGACGTCGAGATGGGGGGCACCGACCAGACGTTCAACCTGCTCGCCGGGCGGGACATCCAGCGAGCCCACGGGCAGGACCCACAGGTGGTCTTCACCATGCCCCTGCTGACGGGCACCGACGCTGTGCGCAAGATGTCCAAGTCCTTTGGGAACCACGTCGGGCTGATCGAGTCGCCGGAGGAGCAGTTCGGGAAGGTCATGAGCATCCCCGACGAGCTCATCGGGTCGTGGCTGCGGCTGTGCACACCGATCGAGCCAGCCGAGGTTGACGCCGTCGAGCGCGGTCTGGCGGAGGGATCACTGCACCCGGGGGAGCAGAAGCGCCGCCTGGCCAGAGAGATCGTCGCCCTCTACCACGGCGAGGGTGCGGCGCGCGCGGCAGAGAAACGGTTCGACCGTGTCCACAGGGAGCACGAGATCCCGGAGGACGTGGAAGAGCTTCAGATCCCCGCGGACGCCCTGCGCGACGGGAAGGTCTGGCTCCCTCGGCTCATGACCGCCGCCGGGCTGTCCTCATCGAACGCCGATGCCCGCCGCCTCATCGAGCAGGGAGGCGTGAAGATCGACGGCGAGGCGGTGTCCGATCCGGATGCCGAGTTCGGGCCCGGGGAGCTCCAGGGCAAGGTGCTTCAGGTCGGCCGCCGCCGGTTCGTCCGGCTCCGCTGACGCCTCCATGGAACCCCAGACCAGGTACGCCAGGAGCGGTGACGTCAACATCGCCTACCAGGTGGTGGGGGATGGGCCGCTCGATCTCGTGTGGGTCCAGGGGTGGGTCTCCAACGTTGAGGCCATGTGGGACGTAGGTCCGATGGGCCGATGTCGAGCGGCTGGCGTCGTTCTCGCGAGTGATCCTGTTCGACAAGCGTGGGACCGGGCTCTCCGATCCCGTTTCGGAGACGGGCCTCCCTTCGCTCGAGGTTCGCATGGACGACCTTCGCGCGGTTCTCGACACCGTGGGTTCGGAGCGAACAGCTCTGCTGGGTCACTCGGAGGGTGGGAACATGTGCATATTGTTCGCTGCCACGTACCCGGAGCGAACCGCCGCGTTGGTCACCTTCAGCGTCTACGCGAAGCGGGTGTGGTCACCCGACTATCCTTGGGCACCGACTCCCACGGAACGAGAGGCCTGGCTCCGCGACGTAGAGCGCACGTGGGGACGCCCCGAGAGCGTCGTTGACCTGGTACCGAGCCTGGCCAACAACCCCACGCTCTTGGAGGAGGCCGCGCGCTATTGGCGGCTCTCCGCGAGTCCCAAGGCCGGCGTGGCCCTCGGCAAGATGAACACCCAAATCGATGTTCGGGCGCTGTTACCGACGATCCGCGTCCCGACCCTCGTGATGCACCGTACGGGCGACCGGGATATCAACGTGGAAGAGGGCCGCTACATCGCCTCCCAGATCCCCGGCGCGAGGTTCATCGAGCTCCCCGGGGCGGACCACTTCATGTGGACGGAGGACGCCGACAGGGTGCTGGACGAGATCGAGGAGTTCCTTACGGGCGTCCGGCGCGGGCCAGAGCCCGACCGGGTGCTGGCGACGGTGCTCTTCACCGACATCGTGGGGTCCACTCAGCGGGTCGTCGCGCTCGGCGACGCGGCCTGGAAGGAGCTGTTGGAGAAGCACGACGATTTCGTCCGAGATGAGCTGCGCCGGTTCCGGGGCCGGGAGGTCGACACGGCCGGGGATGGATTCCTGGCCACGTTCGACGGGCCCGCCCGGGGTATCCGGTGCGCTTTTGCGATCCGCGACTCGATCGCGCGGTTGGGACTCGAGGTCCGCTCCGGGCTTCACACGGGGGAGGTGGAGCTCTCGGGTGCGCGCGTCCGGGGGATCGCCGTGCACATCGGGGCCCGGGTGGCGGGCTTGGCCAGCCCCGGCGAAGTCCTCGTCACGCGGACGGTCAAGGACCTTGTCGCGGGCTCCGGGATCGAGTTCGAGGACCGAGGAGCTCATCCTCTGAAGGGCGTCCCGGAGGAGTGGCAGATCTTCGCCGCCTCGATCTGATTCCGGGGCGAATCGGGCGTTCCTGTCACTCGGGAGCGGATGGAGGGCGCCGTTGACCTCTGGTTTCCGATCTGCGAGGGGGCCCGTTGACGCCCTTCCTCCGGACGTGTACTATTCGACCTGCGACAACCCCCCGAAGGTCCGGGGGAGAAAGGGCGTGCCTTTTTGGCAAGCTACCTTTCCCTGAAAAACGAAGAGCGGGAGGTGAGCGTCCGCCGGCCGGCCTGAAGCAGGGCTGAGTCGCGGGGACGCCGCCGGTTGTGACCGGCGGCTTTCGCATCTTCGGGGGACCTTGGGCGGCGCACCTTGAGAACTGAACAGCGTGCCAAAAGCCAGTGCGACTCTCGTCAAGAGGGAGGGCGCGGCTCTGTCGTGCCCGAACGCTTGGCGGTCTAGTACCAAATCCGAAACCGGCTCTCGAGCCGGTGCCGGGTCAACTTTCCTACGGAGAGTTTGATCCTGGCTCAGGGTGAACGCTGGCGGCGTGCTTAACACATGCAAGTCGAGCGATCGGCCCAGGAGGGGTAACCCACCTGGGTACGGAGCGGCGAACGGGTGAGTAACACGTGGGCGA
>DASYUI010000021.1:0-72806 GCA_036001425.1 Actinomycetota bacterium
GCCTCCGGCGACCGTGGTGTCGGTGCGTCGCCTTGATGGATCAGCAGCATGTACTTCATCGCTTCCTCCTCCTTCGAAGGGTCGCCTATAAGACAAACGGGGAGCGACGAAATCGACAGCTCCGCGCCGAAGAGACGATGCCTCATTTTCGCCGCCCAAAGCTCCACCCTCCGCCTAGCTTCTCCCGGTGTCCAGCTGGAGGAAGTCCTGGACGCCCAGAAGGTCAAGAACGAATCGGACGAAGCTGGGGACAGCTGCCACGCTTTCGGTCTTGCCAATGACCCTGTGGGCCACAAGCCTGACTCGTCGTCCACGGCGCTCGATCTCGCACTCACCCGATGACAAGACATTGCGAACCCAGTCAGTCGAGCTCCCGTAGGTCAGGGCGACGATGAACCCGTCATCCGTGGGGAACGCGTTGACCGGGGTTCGGTAGAGACGGCCGGAGACACGCCCGCGGTGGAGGATCACGGCGAAGTAGGGGAGTCGGGAGGCTGCGGGACCAAACAGCGGGTTGGTCAGACGACGGTTGACGCGGGCGAGCCAATTCGGGAGGGGCACGGGCCCAGGATATTGGCTCGATCGTGCTCCTCACGATAGGCTCTCCCGCGGACCAGGCTAGAGGGGGGCCATGAGCCTGGACGTGCTTGGCGAACTGGACTGGCTCGCGGTGATCGTGGCTCGCGGTGGTGTACTTCGCTCTGGGTGCCCTCTGGTACGCGCCCCCGCTGTTCGGCAACGCGTGGATGAAGGCGGCCGGCATCGTGATGCCGGAGGGCCAGCGGCCCGGCCCGGCGATCTACTTCGCTCCGCTGATCGCCGACTTCGTCGCCGTGATTGCCACAACCATGCTGGCCCGGGCCACGGGGTCGGACACGCTCGGCGAGGGCCTCGTGCTCGGCCTGGTCGTGGGCGTGGGGTTCGCGCTCACCATGACGGGAGTAGAGGCCACGTTCGGCAACAGGCCAAAGCCCAGCACGTGGTTCCTGATCAACGGCGCATACAACTTGCTCGGCCTGGTGATCGCCGCCGTCATCGTTGCGGTCTGGACGTAGGCGCTCCGAGCTCTTCCAGCATCCGGCGCGGGAGCTCCCACCCGCGCTCGGCGAACTTCTCCGCCTCGGCCCGGTAAATCTCCCGGTCGATGGCTTCGTACCGTCGGATGGCGGCGTCGACGCGCTCGCGGCCACCTCTGGCGGCCTCGCCGTCCAGGCGCTCCCGGATCCACCGCAGGTGCGGCCCCTCCTCGGTGCACATCGAGGCCAGGGCGTCCCGCACCAGCGGGTGCAGCCCGGGCAGAGAGCGGTGCAGCGCGAAGTGCTGGGCCACCCGGCGCTCGAAGACGTAGGTCAACGCCAGGAGGTCCAGTTCGCCTGACGGGATCCCCACCCGTCCCAGATAATTCGACTGGTAGGTCTCGGTGACGGGGACGGGGTCCGCACCGAGCAGCCGGATCACCTCGGTCCACCGCCAAGCGTGGCGAGCCTCCTCCGCAAAGTGCCAGGTGAGTCGGGTCCGAAGCTCGTCGTCCAGCACCCGCCGGGACAGCCTTCCCATCAGCAGCGACCCGGCGAGTTCAGAGGCGCGGTAGTAGGAGAGTTCCCACAGCTCCTCGTCGGAGAGGTGGCGCTCGCTCGCCCGCGCGGGGAAGGAGTAGGTGTGGGCGCAGGCGTGGTCCTCGGCTGGCCCGGTGCCGCTCACGGATCCTCCGGCAGCCGTTCCTTCAGGAAGTCAACCACCCGCCGTCCGGTGAGCGCCTCGATCTTCTTCATGAACGACTTGATCGCGCCGAGGTCACTCCGCTGGAACACCGGAACCTCCTCCAGGGCCATCGCTCCGTAGTGGCGGAAGCTCGCCGCGGCTTCGAGCACCCGCTCGGTGGACTCCTCGTCTCGCTCGATGCGTTGCTTCAGGAGGTCCTGGGAGATCTGGGTGTGACGGAACTCGTCCCGCGCGATGAAGTGAGCGATGGTGCGCAGGACCGGCTCCTGAGCCCGCTGCCGTAGCCGCACGAAGTAATACGCGGCGAAGTGCTCGGAGAAGATGAAGTTCACGAGCTCCTGAGTGAGGTCGGGCTCGCCCTCCACCGCGTCGGCCGCCTTCCGCCGAGCCTGGACGATCTCCTCGTCGGCGATAGAGGGCTCGTGTCCCACCGCGTCGAGGTACCGCCTGAGAACGTAGAAGTGGCGGAATCCCTCGAAGAGCTCTACGGAAAGGATCGACGTGGCGTCGACGTCGTCCCACATCAGGCCCATGAGGTGCTTGGTGGTGACAGGATGGATGGCCTCGATCAGCGCGGACTCTCGGATCTGGTCGAGGATCTCCGGCCGGGCCCGCGCCACTTCCGGGTCGAGGTGGTCCCAGGGCACGTCCTGTTCGGGCGACCATTGGTTGAGTTCGGAGACGATCAGGTAGTCCTCGTAGATCATGGCCGTCCGTTCCCGGCGAGGGCGAAGGTCTGGAGACCCCGGCGATCGGTGGCGGTTCGTACGCTGTCGAACCCCGCCGATCGAAGTAGGGCCGCGAACTCATCGCGGGACCGGTAGCGAGCGTGGATCTCTCCGAGCTCCCGCAACAGGTAGTCCGAGAGCCGGTGACGTTCCGCAGCGGTGATCAGCATGACGCCTCCGGGGGCGAGCGCATCGCGGCATTGCTCCAGGAAGCTCCGCAGCTGTCCGTCGTCGAGGAACTCTCCGAATCCGGTGCTGGTCACCACGTCGAGCGGCCTGGGGAACAGCGAGCGGTCGAACGCGTCGCCCTGCACGAGCTCGAAGTCATCGCCCACGCCGAGCCGCTCGACCAGGGCTCGCCCTGCCTCGAGGGACTCGGGGTCCAGGTCGATTCCGACGAATCGCGCCGCGCCGGCGGCAAGCGCACCCCGGCCGCGGAGGGACGCGGCAGCCTCGGCCAGGTCGCGTGGGATCCCACACGGCACGCTCAGAACGGTGACCCGGCGATCGCGCTCGTCGACGAGCGCGGGCAGACGCCGCTCGAGCTCGCCTCGGACGAACAGGTACCGGAGGCGGAACGACCGGGACGACGGAAGGGACAAAAGAAGCGCATCGAACGCCGTTCCCACGACGAACCGGCCACTCGGCCGGCCGCGGTAGATGTGGTCGGCGAAGCGCCAGCTACCGGAGTTGTCGATGCCTTCCCTGGCCAGGTCGCTCGTTCGAAGCAGGGCGTAGACGGGCAGGAGGGGCCATTTCCCGTCCCTGATGAGCTTCATCGGGATCGACGGGGAGACCCGAGTGCGGTTGTAGAAGGCGGTCACCGGCGCGGGCAGGGTAGCACGGGCTCTCGAGGCCGGTTTCGACGGACGATCAGACGGACAGTACCCCGGCCACCGCCTCCGGCCACCGGCGGTGATCCGGTCCCCACCGTTCCTCGAGCGCCAGCCGCCACCGCTCGAGCCCCCAGGCCCCGCAGCCGGACCAGGCCGTATGTCCGCCCACGGTGATGTCGAGTCGGGTCCCGAAGAAGTCCTGGTGAAGATTGAACGAGGCGATAGCCAGCGGCGCCCCGGCGACGGGCGCCACGAGCTCCACCTTCAGCCGCAACAGTCGCTGGAGGAGGCGCTTGGCCCGGCCCGGCTCGGCGAAGAACGCGTCCTCGGCTTCCACGAGACGCGCCTCCAGCCCGAGTTCGTTCGCCAGGCTTAGCGAGGCGTCGCTCAGCGCGTCGCGCAGCTCGGTCACCCGATCCTGGCCGGCGACGAAGACCGCTTCCCTCATGGTGAACGCCTGGCGGCGGGCCTCGTCGTAGCGGGGCTCCCGACGGAAGCACGGGCCCGTCAGCGTGGCCACGACCGGGGCCTCCAGGCCGGACCCCTGAAGCGCCTGGAACAGCCGGTAGCACGTCGCCGGAGGCAGGAAGGATCCGGTCCGGCCTGCCGACAGCGCGCGACGCGGGAACGAGGTGAAAAACTCCACGCGATCGAGGAAGTCGCGCGACAGCGGGTACGGCGGGTCCAGGGCCACGGCCTCATGGTCCGCGGCAAGCCGGGTGAAGCGACGATCCAGGGCAGCTTCGATCTCCCCTGGAACCGGCGCTCGCCGCGTCTCCTCAGGCACCTCTGCCGAAGGCCTCCGAGATCCTTCGCACGGAGTGGAACCGATCCATCACGATCTCCTCCTCGGGGATCTCCGTGTCCAGGGTTCGCTCCACGAACGCCAGGAGGTTGAGGAGCCGCAGAGAGTTGATCCGGCCTCCAGCGAAGAGGGGTGTGCTCGCGTCGACCGGTTCGACGCCCTCCGGAAGGAGGTGGTCGTTCACGAACCGCAGCAGCCGGGTCTCCAGCTCCTGCGCGCTCACGCCGCTCATCGCATCGTGGCCGGCTCTGCGGGCGCGGCTGGCCGGCCCCACCGCGTGCGCGAGCAATAAGCGAGCACTCGCGGCAGGTACTCGCCGACGGGAGGCGGGTGCCAGTCGGGGAGCGCGGTCTCGATGTTGTTCCGGGCGAACCGCTTCGGATAGACGAGCTGAGGCAAGAACGTCGACATGGTTCGGACGACGGCGGCCATGGCGGGGTCGGCGGCCTCGCGGACGGTGCGCTCGAACAAGGCGTAGGTGGCCGCCCGCACCACGGGTGGCGGCTCGATCCCGCGCCTCTCCCAGGCCGCGTCCAACCCGCCGAAACCATGGTGGGCCTGTTCGATCAACTCGCCCAGCGACAAGGTCGCGGCGGAGCCGGCGGTCAGGTGATAGGTGCGCCCGGGGGCGAATCGTTCCAGCAAGAGCTGGGCCACGGCCCCCGCGGCGTGTTCCACGTCGAGAAGCTCGATCGGATGCGAGGGGTCCCCGGGGACCATCGGGACCAGGCCGCGGTGGTACAGGCGCAGGGCCTGGTGGACGGCGGTCGGCTTGCGGACCTCGCCCGTGCGAGCGCTTCCGAGGAGCGTCGCCACCCGGAAGACGGTTATGGGCAGATCCGTCATCCGGGCCCGAAGCGCCCGTTCCGCCTCGAACTTGGCCTGCTCGTACGTGTTCACGAAGCTCGTGTCGGCCAGCTCCTCCTCTCGGATCTCACCGGTCCGGGTCCCCGCGACGTACAGCGTGCTGGCGAAGCCAAAGCCCTCCAGCCGGTGGAGGCCTTCGGAGATTCGGAGAAGCTCGAGCGTCGTGTCGACGTTGGCCTTCCTGGCATCCGCGAGGGGAAGGGAGAACCGGGTGTCCGCGGCGAGGTGGAGCACGTGGGTCACATCTCGGGCGAGCCGCCGCCGCTCGTCCGGGGCGAGACCGGCGCCGGGACGAGCCAGGTCGCCGGGGACGGCGGTCAACCGTTCCACGGGCGCGTCGGGATCCTCGCTCCGGACCGCGGCGAGCAGCGCGTGGAGGCGTCGCTCGGCGCCCCCTTCCCGCGGGCGCAGCAGCGCGACGACCGAGCAGCGGTGGAGGAGGTGAGCCAGCACCGTCGGGCCCAGTGCCCCGGTCGCCCCGGTGACGAGCACGGTCGGGGAGGTCATGCCCGGAGGACCGCCGCGCCCCAGTTCGCACCGAATCCGAACGTGAACAGGGCGACCGCGGCATCGGGCTCGGGCGGCCGGTCGTCAAGGGCGTCCTTCAGGTTCACCACGAGGTCGGCGCTGATCGAGTGCCCCTTGCGGGCGGCGTTTCCCAGGAACGCCCGCTCCTCGGGGACGTCCAGGAGATCGAGGAGGATCTCCCAGCTCCGCGCGCTCACGTTGTCCGGCACGACGAGTGAGAGGTCGTCGAGGGTGATACCCGCGGCGGCGACCGCCTCGCGGATGACGTTCCGTGCCGTGGGGAAGTACGCGGCCACGATCTCGTCCCGCCGCGCCGGGCTGTCCCAGTAGTAGCCCTTGGTGACCTGACGGAAGGCCACGGGGCGGAGACGCTTCCATGGCCGAGAAACCAGCGCGGCACATGCGCCGTCGCTGAGGACGTTGTAGACGACCTCTCGCCGAGCCCCCGGTGGCACGACATCCACGCCCACGCACAAGACGTTGCGGGCCTCATCCGCCGCGAGCAGGCTCCGGGCGACTCGCAGGGCGGTGAGCAGTGCGGCGCATCCCTGCTGTCCGATGGCGAAGGCCCCCGCTCGGCTCAGTCCCAGCTCGTGCTGGAGCCGGCCGACCGGATACCGGAACCGCCCGATGAGCTCGCCGTTCGCGATCGGCTGGGCGGGTTCCGAAGGGAGCCCGCCGAACAGGATGAGCACGTCGATATCGAGCGGATCGACGTCGTGATCTCGGAGGAGGTCCTCGGCGGCCAGACGGCCGAGGTCCCGGCGCTCCTCGTCGCCCTCGGCCACGCGGGCGCGATCGAAGCCGAAGGACCGAAGGAGCTCTGCGGGCGAGGCCAGCAAGCCTTCGGCTTCCAGCTCCTCGAGCGTCGCCTCGGATGACCCGAGTCGATAGCTCAGGGCGCGGATCCCGACCGGGTCGTCCATCAGGTCCCGCCCCGGGAGATCCGCAGCGCCGGCAGCTCCGAAACGCCCGCGCAGGCCACCGCCACCACGGCCTCGTCGTCACGCCAGCACGCTGCGCCGAGCTCCACCCCGGCCATGCTCAGGGCGGTTCGGCCATCCTGGCCCATCGACCGGATCCGAACGGTTCGGGGCGGCACCGAGAGCGCGCGGCCTGTCGCCTTCAGCGCCGCTTCCTTCAGAGTCCAGGCGGCGAGCGACGCCGTCGGCCGGTCGCTCCATCCTTCGAGGGCGTTCGCATCGTCGGAAGACAGGAAGTAGCGACTCACCTCGGGGGGCAGCGGCTGAGTCGGTTCCACGTCCACGCCGACTCTCAATCGCCGGTGGGCTGCGGCCGCCGCCACGCCGTCCGAGTGCGCCAGGCTCAGTGGGATCCGCTCCCGCCCGACCGCGGCCCAGGGAACGCCCGATGGGTCTTGCATGATGACGACGGCGTCCGCCTCCAGCGGACGCCTCAGCAGCCGGAGGACGCAGGCCTTTGCCGCCGCGCGCGCGGCCGCCCATTCGGCCGCTCGCGGCCCGCGGAGCGTCCCGAGCGTGATCCGCTCGGGCGCCGAAAACCACCCGTGGGGGATGGTGAACGGGGACCGCGGGTCGTAGCGGAGGATGTGGACCGTGGCTCCCGCCTCAGGCCTCCTCCAGCACGACCTTGAGGTTGCTGATCGCGGCATCGGCCTCGTGCTCGTTCATCCGCTCGACGACGAGCTTGTCGGCGATCTTGCCCCCGAGCACCTGCTCCGGGATCTGGTACTCCACATCGAGCGAGACCTTCGTCCCGCCGTTCTCGGGTTCGAACGTGTAGCTGAACGTGGTGTCGATGGTCGATGACCCGGGGATGGACTGCCACACGTACTTGCTGGGACGTTCGAACTCGGTGCACTCCGACTCGCCGCGGACGGGGACTCCGAACATGTCGTACTCGAACCCCCACTTGTTGCCGGCCCCCCTGGGCTCCACATCGATCGGGGTGATCGAGTACAGGCTGCTGATGAACAGCGGCGCCAGCGAGGGATCGGCGATGAAGTCGAAGCACCGCTCCGGCTCGGCATTGACCACGATGTCCCGATGGATCTTGGCCATCATCATCACCTCCGCTCCCTGGGGATGGCCAGGAGGAACTTCCTGAAGTTCGCGCGGAACAGAGCGACCTTGTTTATCCCACGGGCCGATCGGAGGCGCAACACGTGGGTTCGCCCGGTCGCCGAGACGGCGACCCGAAGGCGGATGCGGCCGCTACGTTCCTCGAGGTTGTGGGGTCCCTCCGTGTCGTAGGAGAACCCCATGCCTCGCAGGACCAGCCCGGCCCGCTCGAGGATCCGCTCGGGAGAGGCTCCCACCACCACCCAGAGCTCCGTCCACCAGAGGAGGAGGTCCGCGGTCAGGACGGCTGCGAGGAGGATCACGTCTGCGGGAAAGGGGTTGAGGACGACGCCGATCCCCCCGGCGCCGAGCACGAGGTTCCCGAGCACCCGGTCGGTGATCACCACCACGCGGCCACGAACGAGATACACGGCCACATGGCGGTAGAGGTGCCAGCCGAACCAGAGGGCGAAGAGAACGATGGCAACCGTGCGGAGGACGCGCGCCATGCCTCAGAGGGCGCGAGCGCGGTTCGGCCATTCCTCGATGAGGACGGCCAGCGCCTCGGTGAGGTGCCGCAGGTCATCCTCGGCGATCCACTCCTCGTCGGAGTGCGCCGGGCCGAGGTCGCCGGCTCCGAACACCACCCAGGGGTAGCCGCGGGCGCCGAGGTTCGCCGCGTCCGTCCACGAGGTCATCAGGGATCGCCGCACCTGGCCGTCGAGCTGGAGGACGGCTCGCTCCAGCGCCGGGAGCATCTCACCACCCTCCGAGGTCACCGCGGGCTCGGCGTCCGCCACACGAACCCGGATGGGGCCGAGTGGAAGCCCCTCCACCGTCTCCCGCACCTGGTCCAGCGAGGCTCCGGGGAGCACGGAGAGCTGCATGCGCAGGCGGGCCCGGCCGGGGAGACGCCAGGGATCCTCGCCCCCCTGCGCCCCCGTGATGCGGAACCAGGGCTCGCCCACCCGCGCCCGCCCCGACCGGAGGATCGGGAGCGCACCGATGCGCTCCGCCGCCTCGACGAGCTGATGGAAGAGCCCGGGGTCCCCTCGGCCGGCCACGTGCCCGCCGGGGCCCCTCGCCACGAGCTCGAGGTCGAGGTAGCCGGCCTGCTCGTTGCACACCGCAAACGCCGTCGGCTCGAGCACGAGCACCCCGCTTCGAGCCGCGGGCGGGAGGCGCACCCGCTGGGAGCCTCGCCCGTCTCCCTCCTCGTCGACCAGCACCGCGATCGATACCGGTCCGGCGGCGGAGGCGGCTGCGGTGATGGCTGCGGCCAGCTGCCCCTTGGCGTCCACGGCCCCCCGCCCCACCAGGCGACCACGGGCCCGGCGAAGGGTGAACGGTCGAGGATGCCGGAACGGGGGGACGGTGTCGACGTGGGTGCACAGGACCGGCCCACCACGCCCCCGGGTGGCGACGAGGTTCGGGCGCCGCGGCTCGACCTCCTGGAGGCGAACCCGGAAGCCGCAGCGTTCGAGCAGCCGGGAAACCAATCGTTGGACCTCCGACTCCCGCAGGTGCGACGGGACGGCCACGAGCTGCTCGAGCACGCGAACGGGCTCCACGTCCCCGCGAGCATACCTGCCGGTAGTGGGCCGGGAGCCCGGTTAGGCTGGCGCGGTGCAGCCGACCGCGCTGGCCCTCGTGCTCGGGGCCGCGTTCGCCCATGCCCTGTGGAACCTGCTGGCCAAGCGGTCGGGGGGTGGGGCGGCGTTCCTGTGGCTATGCGCCATCACGGGATGCCTGGCCTACGCGCCCCTCGCGGCGACCGTGCTCCTCCTTACGGGGCCCCACATCGGCCGGGTCGAGGTCGGGTTCATGGCCGGGAGCGCCACCCTGCATCTCGGCTACTTCCTGGCTCTCCAGGGCGGCTACCGAGCCTCGGATCTGTCGGTCGTGTACCCGGTTGCCCGGGGCTCGGGCCCACTTCTCTCCACCTCGGCCGCGATCGCCGTGCTGGGGGAGCGCCCGACCCCCGTTGCTCTCGCCGGGGCCGGCTTGATCGGGATCGGTGTCCTCACGCTGGCCGGGCGCCGGGGGTGGCGCGGAGACGGCGCCGGCGTCGCCTTCGGGCTGCTCACAGGCATCCTGATCGCCTGCTACACGTTGTGGGACAAACAAGCGGTCGGCCCTCTGGCCATCCCGGCCGTCATCCTCGACTGGGGAAGCAACATGGGCCGGCTGCTGCTCCTCACGCCGTTCGCCGCGTCGCGGCGGGAGGCCGTCGTCGAGGAGTGGCGCTCTCACCGGAGGGAGGTACTGGGTGTGGGCCTGCTCTCGCCGCTCGCGTACATCCTCGTCCTGGCCGCGCTGGCGTTCACCCCCGTCAGCTACGTGGCCCCGGCCCGAGAGGTGAGCATCCTCCTGGCGGCGTTCCTGGGGGTGCGGTTCCTCGGCGAGGGCGATGCGCCCCGCCGGATGGTCGCGGCGGCGGCGATGCTGGCCGGAGTGGTGGCGCTGGCCGTGGGGTAACCGGAGAGCCTACCGAGCCTCGGCGGGCTGGGCCTCGGCGGCGGGGAGGACCTCGGCCGGGTCGCCGACCCGGATCCTCCCGTCTCCGGCGACCGATACCACCCGAGCAAGCACCCCCCGGCGGCCTTCCAGGGATTGCCGGAAGGTCTCCCGATCCTCCATCCCGAGGAGCTCCCCGATGTGGTGGCAGGGCTCGCATGGGCCGCAGAGCTCGAGCTCGGCCTTCCCGATCCGAAGCCGCGTGCCGAGGGGAAAGCCGTGGAGGCCCGGAAGGTCAACGGTGATCTGCTCCCGGAGGTCGCCGGGGGAGAGTCCCATCGCCTGGAGGCTCCTGGCCTCGACCAGAAGGACCTGGCGCCGGCCGTCCTCCCGAGTCTTGCCGTGTAGGTCCCCCTCGAGCCCCCGGCCCGGGACGGCGATGGCCTCCGGGACCGGCCTCAGCGGTTCGCCGTGAGCCTGGAGGAGCTGGATCGAGACGACGCTCCCGTTCACGTCGCCATGCTCGCACGAGGGCGAGCGAAGCGGAAGGACCCTGGTCAAAGGGCGCGTCGGATGTGAGAATCCAACGGTCCAGATCGATCGGAAACCACCCTTGGACCAGAACGTCATCACGGAGGACCCGCTTCAGGCAGGGCGCGAGGCTGCCCGCCGACATGCCTGGCGAGAAGCCTTCGACCTGCTGAGCGAGGC
Source organism: Actinomycetota bacterium (assembly GCA_036001425.1). GTDB lineage: Bacteria > Actinomycetota > UBA4738 > UBA4738 > CALAEC01 > DASYVD01. The sequence continues at coordinate 10,697 of DASYUI010000021.1, forward strand.
CGACGCCCGGGAGGCGCTGTCGGCCGAGGACCTGGCCACCATGGCCGAGTCGGCTTGGTGGATCGGGCGGAACGAGGCGTGCATCGGGGCCCGGGAGCGGGCCTTCGCCGCGTACCTGGAGAGGGGAGATCCCGCCCGAGCGGGCGGGATGGCCATCTCCCTGTATCGCGATCACCGTGTGAGGTTGGAGTCGGGGATCGCTCGGGGCTGGCTCCTCCGGGCGGAGCGGCTCCTCGCTGACCAGCCGGAGAGCGCGGAGCATGGCTGGCTGCTGCGCTCGAAGTCGGGGCTGGCCGCCGCGGAGGGTAACCTCGAGCGAGCGCTGGAGGCGATCCGAGAGGCCCTCGACATCGGGATGCGCTCCGGCGACCGTGACCTCCAGGCCGTCGCCCTCCACGACCAGGCCGAGTACCTGGTACGCCTGGGCCGGATCGACGAGGGCCTGGCGATGGCGGACGAGGCCACCGTGGCCGCGGTGGGGGGCGAGCTGGGGCCGTGGGCCACCGGGATCGTTTACTGCAACACCATTTCCCTGTCCGACGCCCTGGCGGACTACCGGAGGGCCGGGGAGTGGACGGAAGCGTCCATCAGGTGGTGCGAGCGGCAGTCGATCGCCGGGTTCCCCGGCATCTGCCGGGTCCACCGGGCCGATGTCATCCGGCTCCTCGGCCACTGGGCGGATGCGGAACGTGAGGCCCGGCAGGCCTGCTCGGAGCTGGAGGACGCCGGCCTGCTGATGTTCGCGGGGGAGGGCTTCTACGAGGTGGGGATGATCCGGCTGCGCATGGGTGACCTGGAGTCTGCGGAGGACGCGTTTCGGCAGGCTCACGGGAAGGGACGGGACCCCCAGCCGGGACTGGCGCTCCTCCGCCTGTACCAGGGCAAGGTGGATGCGGCGCAGTCGTCGATCCACAGGGCCCTCGACGAGACGTCCGACCGGCTCAATCGCGCCAAGCTCCTGCCTGCGGCCGTGGAGATCGCGGTGACGGCCGGGGACTTGGAGTTCGCGCGGGCGGCGACCGACGAGCTCGACAAGATCGCCGAGGAGTTCCGGTCTCCAGCGCTGCACGCCGAGGCCGCCATGTGCCGGGGGTCCGTGGAGATGGCCGAAGGCGATGCCGCGGCGGCGTGCCGGAGCCTCAAGCGCTCCTGGCAGCTGTGGCAGGAGGTCGACGCCCCTTACGAGGCGGCCCGGGCCCGGATGCTCCTCGGCGAGGCGTATCGCGCTCGGGGGGACGAGGAGTCCGCCGCCCTCGAGCTGCGGGCTGCGCAGGCGGCCTTCGAGCGGCTAGGTGCCGCTGCCGACCTCCGTCGAGTATGGGAGCTGATCGGGCCCGGGGCCGCGGAAGCGACCGCCCTCCGGGTCACCAGGACGTTCATGTTCACCGACATCGTTCGGTCGACCAACCTGGTGGAAGCGATGGGCGACCAGGGCTGGGAGGACGTCCTCCGATGGCACGACCGCACGCTGCGGAGCCTGTTCACCGAGCATGGTGGCGAGGAGATCGATCATGCCGGTGACGGCTTCTTCGTCGCCTTCGGGAGCGCGGAGGCCGCCGCGGAGTGCGCGGTGGCCATCCAGCGGACGCTGGCCGAGCACCGCCGCTCCCACGGGTTCTCACCTCAGGTCCGGATCGGATTGCACGCCGCCGAGGCAACTCAGCTCGCCGGCGATTACCGTGGGAGAGGCGTCCACGTTGCCGCTCGCGTTGGAGCGCTGGCCGGTGGGGGAGAGATCCTGGCGACCGGAGAGACCCTGGCCGGCGATAGCGAAGGGCTCTCCGTGTGCGACCGGCGAACGGTCACGCTCAAGGGCATCTCCGAGCCCGTCGAGGTCGTGACCGTTGAGTGGGAATAGCGGGCGCGGGGCGGCTGCTCCCCGCTAGTCCGCCTGCTTCATCCGAAGCTCCATCGTCTTCGTGATGGTTTCGGCCACCTGCGGCATGCTCCGGGTCATCTCACGGAAGTCGCGGTCGGTCATGACGATGAGGGTCATGTCCGAGCTCGCTACCACCGAGGCGGTACGGGGCTCGTCCCCCAGGATCCCGATCTCCCCGAAGAAGTCACCGGGACCCAGGTCGGTCAGGTGGTCTCCGTTCTTGGTGACCTCGGCGGTGCCCTCCTCGATGATGAAGAACTCGTAGGCGAACCGTCCCTGGTCCACGAGATGCTTCCCGGCCTTGATGTCCACCTCGTCTGCCCACCGGGCGACCTGCTCGCGTTCGCGGTCGGACAGACCCGAGAACAGTGCGATCGACTTCAGGCGCGCCGGGTCCATGGCCTCTCCCTCAGTGGGTGATGGAGTCCTCGGCGTCCCGGAGACGCCGGCTCATCTCCAGGAGCATCTTCCGGGCGATCGACGGGTGCCGGTCGATGAGGGGCAGGAAGTCCCAGGAGGCCAGGGAAAGCGTCTGGACGTCGGTTTCGGCCCGGACCGTGGCCGACCGGGGCTGGCCGTCCAGCAGCGACATCTCTCCGAAGTAGTCGCCGGGCTTGAGGTGCGCCGAGGTCCGTCCCCTCACGAGCACCCGGGCCTTGCCGTCGGTGATGAGGTGGAACCCCACCCCTCGCCTACCCTGTTCGACGATGGTCTGGCCGGCCTCGTGGGTGACGTCCTTGCCCACCCTCAGCACCGCCTCGAGCTCTTTGTTGGTGAGGCCCTCGAACAGCGAGACGGACTTGAGCATCTGCAGCAGGTCTCTCTTGGTGGCCATCCGATCCCCCCTGGGTGAACGCTCGCATGATAGTGGGGGAGGGCGTTCGCCGAAACCCCCCGGGAAAGCCCAGGTGTATACTCCCCGGCGTCCCGATGGTCCTGTCCGACAAGATCCTCACCCTCCTCGTCCTCGTGAGCCTGGGGGTCTCCGTCCTGGCCCTGTTCGCGGTGATCGCGCTGACCATTCGCCGCCGGGGCCCGCAATCGGGGCTGTCGCCGGACGGCCCCGGCGGGTTCGCCCTGAGGGAGCACGGCGACGCCATCGCCCGGTTGTGGGCGGCGATCCAGCAGCTCTCAGCGGAGGACCGCAAGCTGCTGGAGCTGATGCGGGGATACGTGAAGCACGTCGGCCTGGTGCGGTACGACGCGTTCGAGGACATGGGTGGGCACCTTTCGTTCTCCGCCGCGCTGCTGAACGCCGAGGGCGACGGCGTGGTCATCACCTCGATCAATGGGCGCGCCGATACCCGCTGCTACGCGAAGACCGTCAGGGGCGGCCAGTCCGCGCACAACCTCTCGGGGGAGGAGGAGCAGGCCATCCGCCATGCCCTGAGCGGGACGCAGGACTCGGTGACCACGCCGTGACGCTGCGCGGTCGGGCCCGGCCGCATACGCTGTCGCCGTGCTCGACCTGAAAGCCATCCGTGAGGACCCCGAGCGGTTCCGGAGCGCTCTCGCGCGGCGAGGCGAGGGGCCCGCTGCCGACGTCGACCGCCTCCTCGAGGCCGACCGCCGATGGCGGGAGCTCACCGCCCGGGTGGAGGAGCTCCGGGCGGAGCAGAACCGCGGATCGAGGGCGGTGGGGGAGGCCGCGGTCCAGGAGCGCGAGAGCCTGATCGCCCAGCTGCGGAAGGTCTCCGAGGAGCTCGGGAAGCTCGAGCCGGAGCTGACCGCGGCGGAGGAGGAGCTCCAGGCGCTGGTGTCGCGGCTGCCCAACCCGCCGCACGAGTCGGTGCCCGAGGGGGAGACCGACGACGACAACCAGCTCGTCCGGGAGGTAGGCACTCCGCCGTCGTTCCCGTTCGAGCCGAAGGATCACGTCGAGCTGGGGCAGGGCCTGGGGGTGATCGATCTCGAGCGGGCCGCCCGGACGTCCGGGACGCGGTTCGCCTATCTCCTCGGCGGCGCGGTGTGGGTGCAGTGGGCGCTCGTCCGGTACTGCCTCGATGTGCTCACGGCGAAGGGGTTCACCCCGGTGGTCCCCCCCGTCTTGGTGAGAGAGGAAGCCATGTACGGCACGGGGTTCCTCCCCACCGACGAGGCCCAGCTCTACGTGACCCGCGAGGACGACCTGTACCTCGTGGGGACGTCGGAGGTCGCCCTTGCTGCACTCCATCAGGGCGAGATCCTCGAGCCCGAATCGCTGCCCCGCCGCTACGTCGGATACTCGACCTGCTTCCGCCGCGAGGCCGGGGCCCACGGGAAGGACACCCGGGGCATCTTCCGCGTTCACCAGTTCGACAAGGTCGAGATGTTCTCGTTCTCTGACCCGGACGTCTCGTGGGAGGAGCACGAGTTCCTGCTGTCCTGCGAGGAGGAGCTTCTCGCCGGGCTGGGGCTTCCCTACCGGGTGATGAACGTTTGCACCGGCGAGCTCGGGGCTTCCGCCGCCAAGAAGTACGACATCGAGGTATGGCTCCCGGGGCAAGACCGGTACCGCGAGCTGACCTCCTGCTCGAACACCACCGACTACCAGGCCCGCAGGCTCGAGGTCCGGGCCCGGTACCCTGACGCGAACCGCCACGTGCATACCCTCAACGGGACCGCGTGCGCGGTCGGCCGGATGCTGATCGCCCTCCTGGAGAACTTCCAGGACGAGGGCGGCTCGGTCGCCCTCCCAGAGGTGCTGCACCAGTACCTTCCGCCTGACCAGTGGAGCCTCCGGCCCCTCGGGACCTGAGCCGGCAGAGAAACCAAGCCCGAACGAGCCTGGTCTAAGGGTCTGTGGGCCTTTATGGCCGCACGGTCGCGGAGGCCTCAACGGGGGGTGGTCGAGCGAGTGAAGATCCTGGCGGTCTGCGGGATGGGCCTTGGCAGTGGGCTTCTCCTGCGCATGCAGGCGGAGAAGGCGCTGAAGCAGCTGGGGGTGGAGGCGGACCTCGAGGTGGCCGACATCGGCTCGGCACGGGCTCAGGCTCAAACGGCGGACATCGTCTTGACCTCCGCGGAGCTGGCCCAGCAGCTCGGCGACGTGATGGCCCAGATCATCACGATCACCAATTTCGTCGACCTCGACGAGATGGTGCAGAAGCTCGGGTCGGCGCTCGGGCGCGAGGCGTGAGCGCTGAAAGGAGGAGAAGTTGGACGTAATCCGTGCGATTGCGGAGTTCCTGGTCAAGGATGTGCTCAGTCAGCCGTACTACCTCGTGGGACTGATGACGGCCGTCGGCCTCATCGCTCTGAGGAAGCGGACTGGGGAAGTCATCGGAGGGGCCCTGAAGGCGACCCTGGGGTTCCTGATCCTTGTCGCGGGGGCAAATGTCGTCGTCGCCGCGCTGGAACCGTTGGGCAAGCTGATCCTGGGGGCCACGGGAGCGCAGGGCGTCGTACCGACCAACGAGGCCATCGTCGCTCTGGCCCAGTCGCAGTATGGAGCCACGGTGGCATGGACGATGATCGCCGGTTTCCTGGTGAGCCTGTTCATCGCCCGCGTGACGCCGCTGCGATACGTGTTCCTCACCGGCCACCACATCTTCTTCATGGCCACGATGATCTCGGTCATCCTGCTGACCGTGGGCTACAGCACGTTGGTAGCCGTGCTGGGTGGTGCGGTGCTCCTGGGCACGATCATGGTCGTGATGCCGGCGCTCACCCACCCGTGGATGAAGAAGGTCACGGGGGGCGAGCGGGTGGCCATGGGCCATTTCGGTTCCCTCGGCTACATCCTGGGAGGCATCTCGGGCCAGGCGGTCGGCAAGGGGAGTAGAAGCACCGAGGAGATGAAGTTCCCCCAGGGGCTCAGGTTCCTGCGGGAGCCGATGGTGGCCACCGCGGTATCGATGGTGGTCATCTACATCATCTTCGCCCTGATCTTCGCGGCCCGGCAGGGGCTGGGTCCGGTTGTTGAGCAGTTAGGTCTCGATCCCGCCACCAACTGGGGCTCGTTCGTCATGTTCAACGTGCTCCAGGCCCTGAACTTCGGGGTCGGCGTGGCCCTGATCCTGTTCGGTGTGCGGACGATCCTCGGTGAGATCGTGCCGGCGTTCGCCGGGATCGCCGAGCGGGTCGTGCCCGGCGCCCTCCCGGCGCTGGACTGCCCGGTGGCCTTCCCCTACGCGCCGAACGCGGTGATCATCGGGTTCCTGGCCAGCGTGGTCGGCGGCCTCATCAGCCTGGCGCTCATCAGCTCGTGGCTCGGCGCCGCGTTGGGCTTGGCGCTGATCCTGCCGGGCATGGTTCCCCACTTCTTCACCGGCGGGACTGCCGGCGTGTTCGGCAACGCCACCGGCGGGCGCCGTGGAGCGATGGTGGGTGGGTTCGTGAACGGCGTATTGATCACGTTCCTGCCGGCCTTCCTCCTGTTCGTCCTGGGAGACCTGGGGTTCGCCAACACCACGTTCGGCGACGCCGACTTCGGCTGGTACGGGATCGTGGTCGGCCAGGGCGCGCAAGTCAGTGACGTGGGCGGGGTTGTCGTCCTGGGCGTCATCGTGGCGGCGCTCCTGACTCTGGCGATCTGGTTCCAGCGGCGGGTCGTGGAAGCCGGGTGGGTACCCGGCGGAGCCGTCACGGTGCCGGAGGCCGAGGCCAAGACGAGGGCCAAGACGACTGCCTAAACCAGGCAGCCGGTTCGAGCGAAGGGGCGGCCTCCGGGCCGCCCCTTCCGTTTGCGCCAGGGACCCTCGGCTACACTCCCGCGGGGGGATGCCGGAGCGGACGAACGGGGCGGTCTTGAAAACCGCTGGGGCCGCAAGGCCCCCGGGGGTTCGAATCCCTCTCCCCCCGCTATCTAACGGGTTGCTTCGAATCCGGAGCCGGGCGATCAGCAAAGCAGCGCGAGAGAACCGGTGAATCGATATCGGGCTTATCCCGTGGGAGCCTCCAGTTGACGCGGGCCGGTGACAGGAGTATTTTACCTTTCAGTTATTTAACGGGAAGGTTGAATGGCCACGGTGACCGATCGGCTGGACCGCACGTTCGGGGCTCTCGCGGATCCCACGCGGCGGGCGATCCTAGCCCGGCTGGTGGCGGGGGAGGCTTCCGTGACCGAGCTGGCGGAGCCTTTCGAGATGAGCCTGCCGGCGGTCTCGAAGCACCTGAAAGTGCTGGAGCGGGCGGGGTTGATCGTGCGGGGCCGGGAGCGGCAGTGGCGGCCCGCTCGGCTCGAGGCGGGGCCGCTCAAGGAGGTCGCCGACTGGACCGAGCGCTACCGGCGCTTCTGGGAGGAGAGCTACGACCGGCTGGACGAGTACCTGGACGAGCTCCAGGGACGAGGAAAGGAGAAGGGCGATGGGCGGAAGCGGTAGCAACGCGCTCACGGTGACGACGCCGTCGGACCGGGAGATCGTGATGACACGCGTCTTCGACGCGCCGCGCGACCTCGTGTTCGAGGCGCACACATCGTGCGAACACATGTCGAACTGGTGGGGCCCAAGGAAATACGACATCGCGAGCTGCGAGATGGACTTCCGCCCGGGAGGCGCGTGGCGGATCGTCCACCGCGGCCCCGAGGGCGAGGAGCATGGTTTTCACGGCGAGTTCCGGGAGATCGTCCGGCCGGAGCGCATCGTGTGGACGTTCGAGTACGAGGGCATGCCCGGCCACGTCTCGGTCGATACCCTCACGCTCCAGGAGCACGATGGAAAGACCACGCTGACGGCCACCTCAGTCTTCGACACCGTGGAGGACCGCGACGGGATGCTCGAGTCCGGGATGGAATCCGGCGCCGCCGAGACCTGGGACCGGCTCGACGAGTACCTGGAGGTGCTCAGGGAGCGGGCGGCCGGCTGACGAGCCCGCGCGCCGGGACGGGGGCTCGCACGAGCGCCCTCGCTGACGTCGGTTCGGGCGTGCGCTCGCGGTGACGGCTCGCCAGAATTGGCACTGAGCGCGGAGCGGCCGCGGTGGCGCCGCGCGTGACGAAGGGAGCGACGCGATGTCGGAGCTTGTATTCGTCGACACCTCCGAGGTCCGCAAGGGGAAGCTCGAGGAGCTCAAGACGGCCATCAGTGGTCTGGCCGAGTTTGTCCGGGCGAACGAGCCTGGCCCGATTCTCTACAACGTGTACCTCACGGAGGACGGCACGCGGATGACCGTCATCCAGGCTCATCCCGACTCGGCGTCGATGGAGTACCACATGAAGGTAGCCGGCCCCACGTTCACCAAGTTCGTGGACCTGATCAAGATGTCGTCGATGGATGTGTACGGGGCGCCGAGTGTCCGGTTGCGGGAGCAGATGCGCCAGAAGGCCGTGATGCTGGGGGCGGGAGGGCTGACCGTGCACGAGTTCGCTGGTGGGTTCGCGCGGCTCGGGACCAGCTGAGCCCGGATCGTCAGGGCCGGAAGTCCTGGTTCGTCGGAACGCGTTGTCGCGGTTCCCACGCCTCGCTTGAGGGCGACGAGCCGCAAGGCCCTCGGGGTTCGAATCCCTCTACCTCCGCCAGCACTAGGCGTCTCGGGCAGCCGTACGACCGGTCTCCTGTCGGGTCCCGGCTCGAGTGCGTACGATCCCCCCGCGATGAAAGCGAAGGGTTCTCCCGACTCCGGCCCTGAGGGCGACCGGACGAACGCGTTGGTCGAGCGGCTGTTCCAAGACGCGGTGGGTGCGCTCGAGCTTTACACCGTCTACCTCGGGGAACGGCTGGGCCTGTATCGGGCGCACGCGGAGGGCGGCCCCGCCACCTCTTCGGAGCTCGCCGAGCGCACCGGCACTGCAGAGAGGTGCGTGAGAGAGTGGCTCGAGCACCATGCCAGCAGCGGTCTCCTCGAGGTCGATGACGCCGGACAGGAGCCACTGGTTCGGAGATACCGGTTGCCGCCGGAGCACGTCCCCGTCCTCGCCGACCCCGACGACCTCCGCTACGAGGGCTACAAAGGCGTGGACCTCGTGCGTGCCGCGCGTCCGCTCCCGCAGCTCGTGGAGGCGTTCCGGACGGGCGACGCGCCGCCGCCCCTCCCCTGGGAACCGGAGGGCAGGGCGGAGTTCAACCGGGCGCGGTTCCTCAACCTGCTGGGGAAGGAGTGGCTTCCCTCGATCACAGACATCGACGGGCGGCTTCGCGCCGAGCCTCCAGCACGGGTCGCTGACGTCGCGTGTGGCACGGGCTGGTCGAGCATCGCCATGGCCCAGGCGTACCCGAGGATCATCGTGGATAGCTTCGACCTCGACCAAGACGTCATCGCCGTCGCCCGCGAGAATGCCGAGGAGGCCGGCGTTGCCGATCGAGTGACCTTCTCCGTCACCGATGCCTCAGATCTTCGCGTGTCCGGCGGGTACGACCTGGTGATGATCATCGAGGCGCTCCACGACATGTCGCGGCCGGTCGACGCACTCCGAGTGGCACGGGAGATCCTCGCCGAGGGCGGGGCCCTGCTCGTGGTGGACGAGCTCGTGCAGGACGACTTCACCGCCCCTGCCGCAGACCGGGATCGGTACGAGTACGGCTGGAGCGTGGTGTCGTGCCTGCCCGGGGCGATGGGAGATCCGCAGACCAGAGCCACGGGAGCGGTGATGCGTCCGTCCGTGCTGCGTCAGTACGCTACGGAGGCCGGGTTCCGCGACGTGAAAGTCCTCCCGATCGAGACGGAGTATTGGCGCTTCTATCGGCTCATCCAATGAAACGGGCCGCTTCACTCCACGTCGGCAGCGACTTCCTCCATCAATCTCCTGACCTCCGATTCATCGCCCGCCTTCCTGAGGTCGTCGGCCAGGCCTTCCGTCAGCCGCCGGGCCAGCGCCCCGAGGAGACCCACATGCTGGTCGCGGTCGGGGGAGCCGAAGGCGAACACGACGTCGACGGGGTCGTTCTCCGCGTGGCCGAACTTCACCGGCTCGCGGAGCGTTACCGCGGAGAGACCCAGCGCCACCGCGCCGTCCTCCGGGCGGGCATGGGCCAGGGCTACGCCAGGCGCCACCACCATGTACGGGCCGAGCTCCTCCACGGTTGCGATGCACCGGTCCACGTACCGGGGCTCCGCCGCGCCGGCGTCGACGAGAAGCTGTGACGCCGCGCGGACGGCCGCCCGCCAGTCCTCCGCGGCCACGCCGGGTCGTGCCGCGGTCACGACTCGAGCCAACCCGCCTCCCGTAGCGGTCCCTCGAGCTGACGCTTGAGGGCTTCCTTGTCCACGAAGTTCGTCACGGCGATCACGACGGGAGCTGCTCCCTCGAACTCCGCGGTGTGCATCCCCTGGCCCAGGATGACGTCGGGTTTCGCGCTCTTGGCCGAAGAAAGGTCGGTGGCCTCGACCTTGGCGCGCACGCCGAGGTCGCGGAACGCTTCCTCGGCCGTCATCCGCAGGATGAGGCTGCTCCCCATCCCCACCCCGCACACGGCAAGAACCTGGAGCGGCTCCTCCTTGCCCTTCACGCGATCTCAGCTATCGGCCGCGTGGCCGGCTCCGCGGCTGAGCCTGCGCGCGGGGCCGCGACCGAGCCGGACGGGCCGGGGCCGCCTTCGTCGGTGCCTCCGGCGCGCGCACCCAGGTCCGTCTCGCGTACGCCCACGCTCCCAGGCCCAGGAGGATCACGAATGCCCAGCCGAACAACGTGGTGAAGTCCCCGGCGAAGGGGTTGCTCACGAACAAGATGAGCCAGGTGATGATGTACCAGTCGGGGTCCGCCAGCGTGGCCAGCTCGGGCGCCGTGTGCGAGAGCATGCCCCACGTGAGAGCCTGGCCGACCGCGAGGAAGAGGCCGTTGACCGCGCCACCGAGGACGGCGCCGCGCCAACCCCCGAACGCGTTTCCGAACACGCCCGCTCCACCGCCCGGGAAGAACAGCATGATCATCGGGGGAACCAGGACGAACCAACCCGCGGCGGCGAAGACTCCCATCAACACCAGGAACACCCCGGTGCTGGACAGGAAGCCGATCATCACGGCGGTCGGGGCGAAGGGGAAGATGGTCGGCACGTCCAGGGCCGGCCGGGACCCGGGGATGACGCGGTCGCTGATGCCCTTGAACGCCGGGACGATCTCGGCGAGGAACATCCGCACGCCGAACAGGAGGATGGCGATCCCTCCGGCGAACCTGAGGGCCTGGACGAGCCCCCACACCCACGGGTTGATCTCTGGGTGTGCCGCATAGCTCGCGGCCTGTTCACTTCGCAGAGCCGGGTCGGCGAAGATCATCGCCACCAGCATGATGGTCCCGATCACCACCGCCGTGCTCACGTTGATGTCCTTGAAGAAGGACAGCTTGCTCGGCATCCGGAGCTTCTCGGTGTCGTGCTCCTTCCTGGACCCGAGGTACCGGCCGCCCTTCCCGGCGATGTAGCAGGCCGCCGAGCTCGTGTGGCCGTACCCCCAGTCGTCCGAGCCGATCACCTTGCGCATGAGTGGCGCGATGTACAGCGGCTGGATGGTCCAGTACGTCGCCACGATGGCGCTCCCCAGGAGGACGAGGACCACCTGCGAGGTCTCCGGCCCCATCACCTCGACCAGCGCGGCGGTGGTGATCACGCTGATCCAGAACATCAAGTGACCGGTGAGGTACACGTACCTCAGCTGCAGCAGGCGAACCGCCAGGACGTGGATGAGGAAGCCCACGGTGATCACGAGGGTGATGGTGCCGCCCTGCTGGGTGAGGAAGTCTCCCAGGGATTGCGCCGCTTGGGGCGGCTCCAGGCCCACCGCGCTCGCCACGATGGTCTGGAACGCGACCAGTCCTCCGACGAAGACGTCGATCCCAATGAACAGGATGATCACGCCCACCGTGGCCCGGAGCGCCCCCGCCACCACGTCCTCGAACGGCTTCCGCTGAAGGAGCAACCCCACGAGGGTGATGAGCCCGATGAGGATCGCCACCTCTCGGAAGATGTTCTCCGCGATCCAGGTGAGGACGGAACTGACGACGTCCATGTCTCCCTCCCCCAGTCGTCCGCCGGGCGGCCCCGGCGCTGTCCAAGGGAGAATGGTAGGGCGTTCAGCCCGCCGTTGCGAGCGACGGCCTAGTCGAGGACGAGCACGTTCGGGACGCGGAGGGTCCCGGAGATCTCGAGGACGCGGCGGACGGAAGGCCGCGGGGCCTTGAGGACCAGACTGCCTCGGCCCTCCAGCGAAAGCGCCGTCCGGATGACCACGGCGAGCCCGATGCTATCGAGGAAGGTCACGTCAGATAGGTCGAGCTGAAGGGGGCCCTCGTCGCCGACGGCGCGCTGGAGCGTCCGAGCGAGCGCGTCCGCGGCGGTCAGGTCGATCTCTCCCCGGAGCCGGTAACCCCGAGGCCGCTCCGTGTGCTCGATCACCAGCATGCTGCCCTCTGGGCTCGGGCGCCCCGCCCCGGCTATGCGGTGCGGGGGACCGTGTGCCGCGCCGTCTTCTTCGGGCGGGCCCGAGACCGTCGCGGCCGGTGGGAATGGAGGCCCCTCCTGGCCAGCTCGATCTCGGCGGCTCGCTCGGTCAGGACGAGGAGCCAGATGTCGTAGGCGCGGGCGAATGCCGCGTTCTGCATGCGCGCGGCAAACGGTGCGTCGGCGGGATGCTCCTCCGTCACCGGTCCCTTCCCTCCGTCTTGGCCTGACGTTTCCCAAGCGGAGCGAGGACCAAACCGGAAATCGGCAAACTCGGTCGCACTGCGCGACTTGCCTGATCAGCTTTCCGGGGGGGCTAGGACCCGATCCGCGCGCTGGTGGGTTTCTGCCCCCGGTCAGTCGAGCATCCGACCTCCGAAACTGAGGCGGTGCGGGCGACCGTGCGAGAGAATCCGGTCCATGCGGGCGGACGCCAGGTCGCGGCGGGCCGTGATGCAGTGGTACCGCCCTCGGCGCGGGGCCTACCCCTGGCGGGTGCGTCTGGACCCGTACCGGGTGCTGGTGAGCGAGGTCATGCTCCAGCAGACCCAGGCCTCTCGCGTGGTCCCCGCGTTCGAGGGGTTCGTTGCGAGGTTCCCGTCGGTCGCCGCGCTGGCCCGAGCTCCCCGAAGCGCGGTCGTTCGCGCCTGGGCGGGGCTGGGCTACAACCGCCGGGCGGTGAACCTCTCGGAGGCGGCCCGGGCGATGGTCCGGGACCATGGCGGCCGGGTCCCCAAAGCGCGATCGGACCTGCTGCTGCTTCCCGGCGTCGGTCCCTACACTGCCGCGGCCGTGGCCTCCCTGGCCTTCGGCGAGCCGGCCATGGCGGTGGACACGAATGTCCGGCGGGTGGTGGCGAGAGCCCTCCTGGGCGTGGACGGCGCGCAGACTCGGGCGGCCGAGGTGCACGATGCCGCCGAACGCTGGCTGGACCGGCGCGACCCCGGCGGATTCAACCAGGCCCTCATGGACCTGGGCCGCGAGGTTTGTCGTCCGGTTCCCCGTTGTGAAGCGTGCCCACTGGCGAACGGGTGCCGGTATCGACGGACCGGTTCCCCGGCGGCGAGGGCACGCCGCACGCAATCTCCGTTCGAGGGGTCCTCGAGGCAGGTGCGGGGGAAGGTGGTGGAAGTCCTCCGGGCCCGGCCATCGGCCTCGCTCGCGGGGCTGGCTCGAGAGACGGGCGCACCCCTGTCCGGAGTGGGCGAGGCGGTTCGCGCGCTGGCTGCGGACGGCATCGTTCGGGCCGGCTTGTCGGCGAGGTCCGGCAGACCCCGGGGGCGGGTCGCGCTGGCGGACTGACCCCCCGCGCCTATGCTGTCCGCATGGCCGTTCTCCTGCTGATCCGCCATGCCGTCACCGACGCCACCGGGAAGCGCCTGTACGGAAGGGCCCCGGGATTCCATCTCTCGGAACGCGGCCGCGAGCAGGCCGGCCGGCTGGCCGGCCGGCTGCGGGACCTTCCCATCGCCGCGGTCTACTCGAGCCCTCTGGAACGCTGCGTGGAGACGGCACAGCCGGTGGCGGACTCCCGAGGCCTGGCCATCACCACGGTCCCAGACCTGTCCGAGGTTGACGCGGGGCGGTGGACGGGGCGCACCTTCACCGTCCTCCGGCGCTCCGCGGGCTGGCGGAGGGTCCACGAGGACTCCGCCGCCCCCTTCCCCGACGGCGAGAGCCTCTCGGCGGTGCAGCGGCGAGTCGTGTCGGCTCTCGAGGGCATCGCCGCCGACCACCGGCCCGACCTTGTGGCGGTGTTCAGCCACGGGGATCCGATCCGCGTGGCCCTGGCGCACTTCGCCGGGATCCACTTGGACCTGTTCCGCCGGCTCGAGGTGGCTGCGGCCTCGGTGTCGGCGGTTTCTGTGGGGGGCGGGCCTCCGCGCTTGCTGCGAGTCGGCGACACCGGGGACTTCACGGATCTCGTTCCGCGCCGCCGAACGCGCCGGCGTTGACGAGCAGACGTTCGACCCGTCAGGCGATGGGAGGATAGAGGCGTGCTCCAGGAGCTCGACCCGGTGGACCGAATCACCGCAGGCGCCGTGGGCCCGCCGGGCCAGCGCGTCTTCTACGTTCAGGGCCGCCAGGGGACCAGCCTGGTGACTCTCGTGGTCGAGAAACAGCAGCTCGAGCTGCTCTCCTCGTGGGTCGTCGACATGCTTTACCGCGTCGGTGCGGAGACGGGAGAAGGGCCCCCGGAGGAGGAGATGGACCTGGAGGAGCCCCTCGATCCTCGTTGGCGCGCCGGGAGGCTCTCCCTGGGCTACGAAGAGGACCGCGACATGATGTTCCTCGAGGTCGAGGAGCTCGTCGAGAGCGAGGCGGAGAGCGAGGCCGAGAGCGAGGCGGAGAGCGAGGAGGAAGAAAGGGAAGAGGAGCCCGATCTCGAAGTGGTCCGGTTCTGGGCGACACGCGATCAGATGATGGCCCTGGCTCGCCACGGTGCAGCGGTATGCGCGGCGGGCCGGCCGCGGTGCGAATTCTGCGGCGGCCCCATCGACCCGGAGGGCCACGTCTGCCCCGCCCTCGACGGCCACCACGAGATCGGCGAGGCGTAGGTGACCGACGTGAGGGCCGAGGCCGAGCCAGTCGATCTCCTGGCGGAGGGCGAGATCCGGCTTCTCGGCCTGCTCGCGGGAGCCAGCAACCACACCTTCCTGGTCGAGGTGGCCGATGGGGAGCGCAGCATCCAGGCGGTCTACAAGCCTCGCCGTGGGGAGCGCCCACTGTGGGACTTCCCCAAGTGGACCCTCCATCGCCGGGAGGTTGCCGCGTACCGCCTCGCCGAAGGGCTCGGCTGGCCGGCGGTCCCGGCCACGGTCCTCCGCGACGGGCCGGCGGGCGTCGGCGCGGTTCAGGCGTTCGTCGACGCCGACCCGAGCGAGCACTTCTTCACTCTCCGGACCCTCCGACTCGACGACTTCCGTCCCGTGGCCGCGTTCGACGTGGTGGCCAACAACGCCGACCGCAAGTCGGGCCACTGCCTGCTCGGGCGTGACGGGAGGATCTGGAGCATCGACCACGGCTTGTGCTTCGGGACCCGGGCACCCTTACGCTCGGTGATCTGGCAGTTCGCCGGAACACCGGTCCCCGACGACCTGCTGGGAGACGTCCGGCGAGTCGCCGGAGAGCTTCGCTCGGGGCCCCTTCGAGAGGCCATGGCCGAGCTCCTCTCGGTGGCGGAAGTGGACGCCACCGCCGAGCGCGCCGAGGCCCTGCTCGCGGAAAAGGTGTTCCCGTTCCCGGGCGCCGGGCGAACACACCCGTGGCCGCTGGTCTGACTGCCGTCCGCAGGTGGCGGGAGGCCCTGGAGGGGTGGGCCATACCCGAGGAGATCCTGGCCCGGGCCCCGGAGGACCCCTGGATCTTCCCCACCGAGCTGTTCGTGGCCAAGGCGGACGCGGCGCCTCCGGACACCCCTTCCAGGCACCGGGCACTCGAGGCCCTGCCGCACGGCGGGACCGTCCTGGACGTCGGGTGTGGCGCCGGGGCGGCATCGTTGGCGCTGGTGCCACCCGCGGGGCGCCTGATCGGGGTGGATCCGCTCCGAGACATGCTGGACGAGTTCGAGGATCGCGCTCGCCGGGCGGGGGTACCGGCCCAGGCGATCCAGGGACCCTGGCCGGAGGTCGCGCCGGTGCAGGTCGCGGAAGTCGTGGTCTGTCATCACGTCCTCTACAACGTGCCGGACCTGGGGCCGTTCGTCGAGGCTCTCACCGCGCACGCCCGCCGGCGCGTGGTCGTCGAGCTCACCGATCGACACCCCGTCGCGTGGACCGGCGATCTCTGGCGACGGTTCCACGCGTTGGATCGGCCAGCCGGCCCGACGGCCGAGGATTGCGCGGCGGCGCTCCGAGAGCTTGGCGTCGACGCCGCGGTTGAAGCCTTCGACGAGCCCGGGGGGGCGTGGGGGTTCCGGCGGAAGCAGGACGCTGTGGCCCTGGTTAGGCGGCGTCTGTGTCTTCCGGCCTCGCGCGACCCCGAGGTCGAGGAGGCCATCGTCGATCGGCTGGTCGAGCGGGAAGGTTTCTGGCGAGTGGGGATCCCTCGCCGGCTGGCTACGCTCTGGTGGGAGGCTTGAGCACGATCGGCCAGGCCGGCCGGTCTTCCTTGCGGACCACGAACCGCAACCCCTGCCACCCCGCATCGATCGACGCGGACTTGTTGTCCACCAGCCCGGTGTCGAGGCCGATCCGCTGAACGACCTCGAACGAGAGGTCGTTCTCGATGCCGGCCGACTTCTTCGGCCACGCCACCCACAGCCCGCCTGCCGGGTCGAGGGACCGGGCGAGCGCCCCGAACCGCCGCTCCAGCTCCGACCGCCGCGTGGCGAAGAGCACGACCACGTCGAGCGGCCCTCTCGCCCTGTCCCGGATCTCGGTTCCGGGGGGCAGCGGGTCGAGAAGCTTCTCGAACCCCGGCGGCGCGGAGACGAACACCACCGCGTGTCCTTCCCTGATCCCGAGCTTCTTGGGAAGCGGCGTCCCCGAGTAGTCCTTCCCCGTCACGATGACCGGCGGCGCACGTAGTCGCGCAGGACGAACTCGCCCACGCTCTCGCTCGACATGAGGAAGACTCGCCCGGAGGTCAGGCGGGCGAGACGTTCCATGAATCGCGTCAGTCCCGGGGACTCCTCCAGCATGAACACGTTGAACGTGACTCCGGCCCGCGACAGGCGCATCGCCTCGGAGAGCGTGCGCCGGATCGTTTCGGGGACGGGGGGCCAGGAGAAGAACACCTGCTCGCCCTCGAGGTGGGCAGTGGGCTCGCCGTCGGTGACCATGATCACCTGGCGCGAGCTTCTCGGGTGCCTCGCCAGGAGTCGCGATGCAAGGTTGAAGGCGTGCTGCATGTTGGTGCCGTACACGCGCTCCCAGCCGGTGGCGGTGAGGTCCTCCGGCTGCATCTGCCGCGCGTAGTCGGAGAAGCCGACCAGGTACAGATGGTCGTGTGGGTAGCGTCCCTCGATGAGGGCGTGGAGCGCGAGGGCCATGCGCTTGGCGTGGATGAAGTGACCGCGCAGCGGCATGGAGAACGACAGGTCGAGGAGGAGCGCGGTGGCCGTTTCCGAGCGCGTCTCCGCCTCCTCGAGCTCGAAGTCCTCCGGCGCCAACCCGACGCTGCCTCCCGCCCCCTCGTTCAGGCCGGGGGGTCCGCTCGCCATCCCGTCTCCCTCGGATCCCGCTCCGGGCGAGCTACCCCCCCGGACCCCCCGACGAAGAACCGCGTTGAAGACGGTTCGCTGGACGTGGATGCGCCCGGCGTCCCCGAATGTCCACGGCCTGGTGGCGCCGGTGGGCTCGGCGAGGCCGCCGCCGTCGCGCGCGTCGTGCGCGCCCTCCCGATCCCGTCGCAGCCGCTCGAAGACCCGGGCCAGGGCCCGCTCCCCGAGCTGCCGCGCTCCGCGAGGCGTGACCTCCAGGCGGCCCTGCCTCCGGACGAGCAGCCCGGCGTGCTCCAGCGCCCGCTCGATCTCCTTCAGCCGTCGGAGGTCACGGACGGCGTCGTCCCCGATCGTTCGGCGTAGCTTCTCCTCGTCGACGTCTTCCAGGCTGGCGCCCGCGTAGTCGCCCCGCAGCGACCGCTCCAGGTCCTCGTAGTCGTGAAGCCGCTCCAGGGCATCGACGGTCGCCTCCAGCGGCATGGATTCGTCGCCGCCGGCACTGGCCGGTTCCTCCCAGGGAAGAGCTGGGAACAGGTCGGAGAGATGGGTGGCGAGGCGGTCGGCCTCGAAGGCCAGGTCGAGGTCGGACATCACCTGCCGGGCCAGTCCCTCCAGCTGGCGCCGGCTCTCGGGCGGAAGCGACGCCAAGAGCCGGGAGAGCGCGGCCATCCGCCGGGCCATCCCCTCCAGGAGCTCGTCGAGGTTTCGGGGGCCCCAGGGGAACAGGTCTCCGTACCGCTCCATGAACCGGTGGAAGTCCTCCTGGGTGTGCTCGCCGCGCTCACGCGCTTCGATCATCGCGTTGAGGTCGGCCAGCATGTCCTTCATCCGCCGCAGGTCCTCCGGCGTCAGATCCCGCATCCCCCCGGCCAGGTTGCGGAAGTAGGCCCTCAGCACCTGTTCGGACAGCCACCGCATCAGCTCGTCGAACTCGCGCTGGGCCTCCTGGTCGGCGAACCGGTAGTCGCGGAGCTCCTTCAGCTTGCCCGCCAGGTCGGGAGGCAGCTGGTCCAGGGATTTCTCGCGCATCCGAGCATCATCGTCGGCCCGGAAGGAAAGCGTGCGCCGTTCCCGTTCTAGGATCTCCTCGAGCCGCCGCTGCACCTCCGCGAGCGGGCCTTCGAGGTCGAGGCGCTCCTGCTCCTGTCGGCGGGCCTGCCGCAGCCGGGCCGCCAGGGCATCCGTTCCCGAGAATCGTCCGCGCATCCCTCGCCGAAGCAGCCGGCTCATGGCGAGCTCCGCGCCGGCGCCGGCCAGGATGTCGTCCCCCATCCTCTCGAGCAGCTCGGAGGCGCTGAGGTCCGGGCCAAACGGGTCCTGGGTCCCGTCCCACCGCGAGTACCGGAACCTCACCGCGAGCCCGTCCCGTCGGCGTCGTCGTAGCGGTACTCGCCGGGCCGCTCGCCGGCGTGCTTGTTGAGGCGCCGGGAGAGGTGCAGTCCTTCGAGGGCGAACTCGACGGCGGCGGCGGCCGAGCCGGGGCTCTCCTCCTCCACCCCCAGGCGGGACAGCAGCTTCCCCAGGCCTCGCAACTCGCCGAACTGGCCGAGGAAGTCCCCGGCGGGCATCAGGTCGCCGGTCTGCGCCACGAGCCCCTCCTCGAACCGGGAGAGGAGCGGCACGAAGTCGAATCCCGCGAGGCGCCGGCGAAACACGTGCAGCACCGCGGCGGCCAGGGCTCGCGAGAGGATCTCCGGCTCTCGTCCCTCCTCGATGGTGTCGAATTCGACCCGTCCCGAAGAGGCCTCCAGCACCCCGGGGAGATCGCAGACGCGGGGCACGGCTTCCGGCTCGGCGGCAAGCGCCGCCCGCCGCACCGCCGCGGCGGACAGGGTCTCGAGATTTCCGATGGAGAACCGTACCGACACGCCGGAGCGGTTGTTGATCTGGGGAGAACGTCGAAGCTCGGCGGTGAGCGCCGCGAGCACCTCCTTGAGGAACACCGGCACCCGCACCGGAAGCTCGCCCGCGGGCGGCCGGGCCTCCTGGTCCATGATGGCGATCTCCTCACCCAGCGACTCCGGGTAGTGGGTGCGCACCTGGGTTCCGAACCGGTCCTTGAGCGGCGTGACGATCCGGCCGCGGTGCGTGTAGTCCTCCGGGTTGGCCGTGGCCACGAGCAGCAGGTCGAGCGGCATGCGGATCCGGTACCCGCGGATCTGGACGTCGCGCTCCTCCAGGATGTTGAACAGCGCCACCTGGATCCGCTCCGGAAGGTCGGGAAGCTCGTTGATCGCCACCAGGCCGCGGTTGGTCCTGGGGACGAGCCCGTAGTGGATGGTGAGCTCGTCGGCCAGGTAGCGTCCCTCGGCCACCCGGATCGGGTCCACGTCGCCGATCAGATCGGCCACGCTGATGTCGGGCGTGGCGAGCTTCTCGGCGTATCGAACGTCGGGACCGATCCACGCCACGAGCGTGTCGTCGCCCCGCTCGGCAACCAGGGCCCGGCACCGCGCGCAGATCGGCCGGAACGGGTGGTCGTTCACCTCGCATCCCTCCACCGCAGGGACCTCCTCGTCCATCAGCTCGACGAGGTGCCGGATCAGTCGCGTCTTGGCCTGCCCCCGCTCGCCGAGCAGGATCAGGTCGTGTCCGGCGAGGATGCCACGCTCCAGCGCGGGAAGGACGGTCTCGTCGAAGCCCACGATAGAGGCAAAGCGGCGCTCCCTACCGGCGAGGCGGGCGAGCAGGTTGTGGCGGAGCTCCTGCTTGACGGCGCGGTCGGGGTAGCCGGCCGCTCGCAAGTCCCCAAGGGTGGTGGGATGGGAAGTCACCGCTCCAGCGTACCCGGTGCCGGGCGAAGGGGAGGACGGAGTAGCGGTGAGGGCTTACAGCCCGCCGAGCGCATCGCCGACGTCGTCCACGGTGTCGTTGACGGTGTCGGTGGTGTCGTTCACCACGTCGTTCACGGTGTCGGTGGTGTCGTTGACGACGTCGTTCACGGTGTCGGTGGTGTCGTTGACGACGTCGCCGACCGTGCCGACCGGGTCTTCCACGATGTCACCCACAGCGCCGACGGGGTCCTGCACCGTGTCCTTCACGCGGTCCACGAGCCCCCCATCGCCTGGGTCGCTTGGATCGTCGCCGGGACCAGGGCCTCCGTCCCCGTCGCCTCCCGTACCGTCGTCATCCGATGTATCGCCCGGTCGAGGGTGAGGCCGACTCTCGCGGGTGTGGTCGATCTCCCGATCCAGGGCGGCGGCCGTGGTCGATATCTCTCGGCTGATCGAGGGTCGCTGCTCTCCGTGGGCGGGGACGTTCAGCATCCCGGTGGCGCCGATGGCGGCCAGCCCGAACACCGTCCGGGCCAATGCTCCGACGGCGAACTTCGCCGCCGCGGCTATCGGTCCGGTGATCCCGCGGATCCCGACGAACGGGAGCTGAGCCAGCCACGAGGCCGGCCCGACCTGCCACACCAGCCGGCCGAGGGAGATGTTGAGGAAAGCCCGCACGACGACCGGATCGAACTGGCTCCCCGCGCAGCGAGCCAGCTCGCGACGGGCGCGCACCACGCTCATCGGCTTCTTGTAGGAACGGGCCGCGGTCATGGTCTCGAACGAGTCCGTGACGGTCAGCATCCGGCCCGCCAGAGAGAGTTGGGATCCCACCATGCCGAGCGGGTACCCACCACCGTCGAACCGTTCGTGATGTTGCCTGATAGCCATCCCCCACTCGCCAAGCCAGGGGAGGAGCGGCCCGGCGATCCTGGCGCCCTCTTCCGGGTGGCGCTTCAGCGACTCCCACTCGTCCGGGGTCGGCTTGCCGGGCTTGTTCAGCACCCTCGCTTCCACCTCGAGCTTGCCGATGTCGTGGAGGAGAGCCGCCCACCGAAGCCGGTCCCGGGCATCACGCTCGAGGCGAAGCTCGTCGGCGAGCATGTCGGTGAGGGCCCGGACCCGCTCCGAGTGACCGCGGGTCTTTCGGTCGTGCAGGTTGAGGGCCGCCACCAGGGTCAGGATGGTCTCGGCGGCGCGAGCGGGGTCGTCCTCGATCCCGTGCTCCTGCGCGTGGCGGACCCGCTCCTCGAGGTTCCGGACGCTTCCCACCCGCCGGGCCACGGCGAACCGTGAGGGGGCCTTGTCCGGGAAGATCATGGTGAGGCCGAGGAGCGCGGCCAGCGGGAGCATCTTGCGGGCGACCCGGTCGACCAGCGAAGCAGCCGTCGCCGAGGCCACGAACAGCCCGATCCACCACAGCGCGCTCCCGACGAACCCGTCCGGACGGGGGAGGGTCTGGCTCAGGAAGATGGCCGCAGCCACGCCGGCCGCGACGGGGATGACGAGCACGAGAACGCGGAGCAGCCCGCTCCAGACCGGGCGGGCGTGCCACCGCTCGTCCTGCGTGCCTTGCTCCACAGGCGGCTTCTCCAATACCTGGTGCTGGTGCATTACCGCGTGTCCTCCGAACGGCTGACGCTCCTGTAGGTCTTCGGCTCGACAAAGCTGTCGGTTGAATGTCGGAGCAATGCGAGCTAGTGGAATGGATGGGAGGAAACGGACGAAAAAAGTTGCCGGCCTCGGCAGGAGTCCCGGCTGGGACGGCGAAGAGGAGAGGGCAACGACAGATAGAAGGAGTCCGAGCAGACTCCTCAGGCCGGCGAGCCAGGTCCCGACGCTCCGACCCTCCGCGCCGGCCTGCATCGGGACGGGGGCGCGATCCCGCGCGGCGCCCCCGTCCCCCTCTATTCGGGGTGGGTAGGTCTCCAGGGAGCGCTCTTCTTGTGGCGTGTGGCAGGATGCCGACCGGATGATCGAGTTCACTCCCCGTGCCGCCGAGATCCTCCGGCGGAGCACCGAGGCCGCCCGGCGGTTCAATCCCGACGCGAGGATCCGGGTGTTCCGGAAGGGCGAGGCTGTGCAGTTCGTCCTCGCCGAGGGACCGGAGCCGGGTGACCGGGAGATCGAGGGCGAGGGCTTCGAGGTGCTGATCGAGCGAGAGATCGACGGCGTGGTGGCCGTGGTCGAGCCCCACGACCAGCTCGTGGTCCGCCCGGCGGGGAGCTCCCCGCTGCCGGGCGAGGTCTTCGATGCGGGTGGGCACTGACCGTCCTGTAGACTTTTTGGGGAGGCGTCGCCTAGTCTGGCCTATGGCGCGGGATTGCTAATCCCGTTGGGGCAGATTCGCCCCTCGCGCGTTCGAATCGCGCCGCCTCCGCTACGCGCCCGTAGCTCAATTTGGATAGAGCGTGTGACTACGGATCACAAGGTTGGGGGTTCGAGTCCCTCCGGGCGCACCAGGACCAGCGGGTCAGACAAGACTCCCCCTGAAGCTCTATTCGAGGCGAGCCCTTATCTTTCCGACTGCAAACCGCTGGGGGCTAGCCCGACTCGGGGTCTGATCGACGCACGGGCCGTCCCGGCTGTGGCCGTAGGAGGTGACCTCTTGACGCGCGCCGAGGGTCGGGCGCAAGGTTGCCCCCGGATCTTTGAAGGAGGGCCTTGGCCGAAATCGTGGAGCTTCGCGTCCACGGCGTCGGCGGGACGCCGGCCGAGGCGCTTCTCGGCGTCGAGAGCCAAGCAGATCTCATTCAAGTTGGCGGCGACCCCGCTGCCCCGTTCCAAGCCCGTCGAGCGGACCCCCTCGTGGAGGGCTATGTCTGGGGGAAGCTGACGTCGAAGGGACTGCTGCAGCCTCTGTGGCTGCTGCTCCTTCCCTTCACCCTCGTCAACGTGGCCGGGTGGATGCATCCGCCCGATGACGACTACCGCACGAAACGGCTTCCGATCCTCCCGCTTCTTCGGTTCCTGGTCTGGGCCCTGGGTCTCCTCCTCACCGTGGCCTACGTCCTGTGGCTGGCGAACATCGTGGTCAACCGGATCCTGGCCGTCGAGACGGTATTCGGCTGGACTCCCGCGCGCGAGATCAAGGTCCTCATGAGCCTCGGAGTGCTGCTCGCCCTGGTCGGGCTGCAGTGGCTGATCGCTCGCCACGTGCAGAGGGGCTTCGAGGGCTTCCCGGGACCAGGCCGATGTGGCGATGAAGAGCGTGGACGGCCGTCGGTTCTGGTGCAGGCGGGTCGGCTCGTGGCTCCGGAAGCCGAGGGACTCGGCAAATGCCGCTTCTGGTTCCGCGAGCGCGAGGCTGGCATCCTTCTCACCGCCCACGCCCTGTCCGGCGTCGCCACGGTGATCTTCGTCGGTGTGTGGGCGGTGACCCGAGCCGACCCGCGCTTCCTGGAGACCGCGGCGTCCCGCGCCGACCCGACCAAGGCCAGCCTGCAGCTGGGCGCCCTGGCCACCGGCGCGACGGAGATCCTTCTGTGGATCCTCGTGGCGCTCGGGGTCGCGCAGTTGATCGGATGGCGGATTCGCCCGCGGGCCGAGGAGCCCCGTTTCCGTTTCCTGGGCCCCATGACCACCGCGGGGCTGGGCGTGGAGGCGGGCACCGGCTTCGTGTACGGGCTCACCGTCCTCGTCCTCGGTGATCCGGGCCGGATCGGGGCGCTGGGGATGGCCTTCGGGATGGCCGTGCTGGCGGGGGTGCTCGGCCTCGGGGTGGCGGCCGTGTGGCTCTGGCGTGGCGCGCGCCGAGCCGTTCGAGAAGCAAAGGATCCAGGCCACCCCGGCCACGTCCCTCTCGATCCCCAGTACGAGGGCGGCTCGGGAGGCGATCTCCACCGGGGTCGGGAGCTCGAAGGGGCGACGCCGGCGATGTACGAGAGGCTCGGTTGGGCCCGCTCCGGGTCGGATGCCGGCCGGAACATGGATCTGGTTGTGTTCTTCGTGCAGATGGTCTTCCTCGTCGTGGCCCTCTGGGAGCTTCGTGGCGGGCTGCGTCTCGAGGAGGTGCCCTACCTGGGCGGGCTGGCCACCCTGGGACACCTCCTGGCCCTCTCCGCGGCAGGTGGGATCCTGGTGTTCCTCGTTCGTCGGGCATACCGGCCCAGCCAACGGAGGTTGATCGGGATCCTCTGGGATGTCCTCACGTTCTGGCCTCGGCGGTTCCACCCACTGGGCGTTCGCCCCTATGCGGAACGGGCCGTCCCCGAGTTGCAGCATCGACTCGTCCACCACGCAGACGAGCTACATCGGATGGTGATCCTCTCCGCGCACAGCCAGGGGACCGTGATCGCCTACGCCGCCCTCATGCAGGGAGACCACGTCTTCGACCGGGTTGCCCGGCGGGTGGCGCTGCTCACCTACGGGTCCCCGCTCTGGCAGCTTCACGCCATGGCGTTTCCCGCCTACTTCGATCGCCGAGGATTCGAGCGGCTGCGAAAGCGTCTGTACGGTGGGGCGGCAGCCCGTAGCCCGGCGTGGCGCAACTTCTACCGACGCACCGACTACATCGGCAAGGAGGTCTTCGGCAACCACCTGGACGAAGAGGTGGACGACCCGGCGCGCGTCCCGACCGCGGTGAATCAGCCGAAGCAGGCCTGGCCCGATCCTCCGCGGAGTCCATGGGTGGATCTCGCTCGGCACTCCTTCTACAACAGCGAGGAGAAGCTCAAGAAGCACGTGGAGACGCTTCGAAAGGAGATGTCGCAGGCCCGGGCACCACGTCGCGGGGCTCGGGTAGGGAGTCGCAGCGCCGGTCCAGGAAACCGCAGACGAGCCCGCTGATTGAGTCTCTTCGATCGCTCGAAAACGAATGAGGGCGGGGACCGCGGTCCCCGCCCTCCGTTCGGCTTCCTATGCCGTTACCCGTGGCCCGGTGGGCACTCCGGGCAGTACGGGGGCCGCTCTGGGTCCATGGCTACCTCCGCCGCTTCCGCAACTTCCGCCATTCTAGTTCCCGAGCGTGCCGTCCGTGGACGCGGTGCCGGTTTGACGGGACCGAGAGGCAGTGATTCGATCGAAAGGAGAGCCTCTCCCGAGGCTCCGCAGGAAGCGAGAGCCATGCTCAAGGACAGGGATGCGGCGGCCATGATCCCGGCCAAGGACATCGAGAAGACGCGGCGCTTCTACGAGGACGTGCTGGGCTTCCCGGTGGCGCAGGAGTCGCCCGGCGGGATCACGTACCAGTCCGGGGGAGGCCAGTTCAACCTGTATCCCACGCAGTTCGCGGGAACGGCCCAGCACACCCTCATCGGGTGGCTGGTCGACGACATCGAGGCCACCATCGATGACCTCGAGTCCAAGGGAGTCACGTTCGAGCAGTACGACTACCCGGACCTCAAGACCGACGCGAAGGGCATCGCCGACTTCGATGGGGAGAAAGGGGCCTGGTTCAAGGACCCGGAGGGGAACATCCTCAGCCTCTGGCAGCCGAGGTAGGCGCGTTTTCGGCTTCGAGAGAAAACCTAGGCAGGGGCGCTCGGGACCTCCACCCACCCGTGCTTCCGCCCGGCGGTTCTGATGGCTTCCATGACGACCTGGGCCCGGTAGCCATCCTCGAAGGTGACGGCGGCCGGTCGCCCCTCCACCACCGCCTCGGCCACGTCGTGCTGGAGCGGAACGAATCCGAGCCGGGGCCACCGCTCCGGCACGACGACCTCGCGGAAGCCCTCGTCACCACGGCGGTCGAAGACTTCCAGCCGGGTCGGCCTGAGCCCGTTCAGGCGGAAGGCCCCCTCGGTGCCGTGGGCCTCCAGGAGGGGACCGTCGGTGATTCCGGTGGCGACCCGCGAGAACTCGAGGGTCCCCACGGCCCCGCCCTCCAGTTCCGCGATGGCGACGGTCACGTCGTCAACCTCGACGGGTTGGGACTCCCCCGACCCTGGCGCCACTGGACGCTCCCGGACCACGGTTTCCACTCGGGCGGTGACCGAGGCGAACTCCCCGACCAGGAACCGGATCAGGTCGACGTTGTGCGCGCCCAGGTCGAACAGGGCCCCTCCGGCTGCCACGTCCGCGTCGAGCCGCCAGGACATGGGGCGAGCGGGGTCCACGTAACCGCTGTGGAGGAGCCAGGAGCGGAAGGAGATCACCCGGCCGAGGAGGCCCCCGTCCACGAGCCGGCGGGCCCGGAGGACCGCGGGCGCGAGCCGGACGGGGAAGGCGACGGCGTTCACGCGGCCGCTCGACCGAGCGGCGTTCAGCATCGCCTCAGCCTCCTCCACGGTCCTGGCCATGGGTTTCTCGCAATAGATGTGCTTGCCGGCTCGGAGGGCGGCGATCGAAACGGAGGCGTGCGTCTTGTCCGGCGTGACGCAGTCCACCAGATCCACGTCCGCACGGCTCACGAGCTCCTCGACCTCGGTAGTGGAGAAGGAGCACCCGATCTCCCGAGCGGCGGCGGCGGCGGTCTGCTCCCGCGTCGTCGCCACCCCCACGATCTCCGCGCGCCACGACTCTTCCGGATAGTAGAAGGGAAGCGACTTCCAGCACAGGGCGTGGATCCGCCCGACGTCGCCGTACCCCACCATGCCAACCCGCACGACCGCGCTCACGGGCCCTCGGGTTCGCTCCATCGTTCGCGGGCGGCGGGGGGCAACCGTTCCAACAGGAGACGGCGCAGGCGTGGGTAGTCGCCGATGTCCCCGCGGATGATGATCCGTCGCCACCGCACGGTCTTCACCTCGAGCTCAACGGATCCGCGGAGTGCGGGGCGCGTTCGCTCCTCGGCGTTCTCGATGTCCGCATACGGGACCCGTCGAGGCCCGCCCACGAGCGGCCACAGCACCATTTCATCGCGCTCGAACGCCACCACGTGCGGTTCGGTCCTGAGTCGCCGGAGCAGAGCGGCTCCCAGGGCGACGACCGCCGTCCCGGCCAGGAGCATCCCCGCCCGCCGTGTCGTCGGATCCACTTCGCCGCCCCACAGGATGTCCGGCCGGAGCCACAGCGACAGCAACAGGAAGAGGAAGAAGGCGATGGTCGGCAGGAAGGCCCACCGGTGCCGGGCGGGGTAGGAGAACCTCGTGGGGGCGCCCACGGCCCCTTCGCCTAGCCTCGTGCCCGAACCGGGCCGTGCGGCCGGCCCGGGGCAGCCTCGTCGCTCGTGTCCGGCAGGGGGATGCTCGGGAACATCCGGGCCATCGCCACCGCTGCGCCCTCCTCCCTGTTGCTGGGGACGACGTAGGTGGCAGCCTCCTGGACCTCCCGAGAGGCGTGCGCCATGGCCGCCGAGATGCCCGCCGACCGGAGCAGGGCCACGTCGTTCGGCCCGTCCCCGATGGCGGCCACCTCCGCCATGTCCAGTCCCATGGCCGCGGCCAGCTCGGAAGCGGCCGTCTCCTTGTTGGCGTCAGGAGCCAGGAACTCGACACCCCTCTCGTCACCGCTCGTGACGGTGTTCCGTCCCTCGAAGCGCCTTCGAGCTTCCGCCAGGACGCTCGCGTACTGATCCGCCTCGGCCCACAGGTAGACCTTCAGGGGCTCGCTGCCGGCGAGCTGATCCAGGTCCGGGACGACCTCCGGGAGCGGCTCGTCGTACGGCTCGAAGATGGCGGCGATCCCGGGGTCCATCCTCTCGACCTTGAAGCCGTCCGCGTAACAGAGGACGGCCGGGACTCCGATCTCCTGCGCGAACTCGAGATGGGCACGGACATCGTCGGGCCCGAGGGGATGGCGGCTCACCACTTCCCCGGAGAAGGGAGAGACCACCATCGCCCCGTGCGTGGTGATCTGCGGTCCATCGAGATCGAGCTCGCGACAGATGCTCTCCATGGCTGGGGGGATCCGGCCGGAGGCGAGCACCACCTCGACGCCCGCCCGGCGCAGCGCCCGGACCATGGCTCGCGTCCGAGGGCGAAGGATGTGGTCCGGGTCGAGCAGCGTCCCGTCCAGGTCGGAGATGAGGAGCTTCGGCTCGGGACGGCCGGCCGCACTCTTCTCGTCCAGCCGCATGGCCTTCCGAGTCTAGCCCAAGAAAGAGAGGACCCCGGTCCGGCCGGGGCCCTCTCGATCCGTCGAGCGCTTCCGCTACTGCGCCGGTGGGGGCAGCGCGGGAGCGAACCACCCCAGTCCGCCGACGATCAGGCCGAACACCGCCACGATCAGGATCGCCCACAGGGGGTTCAGGTTGAACTTCTTGAGCACGAAGTACACCCCCGCGGTGACCAGTACCGGCAGCATGAACGGCAGGATCGCGTCGAGCTGGGTCTGGATCGGCACCTGCTGGGTCACCTGCTGCAGCCCTTGCTGGGGATCGTTGACGGTGACCGTCTGGGTGTAGTTGAGCTTCTCGCTGACGACGATCTTCACGATGGACGGGATGAATCCGCCGAACACGATCAGCCCGAACACCGTGGCTCCTTCGGTCAGGCGTTCGATCGCCCCCGTGGCGAGGTTGGTCACCAGCCTCCGCCCCTGGCGGTAGGCGGTGAAGAACTGCCACCAGCGCGCCAGCGTGTAGGGCACGGACACCATCACGATGACGAAGATCGGGCCGATGATCCGTCCCTGCAAGGCCCACGCCGACCCGATCGTGAAGATGATGCTGTTGTAGAGGGCCCAGATGATGGTGTCCCCCACGCCGGCCAGGGGACCCATGAGAGCCACCTTGACTCCCTCGGCCGACGCTGGCGCGCCGGCTTCCTCCATGGCGATGGCCGACCCGAGGATGAGCGGTGCACCGACCACCGGGTTGGTGTTGAAGAACACCAGGTGGCGTTGGAGGGCCGCCGAGTAGGCCTGGTTGTCGGGGAAGAGCTTTCTCAAGACGGGCTCCATCGCGTAGGCGAAGCCGAGGGCCTGCATCCGTTCGTAGTTCCAGGAGATCTGGAACGACCAGAAGTACCGCCAGAACGCCCGCCGCAGGTCGCTCGCGTCCAACGTACCGGTGGGCTTGACTGGCGCCTCTGGTATGACCGTGACTTCGTCCGGAACTCGCGTCGTGTCAGCCACGGTCCGCACCCCCTTTACCAGCGCTCGGAAGGGGTTCGCCGGAGCCTCCGGCCACCACCGCTCGCCCGGGGACGGGCTTGAGCGTCACGTACAGGATGGCGATGGCCAACCCGAACAGGGCGATGCCGAGCAGTGGCATGTTCAGGTAGGCGAACAGCACGAAACCGATCAGCAGCATGTACCAGTACCGGCGGACCGGCATGATCTTGAGCAGCATGGCGAACCCGACCGCGGGCAAGATCGACCCCACCAGAACCATGCCGTTCACGAACCACTGCGGGATGTTCCCCTGGAAGCTCGCCACGCTCGTGGTGTTGAGCGCCAGCGCGGCGAGGAACGTCGGGATCACCCGGACCGCCGCCCACGGGATGAAGGCCGTCCAGTGCATCACCCCGAGCCCCCGGGCATTGGCCATGGCTGCGTGGCGGTCGGCGCGGTGGATCCAGAAGGTCGGCAGGAACCTTCCGATCGGATCCAGCGACGCGAGGAGCACGGCCGCGGGTAACCCAATGGTGATGCCGAGGGCCGTCGCTTCCGCGAGGGATGCGCCCCCAACCGACGCCAACGTGGTGCCGATGATCCCGCCGGTCTGGTAGTCGGGGATCGTGGCGCCCCCGTACGTGTACACGCCGAGCGCGGCCAGCTCGAGCGTGGCGCCGATGGCCATCCCCAGCTGCACGTTCCCCACGATGATCCCCGCACCCGTGCTGGCGATCAGGGGTCTGAACCCCATGATCAGGGTGGGCCCGAGGATGTCGTAGATGCAGATGATGGCCCAGATCGACAGGAGGATCGCCCTTACCATTACGCTCCACCTCCTACTGCATCAGGTCAAGCAGATTGTGCGCTTCCGCCGGTCAGGCGGCAACCGGCTCCGCGCTCGGCTCCGGCCTTCAGGCTCTCCTGGTAGGGCCGCCGTAGAGGAGGGAACCGATCCCCATGGCCGCCACCGGCACCACGAGGACGAGCGCCAGGCCGGCCAGGATGGAGAGGAAGGGGCCCTCGCCACGGATGACCCAGGCGTACCAGACCATGGCGATCACTAGGGCGTACCGAAGCGGCGGCCCGGTCACCAGCAGGATGGCCCGGACCAGCCCGTCGGAAGGGCGGGCCCTCGGGAGGGTGAACAGCAGGACGACGAGGGCGGCCAGGGCCACGATCAGGCCCGGAACGACCCCCAGTACCATCACCGCGACCGCTCCTATCTCCGTGGCGGCCGCGGCGGGAACTGTGCTCCACAGTGCCTGCGCCACCTGGCGCCGATCGACCGGAGGACGCTTTCGGGGGCTCACCACGTCCTGATCCGCCCTCGATACGCGTCCATGAGGCGAGCGTTCCGCTCGCTGGCCCCGTCGATGTTCCCGCTCTCCCACACCGGGGGATCGATGCCTCTCGAGCGCAGGATCTCGGCGGCGCAGGCCATGAGGGCGTGGATCACGAACATCCCCGCGATCCCCGACATCGGTCCCACCGGATTGGGAACGCCCTCGAGGCGAAGTTCCGCGTCCCCGAACTCGGTTCCGTTGTCCACGGCCACGTCGACCACCTCGTGGAGCTTCTTGCCGGAGGAATGGCGGGAAGTGACGGCCTCTGCGTAGCGGAGGCTGGTGAGGGCCACGACCCGGATCCCCCGGGCCCGGGCATTCATGGCCATCTCCACGGGAACCGCATTGCGTCCCGAGTTCGAGATCACGATGAGAAGGTCCTGGGGAGCCAGTCGCCGGTGGTCCAGGATGGCGGGAGCGAATCCTTCCAGGCGCTCGAGGTACTCGCTCTTCGACACATCGGTGGTGCCGGTGAGGCTCGGCTCGAGGATCGCATCCACGGGGACCAGGCCGCCGGCCCGATAGACGGCGTCCTCGGCGATGCAGTGTGAGTGCCCCGTCCCGAACGTGAACACGACCCCGCCGCGTTCCACGGTGTCGGCCACCATCTCCGCGGCGCGAGAGATGGCCTCCCCCTGGCTGATCACGATCCGGTCGATCAGCTTGCGGGCCCGCTCGCCGTACTCTTCAAGGGCCATCGCTAAATCCTGCCCTCGTACCGGCGCCGGAGCTCGGCGTTGCGCTCGTCGGCGCCGTCCACGTTGGCGCTTACGAGGACGGGAGGCTCCTTGCCGGCGTCCAGGTACCGACGGGTGATCTCCGCGGTGAGGGCCTGGGCGATGAACGCTCCGGTGAGCGACGAGACGGCGCACACCCGGACGCCACTCTCGAGCTCCAGGACCGCGTCGCCGAAGGGTGCCCCGTTGTCGATCACCACGTCGGCGACCTCGAAGAGGCGCTTCCCGCTGGGATGCCTGGAGGAGACGCGGCGCGTGTGATCGAGGGAGGTCACCGCCACCACCGGCAGACCCCGTTCCCCGGCCGCCCGGGCCATCTCCACGGTGGATCCATTTCGCCCGGAGTTCGAAACCACCACGAAGGCATCTTTCTTCCGGACGTCGTGGAGGGCCAAGAGCTCCCGGGCCACCGCAGGGTCGCGCTCGAGCGTGGGATCGAGGACGTCATCGGCGGAGCGCGTGCCGCGGAAGGCCAGGTCCTGCAGGGTCATCGCGTGAAAGGGGGCCAGCCCTCCGGCCCGGCCCGCCAGCTCCATGGCGAAGGCCTCGGAGTGGCCCGTCCCGAACACATGGACGACGCCGCCCGCAAGGAGACGAGAGGCCAGCAGGTCGGCGGCCCGCTGGATCTCCGGGAGCTGGGTCCGCTCCACATGCTCCAGGGCCTCTGTGGCCACCCCGAAGAAGCTCTCGGCCGATAGACGGTCCGAGCTCACCGAGCCGCCACCTTCGGGTTCGTCTCCGGCGCCGGTGTCTCCGGCGACCGGACCACCCGGCCCTCGACCATCGTCCACACCGCCTCCCACGCCTCCGACACCACCACCAGGTCGGCATCCTTCCCCGGCTCCAGGCTCCCCTTGGATCCGTCGACCCTCGCCACCGCGGCCGGCCGGAGGCTCGCCATCCGGACGGCCTCCTCCAGCGGCACGCCAACCTCCTCGACCATTGTCCGGACCCCGTGAAGGAGCAGGCGGGCGCTCCCGGCCAGGGTCCCATCCGGGAACACGCAGAACCCTTCCTCGGTGATCCGGGCATTCACGCCGATGCCGACCAGGTCATAGGTGCCTGGGGGGAGACCGGCCGGTGAGACGGCATCGGATACCAGGCATACGCGCTCCGGGCTTGCCACTCTGACCAGGAACTCCATGGCCGCCGGGTGGACGTGCCGCCCATCGGCGATGAGCTCGCAGGTGACCCGGTCGTCGAGGGCGAAGGCTCCCAGCGCCCCGGGATCTCGCTGGTGCAGGCCGCGCATGGCGTTGTAGGTATGGTTGGAGAGCCGGATGCCCGCGTCGATTCCCGCCTGAGCCTGGTCGTACGAGGCGTCAGTGTGGCCTCCGGAGACGATCACGTCGCCTCGGGCGGCCAGCCACCCGATGAGCTCGACGGCTCCGGGCTGTTCCGGCGCGATCGTGAGGTGACGCAGCGTGCCGGGGGCCACTGCCCCCAGGTGCTCGATCTCCTCCTTGGAGGGGTCCCGGAAGAAGTCCGCGTTCATGGCTCCCGGTTTCTCGGGGCTGAGATAGGGGCCCTCGGCGTGGAGACCGAGGATCCGGGCTCCGTCCTGGGGGTGGTCGTCCATGGCCTCGCCGACGGCCACGGCCACCCGCTCGAGACCCTCGGGCGGTAAGGCCGCAGTGCTCGGCTGGAACGCGGTGACCCCCCACGCCGCCAGGAACCGGGCCAGGGCCCTGATCTGGTCCGCGCTCCCCGCCTCGACGCTCCAGCCTCCGGCGCCGTGGATGTGGACGTCGATGAGCCCCGGGAACAGCCGGTGCGGGCGGACGTCCACGACAGTCCCCTCGGCCCCGGCGGGTGGGTCGCCTGCCGCCACGTCCTCGATTCGACCGCCGGCCACCACCACGTACCCGTCCACCACCCCCTGGCCGGCGTGGATCTCGCTCGACCGAAAGAGAAGCCGGTCCGTCACCGGTCCTGAGCCTCTTCCGCTTCGGGCTCCTGCGCCCCCACCAGACGCGACACCTCCCGGGCCAGCAGGGAGGGCACCCGTGGTCCCAGTCGTCGCAACTGCCGCTCGTTGTGCTCGTCAGCACCCTCCACGTTGGCGCTCATGAGGATGGGCACCTCCGCTCCCGTGGCGGCCAATCGAGCCACGGTCTCGGCCAGGATGGCCTGGATGATGGCCGCCCCGGTGACGGTGGACGTGGCCGCCATCCGCATCCCCTCCCGTGCTCCTGGCACCGGGAGCACGGCGTCGCCGGGAACACCTCGGTTGTCGATGACCACGTCCACGACCTCGAACAGCCGGCGTCCGCCGGGGGTCCGGGACGGGACGGACCCCGAATGCTGGAGCGACGTGATGCCAACGACCTTGACGCCGCGTTCCCGGGCCAGCTGTGCCATCTCCACCGGGGCCGCGTTCCGCCCGGAGTTGGACGCCACCACCAGCACGTCGCCCCGGCGGACCGGCTCGTGGTTCAGGATCACCTCCGCTAGCCCGGACAGCCGCTCGAGGGGCCCGGACCGCAGGCCCCCTTCGTGAAGCATGAGGTCCCCGACCAGGATGGGGTTCACGGCCAGCAGCCCGCCGGCGCGGTCGTAGCCCTCCTCGGCCAAGATGTGAGAGTGGCCGGTTCCGAACACATGGATCAGACCGCCCCCGGCGATGGCCTCGGCGCAGAGCCTGCCCGCTTCCTCGATCGCCTCTCGCTGGGTCTCCAGGACCTCCCGGAGGAGGGTGATCGCCGAGTCCAGATAGGCCTTCGCTGACACCTCAGGTCCTCCCTTCGGCGAGGTCCGCCAAGGCCCCGGCCGCCGTCTCAACCAGCAGGTCGGCGGCGCCCGGCTCCAGCCATGTCACCAGGGCCTCGTACCCGCCCGCTGCATAGGCTTCCTTGTCCGGCACGTAGCCGACGTGGCCGTTCGCGTAGCCCACGACCATGGTGCGGGGAAACGGCGACGCCTGCCGGATGGCTTGCCCCACGCTCGTGAACAGCTCGCCGGGGGCCGCTACCAGCGCCACGTCCCCCAACCTGACCGCAGTCACCTCGGCCTCGTTCTCGAGGTGGTCGCGCCGCTCGGCCCACTGCAGCTCGACCGCGTATCCCTCCGCGAGGGACTCCGCCAGCCGAACATTCCCCGCCTCCGTCTCAGACCGGGCGAGGTCCTCCACGCGAACGCGCGCCTCTTGCAATAGAGTCTCGGTCTCCTGTCGAGGCGGGAACGAGCGGATCGGCAGTGCCACGGAACGAGAGCCCACCATGAGGGAATCCCCCCCGGCCGGCTCGGCTCGGGCGAACACCAACCGGCCCGCTTCTGCCACGAGGGCTCCCAGCCGCCGAACCTCATCGAAGGACTGAGCCCGGCGTGTGAACCGGCAGCTGACGTCGCCGGCCGCTCCCTGGGCGTAGGCGGCCCACACCCGGGCACCGAGAGCGTCCTTGAGGGCCTCCAGGGCAGCCCCCGGGAAGTCCGCCGAGATCAACCGGTTTTGCGGGCCCAGCACGGTGGGGTGGCACGCGTGGTTGAGGAGGATCCCCTGCAGGGTTCCATCCTCGCCCCACACCACCAAGCCGCGCACCGTGGAGTCGGTGGGGAGTTCGGGGTCCCGGCGATTACCGGCCACGCCCTCTGCCGGCTCCGCGGCCCAGGCGATGCGGGCGTCGGCCATGGCCTCGTCGGCCCTAGAGAGGGCCTGAGCCATGGTCGCGGCCAGCCACGACAGGTAGGACGGGTCGGCCTCTGGGAGGAATGGTGGGATGGCCGGGCCGGAGTGGGTGTGGGTGGCCGCAATGATCAGGTGTCCCTCGCGCACTCCGAGCCGGGGCGCGGCTTGCCGCCGCACTTCCTGAACGAGGGTGCGCGGGGCGGCCAGGATGTCGGCGAAGACGAGCCCGGCCTTCACTCCATCCGATTCCAGGACGACGGCGCGAGCCCACAGGTCGTCGTGCACGCCCTCGGAGGGCCCCTCGCGGGCGACGTAGCCGCCCATGGGCCCGGGGACTGGTGGGGTGATGGGCAACGAGCCGAACCCTGCGCGGAAGCCCATGGACCTCCCCTTGGGTCAAAGCCCTTTCTTCTGGAGCACCTCGAGGAAATCCGTCGGGCGGTCGTTGGGCATCATCTTGCACGTGAGCCGATAGCCGTTGGACGCGATCTTCCGATACGCATCGGCGTCCTCGGGGGTGGCGGCCAGAGTACGCATCACCATCTTGAACTTCGTGCCGGGGATGGGGGCCTGGTTGCCCACGTTGATCTCCTTCGGCTTCAGGCCCCGCTCGAGAAGCTGTAGCGCGTCGGCGGGAAACTTGGCGATGAGGAAGATGCGCTCCTTCTCCGCCTCCTCGGTATCGCAGTACGACGCGGTGTCCTCCACCGACAGCACGGATGTCCTCACCCCGCGGGCCGCCTGCGGCAGCATCATCTTCTGGATCTCGTCCTGCGCCACTTGATCGTTGCTCACGATCAGATGATCCGCCCGGAGCGCTCCCACCCAGGAGATGGTGACCTGACCGTGGATGAGCCGGTTGTCGATCCTCATGTGTACGACGGTCATGAACGCCTCCGGTCTCAGGAACCTCCGCCCGCCCCGATCCGGTCGGCGAGCCGGATCGTCCCCAGCTGGGCACTGGCTACGGCCGTGTTGACCACATCGGTCAGTGAGCCCGTCCTCGCGGAGAGGACCTCCAGAAGCATGGGGAGGCTGACTCCCGTCACCACCTCGGTGCTCGCTCCAAGCAGGTATGCGGAGACGTTGGAGGGGCTGCCTCCAAACAGATCGACGAACACGAGGACGCCGTCACCGGAGTCCACCTCGTCTCGAGCCCGCTCGAGCTTCTCTCGGTACTCGTCCAGGTTCTCGGCGGGACCCAACGGGACCACAGCCAAATGTTCCTGAGGGCCCATGATCATCTGCGCCGCGTCGCGAAGCCCTTCGCAGAAGCTCCCGTGTCCGGCGAGCACGATCCCGATCACGCCCCACCTCTCGGCTGTTGCAGCAGGCTAGCCGGTTCGCAGTACGGCCGCCATCCGCGGGCATGGCCGCCCGGATTAGACTCGTGTGCCGTGGGGGACCGCCCATCGCGTCCCGAACCTCCTCCCGAGCCAGAGGACGACTACTTGCCGCTCGTCGAGGCCCTGGGGATCCCGGGCGCCCCACCGGCCGAGTGCGAGTGCGGACACTCCTGGGAGTGGCATCGGGCCCCGGAAGCGATGGGTCCCTGCCAGTTCCCGATCGGGTACCGGGCCCCCTTCGGCCTCACGTTGCCATTCCGCCTCCGCCCGCTGTGGCTCCGGAAGCGGGATGGATGCCCCAGATACCGGCCGCGCGCACGCGCGTGATCGCCTTCCGGCCGCGCGCGTTCCGCGCGAACGGTCCGAACGTCACGTCGTCAGGGTGATCTTCGAGAGACCCGGCGGCGCGTCCGGGTCGAGCCCCCGGCGGAGGGCAAGGGCGTGGGCCACCTGTTGGGCGCGGACCGCCATCGGGATGGCCACCAGCGGCTCCTGGCTTCCGGGTGGAACCGGAAGCTCGGCCGCGGGATCCTGGGCCACCAGGAAGACCCGGGCCTCTCGCCCCCGCAGCGTTCCGATCAAGCCGTTCATGTCGGCCTCCGCTGGGCCCCGGGCGACGAAGCACACCACGGGGAGGCCCAGCTCCACCACGGTGAGCGGGCCATGGCGGAGATCCGCCGCGGAGTAGCCCTGTGCCATGATCCCGGCGGTTTCCTTGAGCTTGAGAGCTGCCTCCAGCGCGATCGCGTAGAGGTAGCCTCGCCCCACCGTGATGAGCCCCGGAGCGTCGCCGATAGCCGAGGCAACAGCCCGGCCCGGCTCGGGGTCGCTCAGCACTTCCTCTACCAGGGCCGGCAGCCGGTCCCATTCCTCCTCGCTCCACGGGACTCGGCCCAGGGCCTCGGCCAGGATGGCGAAGGCGGCCACCTGGGCGGTGAAGGTCTTCGTGGCCGGGACCGCCCGCTCCTCACCCGCTCCGAGGTCGACGACCGCTTCGGCCACACGGGCGAGCGGGCTCTCCGCGTCGTTGGTGATGGCGACGGTCCGGGCGCCGGCTTCCCGTGCCGCGCGCAGGACGGCGACGATCTCCGGTGTCCGGCCGGACTGGCTCACGGCCACCGCCAGGTAGCCGCGGTAGTCCACCCGGACCCCGTACAGGGTCTGGAGGCTCGGCGCCGCCAGGGCGACCGGGCGTCCGCACGCCGCCTCCAGGACGTAGCGACCGAACACCGCGGCGTGATCCGAGGATCCCCGGGCCACGAGGACCACGCCGGCCGGGCGGGACGGTGCCGCCTCCCTCAGCCGCGGCAGGATCTCTGCCCGACGAGCGATCAGCCTTGCCAGCACCTCGGGCTGCTCCGCCATCTCGGCGGCCATCTTGGTTCCGTTCACGCTCGGTTTCGCTCCCCGTCCACGATGATCACCCACTCGTCCCCACGCGGGGCGATCTCGATGTCTGCCCCACTTCGGATCGACCGGTACGTCGCTTCCTCCACGACGACGACGGGCGTGGTTCGCCCGTACAGCTTCGATGCCATCAACGCGCCCAGGGCGAGGATCCCGTCCGGCTCGGCGAGGATGATCGCCAGGGGGCCGGTGACCGCGCGGATCGTCTCCGCCAGCACGCTGCTGCTCGAGCTGGACCCGCGGCCAGACGGCATGACCACGACCTTCCCCCGGACGGTCTCGCCGGCCTGCGGGTGACGGCGGTCGATAATCCTGCCGTTCGAGGGGTCGACGCCTCCCCAGAACGACAGCGGCTCCGAAAGCACGAGCGCCGGGCCCGCCGCCCGTCCCGGTACGAGCGCCCTGGCCTTAGATGCCGGCCCAGACGTCGGGGTCACGCCACACCTTTCCTTCCACCGCCGAACGCACACAGTCGGCCAGGCTCCCGAAGACCACCTGAATGCCGAGGTTCCCCGGCGCGTAGTACGCCCACTTGCCCGAGTTCGTCATGACCACGCCGTCCCTGGTTCGGAGGATCGGGGTGATGTAGGTGCAGGTATCCGTGACGATCGTGATCCCGGCCTGCTCGCAGAGATCGACCCAGCCACGGGACGCGGCATCCGTGAGGACGCTGCGCCCCGTGGAGACGTAGAACTCCACGCCCTCCGCCACTCGAGCTCCGTCGAGCAACGCCACCAGCCGCTCGAACTCCGTCAAGGAGAAATGTGGCGTGCCCACGCTCACCGCCCGCAGCTCGCCGTCGGTGGCGGTGGTGAGGGAGTCGCGGGCACGAGCGAGCGCCTCCGGCGTAACCTCGATCGTCCGCTCGGGTCCGCCACCCTGGAAGGCGTCGTCCAGGGTAGGGGCCTCCGGCGTCACTCCCGCCGCGTGGAACAGTCCCACCGAGCCCGACGACGCCGCTGCGGCGCCGAGCGACTTGAGCTGGTCCTCGGAGACGGCTCCGCGGAGGCCGTCGATCACCGGCACGCTCGTGCCCGCCTCCGCCCCCACGAGGTGCCCGAGCACCGGATAGAAGACATCCTCCTCGAGGAGCGGTTCGGGTATGCGTTCCAGGCGGAAGAGGACCCGACCCCGGCGGTTCTCGGTGACGTGGAGTCCCGCGTACGGCGCCCGCCCCGTTACCGCCGCGCAGATGTCGATGAAGTCGCCGTAGCGATCGGTGCGCGCTCCCAGCACGCTGTTTACGAACACGATGGCGTTGGACTCGGCCCACGCGACGTGCTCTCCGAACGCCGGGCGGACGTCCGTCTGGTACGGGGCGCACGTCCATGTAGGGCGACATCCCATCTCCACATAGAGATCCATCAGCTGGCGGGCAGCCTGCGCCGTGTCCTGGCTGCCCCGATACAGCTCCGGATGGAGCAGGTCGACAGCACCCACGTTGAGCGTGGTGGGCACCCGCACCCTCGCGCCTCCCCCCACCAAGCGTTCAGCGAAGTCCAGGCTCACTTGCCCGTGGTATAGGCACCCGTCGATGTGCGCCGAGGCGACGTCGACGAGCTGTTCCGCCCCCGCGACCTCCGCCATGGCCACCACGATCTCCATGGCCATCCGGGCGGCCTCTCCTTCGGCCCCTGACAGCATCCGCTGGTCGCGCTCTTCCAGCTGGAGGGTCATGTGGTTGCATCTAAGCACGGCCGATGCGGCTGCAAACAAGGGGCCCCCTCCTTCTTTCGGCCGGTCGGCGTACGCTCCGGGATGTGCACGCGTTCGTGGGCAGAGTGCAGGAGCTGGATACGCTGCGAGACGTCGCCCGGCGCAGCTCTGGCGGTCCTACGGCAGCCGTCGTCGTGGGCGAGCCGGGCAGTGGCAAGAGCCGCCTGCTTGCCGAAGCGCGGGAGCAGGCGCTGTTGCCGCAGACGTTCGCGGTCGGCGGGTACGAGGCCGAGCGGCATGTGCCGCTGGCGGCGGCATCCGGGTTCCTGCGCGTACTTGCCGCCGCGCGTCCGGACGGCGCGCAGCTCGACAACCTCCTCTACGGAGGACGCACGACGAGGGAGCTCGAGCCACTGCGGCTGTTCGAGGCCGCGCACCGTGCGTTCCGGGAGGCGCCGCCGGCGCTACTGGTTGTCGATGACGTCCAGTGGGTGGATGAGCTGTCGCTTGCGCTCTGCCACTATCTTGCGCGGGCGGCGAAAGAATCGGAGCAGCGCGTCGCCATCTTCGTTGCGACTCGCCCGGGAGAGGCCGGAATGTCGCTGGTCGACGCGCTGCCTAGGGACCGCCTGACGGTCCTCGAACTCGGCCCGCTCACCCGAGACGAAGGAGTAGAGCTTGCCCTCTCGGTTGCTCCGCGTCTCGACCGCGGGCGCGCCGCCGGTCTCTGGGAGCAGGCGAAGGGTTCGCCATTCTGGCTCGAGGCGCTCGCACGTGCGGGCGCGGGCGGCGGCGACCTCTCCGTGCTGCTGACGGATCGCCTCCGCGGCGTTGGCGGGGACGCGGGCGTCCTTCTGGCGATCCTGGCCGTCGCGGGCCGCCCGATCGCGTACGACTACCTCGGCAGGGTCGCAGATTGGCCGCCGGAGCGTGTGCGGGACGCCCTCGGGGCGCTCGTCGGACGCGGCGTCGCCGTCGATATGGGCGGATCCGTTCGCGTCACGCACGACCTGGTACGCGCGGCCGCGGTCGCGGAGCTTCCGGAGGAGACGCGCCGCCGGGTTCATCGGAGCCTTGCGCGCCTGCTCGAGCAGGAGGCCCACGAGGAAATCCGGTTGCTAACCGAGGCCCTGGAGCATCGGCGATCCGCCGGTCTACGAACGCTCGACCTCGCCGTTCGCGTCGCGCGCTCCCCGCGGAGAACACTGATCGGACGGGCAGGACTGCGCTTGCTCGGGGAGATTGCCGACGACGCGGACCCGCGCGATCGCGATTCGGTGGCCCTGCAAGAGGAGGTCGCCTCGCTCGCGACGGAGCTCGCCGAGCACGAGACGGCGCTCGCCCGCTGGTCGCTCGTCGCCGACCGCGCGGAAGGCGAGGTCGCCCGGGCCTCTGCCCTTCTCGCGGCTTCGCGGGCCGCCTATGCGCTCTCGCGGGTCGAGGAGTCCCGCGAGTTTCTCTCCCGCGCACGGGAGGTCCAGGCGAGCGACGAGGTTGTCGAGCTCGAGTGCCGCACCCACGAGGCGGCGATCCTCCTCTGGCTCGAGCAGCGGACCGCAGAGGGGCGCGCCGCGGCTGCCGAAGCCGTCGTGGCGGCGAACCGGATCGCCACGCGCGCAGGCCGGTTATCGGCGCTCGACCGGCGGGCACGACGCGCGTACCTTGACGCGCTCCGCCTCGAGTACGAGACCGCGATGCAGGAGGGAGACAACGAGGGTCTGCTCCGCGCCGCGGAACAGCGTGAGTCGGCGGC
The DNA here is from genome assembly GCA_036001425.1 of Actinomycetota bacterium. Classification (GTDB taxonomy): domain Bacteria; phylum Actinomycetota; class UBA4738; order UBA4738; family CALAEC01; genus DASYVD01. Next base: position 51,607 of record DASYUI010000021.1, read on the forward strand.
GCGGGGATTCGAGCTCGAGCCGTACCTCGCAGCTTCGCTTGGGGTTGGCGTCGGCCTCCTGCAGACGGGTCGACTGGACGAGGCCGTGACGCGTCTCCACAGTATCTGGGGCGAGGCGAACCGGCACGTTCTCCCGCGCCTCGCCGTCGACGCCGGTTGGTGGCTCGCGCGGGCCCTTCTCCATGCGGGGGAGCTCGTCGAGGCGGAACAGGTCGCTCGCGAGACGAGCGAGCTCGCGGCGCGTGCGGGCGACGTGCCGCGCGCGCGGCATCGCGTCGCCCGGGTCGAGTGCGCAGTGGCGCTCGAGCGAGGGAGACCGCGCGACGCGCTGCGCCGACTCGAGCGCGAGACCGCCGAGGAGCCGAACGAGCACCAGCGGATCGCGTTCCACGACGACCTTGCAGTCTGGTATGCGCGCCTGGACGGGCCTGCCGCCGCGGCCTCGGTCCGGGAGCAGCTGGCGGCCGGTCACGCGTGTGCCCAAGTCGTCGGCTGCCCCCGCTGCGCGGCGGAGCTGCTTCTCTGCTCCGCCGAAGCGCTCGCCCGCGTCGGCGACAGCGGCGAGGCTCGGGACGCCCTCGACCGCTGGGATCGCCGCAGCAACCGGCTTGATCGGCTCGAAGAGATCGTCCGGCTGCATGTACTCGCGCTCTCGGAGCCCGAAGCGAAAGCGCAGGCAGACGCCTTGGAGACGACACTTGGTGCGGCAGAGGCATCGTCGTTCGCACTCCGCGCGCTGTGGATCCGGCTCGACCTCGGTCGCGCTCTCGCACACGGAGGAAGCGATCGTGCGATACCCAGGCTGTCGGAGGCGGCGGCGGCCGCGCACGACCGCGGCGCACTGACGATCGTCGAGCTCGCCGAGCAGGCCCTTCGCTCGGTCGGGGTACGGACCTGGCGGCGGGCGGCGGCGGGCGCCCTCCTGACCAGGCGTGAGCGGGAGGTCGCGCACCTGGTCGCCGGGGGAGCCACGAACCGCGAGGTCGCGCAGGCCCTGTTCCTCTCGCCGAAGACCGTAGAGCGCCACGTTTCGAACGTGCTCAGGAAGGTCGGCGCACGGAACCGCACGGAGCTCGCGTCCCGGTTGGGGGAGCCCGCCGCCGAACATGCGGGAAACGCCGGATGATTTGAGGTAGCCAGAGCCATAGCGTCACCGTCACAGTCCCCAACCTGAAAGGACCAGAAGGGTGGCGACCGCGGTGGTGCTCTTACCAGCGTCGGCTTCCGGTGAAGAACCGTCGCTGCGGCCAGCGGTTATAGCGGCCCTCTCGCGACTCGGCATCACCGGGATCGCCGTGGTCCGCGACGACCGGACGCTGGGGCTCGTCATTGAAGGGTGGGCGTTCGACCCTGACCAGTCCGCGGAAGCGGTCATCACGGCGTTGGGCGCCCCGGACCGAGCGCAAACGCTGTATCCGCTCCTGGAGCTGGCGGTATCTTCCGCCGTCCCACCAACCGCCGGTGGAACCCCACGAACCGGAGGTCTTCGAAGCTCGAAGGGTCCCGACTTCTACGGGAGGTCGACATGAGGGGAATCAGATTCCGTACCGTGGTGGGCGTGCTGCTCGTGGCCGCGCTCTCGACCGGGGCCTGCGCCGAGCAGCGGCCTGCTCCCGAGTCCGCAGCCGCCAGCGGGGAGCCGGCGGCGCAGCAGCCCCAAGACCTGGTGGCACAGGCGAGGAAGCTCATGGACGAGGAGGCCATCAGCGGCAAGGCGTTCTTCAAGGGCGTCCTCGACGTTCGAGGCGAGAAGAAGGCCCAGATCACGATGGACGACGATAGGATCAAGCGGGAGACCTACTTCGAGCCCTCGATCCTCGTCGGATCGCCGGGCCAGGAGATCACCCTGCGGGTGACCAACCGGGGGTTCGTTGCCCACACCTTCACCGTCATGGAGCTGGGGATCGACGAGTGGGTCCAGTCGGCGGACGCTCCGGGAGAGCCGGGCGAGACCAAGACGTTCAAGATCACATTCCCCGAGGCCCCGGGGCTGTACCTGATCCACTGCCGGCCTCACGACACGGGAGGGATGACCGGGGCCCTCGTGGCCGAGGAATGAGCAGCGAGCCCGGTCGCTGAGACCGTCGTTCAGCCGGTCCGGTTGAGCTGCTCGATGAGTTCGGGATCGAGGTTGCAGTCACTCTCGACGAAGGCCTTTACGTCCCTGAGGGCGTCGTCGTACCGGCCCTCTTCTTCGGCGCTGCTCTGGGCAGGGTCCGGCGGAAGCGTCGTGGTGATGAGCCGGAAGTCGTCCTCGATCTCCTCGGGAGGATCCTTCGCGATCAGGGCCCGCATCTTCCGTCCGGCCTCTCGCGCGTCGGCGGCGAGCTCGGGGTCCTCGGCAAACGCCTTCGCCGGGTCCGTTCCCTCGGGCACTCGCTCGTAGACGTCGACGAACGCCGTCGTCGCCGACTCGAAGCTCCGGCACCAGGCCCGAACCTCCTCTCCCTGCCCACAGGCCGCCAGGGAAACGGCCACCACGAGCCAGAGCTTCGTGAGACTGCGTGCGCGATCGATGGGCGGCCCAGCGAGGGAGATCACGCCCGTCGCTCTATTTCTCGTCCTCGTACTGGACGACGCGGTACGGCGGATCGGCGGGGCCGATCTCGGCTCCCTGCCGGAAGAGGATGTTGTCGAAGGAGATCTCACCTTCGTCGTCGAGGAACACATGGCTCGGACGAATGAGATAGTCGCCCGTCTGATCCACGCTCACCTGGTAGGTCCGGAACATCGCCCGGCGCCGGCCGTCCTCGTTGACCTCGAAGACGACCTGGTACGCGGCGAGCCCGGCGTCGTCCGTCTTGTTCGCGATGTTGATGCCCTCGGCCAAGGACGCGGCGAGGCTCGCAGCGCCAACCGCTCGCTGCCCGTTCAGGACCCGCGGCGGCACTGGCCCCAGCTGGCGCCGGGTGGCACGGTTGTAGCTCGTCGTCGCGGGGTCGGCATTCGCATCGACGAACACCAGCTCCCCGTCGACCCAGACCGCGGTCGGCGATACGAGTCGCGCGCTCGAAGGGGAGACCGAAGGGCCCTTGGGCGCGCGCGGCTCCGTGTTGATGTACGGCACTCCGCCGGCGCCCATCACCAATCCGGCGTAGTCGCCCTCGCCGAACGGCGTCGTGCTGGGGTGGAGGTCGGGGTTGGTCATGGCGATGGCGATGAAGAATTTCTCGAATCCCGAGGGACCCTCCTGGAAGCGCCCCACCCCTTCCAGGCGATAGACCTCGCTCCAGCCGGGGTCCATGCCCCCCAGGCTGTAGGCGTCCTCACCGGGCACGAGTGTCCCGCGGTTCCCGTTGTAGACGACTCCGTCCATCAGGAGGCTGGGCACGACCACCGGGTACAGCAGCCCGTCCGGGCCGGTGATGAAGGTGCCGTATCCCCCGTAGAAGCCGTTTCCCGCGGGACAGGTGTCGCCCCAGAGGGCGCGGTACCAGGTGGAGAAGTCGGTGCGGTGGAGGGCCCCGAACGGATCGAACGCTCCACCCACGTCGAGCCGCTGCAGGGCCTTCTGGAAGGTCGGAGCCATGGCTGCTACTTCGTTGAAGACCGCCGCGGCTCCGACGGCGGCGTCGAGTGCGCGCTGGGCGGCGGCGTCGGCCCGCGACTTCACGTTCTGAGCCTCGAACCACAGGTAATCCTGCTGCTTCACCAGCGCCGGCACGGTCAGGGTGGCAGCCTCCGGGCTCGCGGTGGAGGCCTCCAGGATCGCCTGGTCCAGGCGCTGGGACCGGCTCTGGATGTCCCCCGCGAGGACCTGCATCTTCAGGGCCTCGGCCTGAGCCGCCTCGATCTCGGCGGCCAGGGTCTCGAGCGCCGCTGCAGCCATCCGGAAGGCGCCCGGAGCCACGCCGAGGTCGAACGACAGCTGGAGCGCGGCGGCGTGGAAGCTCGATGCCGCGCCTCCCGACCAATTCGACGGGATCATGGGGAACGCGGCCGCCTGGATCCTCGACACCTGCGTCTCTACCGCGTCCGCCAGGCCGGCGAAACGTTTGGCTGCCGCCTTCAGGACACCTGGCTCGCCCGTCGGCACTCGGATGAAGCCGACATCGACGGCCATCTAGCCCCCCTCGGGCATGACCGACTGGTCGACCGCCCGGTACAGTCTCCCGGCCCACGCCGTGTTGCGACCCGTGGAGATGGCCGACTCGCCGAGGTGGAGGAGTTCCGCCGCCCAGACCGCGCACATGCGGGCGTAGGCCGAGGAGGCAGCCGGATGGCCGGTGGCCCCGGCGCTATCCGCCAGGCCGTCCAGCGATGCGGCCAGCGAGCGGATCTCCTCGCCGGCGGCGATCAGCTTGCCACCGGCGTCCTCGAGTACTTCTGGATCGACGGCGAACGTGCTCACGGCCCCACCTCCTTCCCGCGGCGACTCGGGGAAGGGCGAGGTCTAGCGGGAACCGAAGCTGGACGCGATAGCCTGCTCGGTCTGCGCGTAGCTGGCCGAGGCCTGGCTGGTGAGCTGGGAGATGCCCGTCAGCGACTCGTTGAGGGCCTTGGCCGACCGCTGCCACTGAGCCCACAACTCGTGGAAGCGTGCCTGGGCCACGCCCGCCCAGTCAGATCCCAGTGGAGCCACCGCGGACGTCAGTTGGGCCAGGATCCCGTCGACGTTCGAGGCCCCCGCGGCAAGCTGGGACGAGACCTGCGAGAGTTGCTCGGGGGTGACCTTGATGTGCGCCATGCCTCACCTCCTCCGTCCGATGCGAACAGCGCACGAACCCACCGCACCCATCCTATTCATTCCCTGCAGTCCGAGCATTCCAAACAGCTTCACCCGAGCGGCCGGAGGCCGGGAGCACGCAGGGTCAGCCCGAGGGCCGGCCAGTCGCTCACCACCTGCAAGGCGAGCTCCCGAACGGCGATCCGCCAGGAGGGGGGCGCCTCCCGCCAGTCGAACCTGGCCGCGGCGAGTCGGGCCGCGGGAACCGGCTCGTCGGGAATCACCACGAGACCGCTGGCTTCGGGCAGGCTCCGCGCGAACTTCTCCAGGTCGAGCGCGCTTCCCTTCGCCGGCATCTTGTTGACCACCAGCAGGATGGGCCGCCCGGTCTGGGCAACCAGCCCGCCCGCCTCCGCCACCAGGCTGGCTGCGGCGGGTTGGGCGTCCGTGACCAGGATCAGCTGCTCGGACGACTTGATCGCCGCGCCGGCCGCCGGCTCCTGCAGGCCGGTCCCGCAGTCGAGCAGCAGGACACCGGCGAAGTCCTGGAGCCGCTCGATCACCTTGCGATAGGCGTCCTCGTCGAGCCGCCACATCCTGGCCGGGTCCGTGGGGGCTGGCAGGACCATCAACCCGTGGACCGCCCGGCCCAGTTGGGCGTCCAGGCTCGTCAGGGTGAGGCCCGGGTCGTCGGCCCTGTCGAGGAGGTCGTCCACGTACAGGTGGTGCTCCGGGGTGAGGACACGGCCCAGGGAGCCGAAGTCCGGATTGGTGTCTACGGCCACCACCCGGTCGCGCCGGACCATGGCCAAGAGCGTTCCGAGGAGCGCCGTGATCGTGGTCTTGCCCACGCCCCCCTTAGGGGAGACCACGGCGATGGTGGCGCATCGCTTGAGCCGTGGCTCCACGATGGCCTCCTCGAGCTGTTCCAGATAGTCGGTGGCACGCCAGGTCCGGCGAGCCCGAGCCGATGGGGATGCCCGCTCCGGAGCCGTGAGGGCCGCCGGCGAGGTGCTCTGCTGGGCCCACGGTGGGACGGCCCGCGCGCGGCTCCCGACCGGTCCATCGGACCGCCTGGCCCGGATGAATGCCGCCGCCGCGCGAGCGATGCGCCGGACCAGGCCGAACCGGCGGGGGAGCAGGGCCGCCGTGCGCTCGATGGCGGTGAGCCCATCAGGAGAGAGGGCGGCCATCGGGGCATCGGCCGATTCCTTCTCTGTGTCCTCGCGGGCCAGGTAGAGGACGGTCCCCTCGAGCACGCCCACCGACGCCAGCGAGGAGCCCGGGGGGAGCGGTTGGTCCGGCTCGTCGGACCGGTAGAGGAGCCAGGTCTCCGTCCCTGAGTCCGGCCCGTCCGGCGAGCTCGCCACCAGCCCGACCAGGGTTGGGATCAGCTCCGCCACCGGGGCGTCAGCCGGAAGCGAGAGGTCCCTCCTGTTGGAGGGCCCCACCACCGTGACCAGGAGCGTGCTCACCTAGTGTCTCCTCGTCCGCGCCTTCGTCGCCCGCGCGGCGCGCGCCTTATCTTCTCCTGCCCGTGGCTCCGGCGCCGCGTGGACCGTCTGCACCAGCGACGTCCGCCGCCGATGGACCAGGTAGCCGCGGCCGGGCGGCAACGGCTCGGCCTTGCGGTCCCCGATGAGCGGTCCCTCTTGGGGATCCCCGCTCATGATCAGCCCCTGGGAGCCGAGCTCCCGAAGACGCTGGAGGAACGGCTCGAACTGGCTGCGCGCCGACCCCCCCACCCGGCGCGACAGGACGACGTGGAGCCCGACGTCCCGGCCCTGGGGCAGCAGGTCGACCAGTGGCGCGAGAGGATTCCCCGCCGACGTGGGTATCAGGTCGTAATCGTCCACGAACAGCACGAGCTCGGGCCCGGACCACCATCGCCTGGCGCTGAGCTCATCGGGGGAGAGGTCGGGGGACGGCAGGCGATCGGACGCCTCCTTCGCCAGCCGCTCGGCGAGACCGGCGGCTTGCTGGGGCGTCACGGCGTATCCCTCCATGTGAGTCTCGGGGACGGCGCCGATCAACGTCCGCCGGTAGTCGACGACCGCGATTCGGACCCGGTCGGGAGGGTACTTGGCGCCAAGTCGCTCGATCCACGCTCGGAGGAACGTGCTCTTCCCGCACTCGGCGTCTCCGTACACGACGAAGTGTGGCTCCCCGGTGAACAGATCGACGCGGGCCGGCCCAAGACCGAACTCGTCGACCCCGATGGCCACGCCCGGCTCAGGATCCAGGGCTGCGTTCGGCAGGTCCTCCCGTCGGACCTCGGCGGGGAGCTGCGGAATGGGCGGCGCGGACGCGGAGCCCTCCCATCGGCGGGCCACGGCAGAGACGAGTCCTTCGAGCGCGGGGGAGAGGCCTCCCGCGTCGGCCTGACCGTCGACCCGAGGGAGCGCCACCTGCATCTGTTCGCCCCGGCGGGTCAGCGCCCGCCCGGGGGACGCTTCCGGCAGGGCCGCTGCGGCCCGACGGTCGACCTCAGACTCGATGGGGTCGTTGAGACGCAGTTCGAGGCGTCCCCCGACGTTGTCCCGTACCGCCAGCCGGAGGTCGTTCCACCGGTTCGCCGAGAGGACGACGTGCACACCGTAGTGAAGACCGGTCGCCACCAGGTCCGTCAGATCGTCCTCGACCTCTGGGAGCTCCTGGACCAGCTGCGACCAGTTGTCGACGGCGAGGAAGACCTCACCGTGGGGCGAGGTGATTCGTCCGGCGCTTCGCGCCTGGTGGTAGGCGGCCATGCCTTCAATGCGCTGGTTGCGGAAGGACGCGGCCCGATCGGCCACGATGGACCGGAGCTCTCGGACCAGGCGGTGGATCCCCTCCCGGTCTCCCCGGCCAAACACCGCGCCCACGTGGGGAAGCTCGGACAGCGCGTGCAGGCCTCCGCCGCCGAAGTCGGCCGCGTAGACCTGGACGTCCGCCGGGTCATGGGTGAGGGTCAGGGCCCCTACCACTGTTTGGAGGAGCATGGACTTCCCCGCGCGGGGTGCCCCCACAGCCGCCAGATGTCCTCCGGCGCCCGTGAAGTCCAGGAGGAAGGGCACTTGCGCCTGGTGCCGGGGTCGATCGAGCAGTCCGATGGGGATCCGCAGCCAGCCCTCGGAGCTGGGCGCGGCGGCAGCGGGATCCGCGCCGCCCACCACGGCGTCCAGCGTCAGGGCGGCCGGGAGAGGAGGCAGCCACACCTGGCGGGCCCGGCGGTCCGGATCAGTGGCCCGGGCCAGGCCCTTCACCACGACCTGCATCTCCGTGCGGACCCTCCCATCTCCGCGGTCGGTGCCGGCGGAGGCGGAGGGGGCCGTAGCCAGAGGCTCGGTGGGCCTGAGCACCGCCAGCTCGGGCCCCGGGCCCGTCGGATCGAACGCCCGGACGACCTCAGGGTCGGCCTCGACCAGCGGCCGACGCTCGCGATACGGCCGGGTGGCCAGGGCGGCCTTGAACCGCTGCATGCCCGTGTCCACCTTGAGATAGCCGAGGCCGGGCAGGGGCGGCAGCTCGAACGCGTCCCGGGTTCCCAGGGCGACCAGCGACTCCTCCGCGCTGAACGTGCGCAGGCAGATCCGGTACCGGAGATGGCCCTCCAGGCCCCGGATCCTTCCCTCGTCCAGCCGCTGCGTGGCCAGGAGGAGGTGGATCCCGAGACTGCGCCCGGTCCGCCCGATCGACACGAACAGGTCGAGGAAGTCGGGACGGGTGGTGAGCAGCTCGCCGAACTCGTCCACGACCACCAGCAGGGAGGGCAGCGGGGGCAGGCCGTCTCCGCCTCGCTCGCGCCGGTGGGCCTGGTAGTCGCGGACCCGATCGAAGTACCCTGCCTCCTGGAGCAGGCGCTGGCGCCGCTCGAGCTCCCCGAACAGGGCTTCATGCATGCGGTCCACCAGCGTCAGGTCTCGTTCGAGGTTGGTGATCATCCCCGCCACGTGGGGCAAACCGGAGACCTCGGCGAAGGTGGCGCCCCCCTTGTAATCGACCAGCACGAAGGCCAGGTCCTCCGGGGCGTGCGTCACCGCCAGCCCGGTTACCAGCGTGCGTAGCAGCTCGCTCTTCCCAGACCCTGTCGCACCGACGATGAGGCCGTGCGGCCCCATGCCCTCCTCGGCCGCTTCCTTGAGGTCCAGGGACACCGGGGAGCCGTCCTCACCCACCCCGATGGGGGTGCGCAGGAGGTCTCCGTCCCTCTGCTCCCAGGTCGCCGCGGGGTCCAGGGCATCGGCGTCAGGCAGGCCCAGGAGATCGAGGAGGCCCTCGCTGTCCACCGTGGTGGTACGACCCTGGCGCACGCGCAGCCGGAGGGGAGCCATGGCCCGGGCGATCGCTTCACACAGGTCAATCTCGGCCGCGTCTGCCCGTACCCGCCGCTCCCTGCGTCCGTCCGCGCCGGATTCCGTGTAGGAGATCCAGCCTCCCTCGGCCAGATCGATCCGGGCCCCGATCGTCGACGGGACGGCGTCGGGTTCCTCGACCAGAGTGATCAGGGTCACGCCGATCTCTCGCCCCCGGGTCAGGAGATCCTCGACGATCGGCAGCCTGCCCAGCGGGCCCGCCGGCTCGTACCCGTCGATCACCACAACCACCTGCTGGAAGGAGACCGGGTCGGTCTGAGGCCCGGCGTCCTTCAGACGCTCCAGGAGATCCAGCCGGGGGCGAACGATCTGCGCCAGGACCACCTCGAGGTCGGAAGGGTCGGTGGCCAGCTCGACGGTGTGACGCACCGCCTCGTCGGGCCCCGCCACCGCCGAGCCGCGCGCATGGGGAAGCCACTTCATCCAGCCCCATTCCTCCTCCTGCTCCGGGCGGAGGGAGGCCACGATGCGCAGATCGTCCGGGGCGTGGAACGCGACGATCTGGCAGAGCATGGCCCGCACCATGCCCTGGACGCCCGAAGGGTCGCCGACCACCGCGAGGGAACCGACGTCGGCGGCGGAGATCGTCACCGGGGCCATCCGGAGGACCCGGTGCTCCTCCACCAGGCCGCGAGCCTGCTCGAGGAGGTCGGGCTCGTGCTCGGTCAGTGGGTTGGAGCCGAGCTCTAGGCGCAGAGGTGCGGCGAGGGACACATCCCCCAATCCGATCCGTACCTCCAAGAAGTCGTCGTCGGTCCGGCGGCGCTCCCAGAGGGTGCGGCGGGCTCGCACCAGACCCCAGATCCGATCGACGTCGGGGTTCAGCCGTTCCAGCCCGCTCCGCTGGAGGGAAGAGACGCGTTCGATGCGCTCGCCCTGCCGGGCGATGTAGGCGCGGTAGCGGGCGGCAGCCTTGCGGCGATTCCGGCGGGCCTCTCGGACCTGCTGCACGCGGATCCCGATCCAGATGACGAGGGTGAGCCCGGCGATGCCGCCCGCAACCATGAGGAACACGGCGTTCCGGTACACGAGGGCGAATCCCAGCATCCCCAGGCTGCCCACCACCGGGAGGAGCAACTGCAGCCAGCTCCACTGCGTTCCCGGGGGGACCGAGGGAGGCTCCGCCACTTCGATGGGTTCGACGGGGACCGGCTCCGGATAGGAGCGCGCCGGCCGGTGGAACGAGACGACGCCCGGCGCTCCCGCGGCCACCGCTACGCCCTAGCGCCGGAGCAGGCCGTGGCGCTTCCGGGACTCCAGCGCCTCGAGGACCTGCTCTGTCACCCGTGCCGAGACTGCCTCCACCAATCCGCGTACCTCTCCCTCGAGGGAGGAAACTCGTCTCTCGATCCCCTGCACCTCCTGGGCAAGCTGGGGAGCCGTTTGGGGCTTTCCCCATCCCTCGATCGCCTTCCGAAGCCGGGTCACGTCGGAGCGCAAGGCAGAGGCGAGCTCTTCCACCTCCCGCTGGGCCCGCGACACGTCCTGCTGTGAGCGGGCCAGTTCCTGGAGGCGGCTCAGCACCTCTTTCACCGGCACCCCTGCCTCGAGCTCCGATCGCAGCTGCGTGATCGATCCTTCGAGCCCTTCGGCGAACCGCTCTCCCAGGGCAACCTCGAGCGTGCCGCGAACGCGCTCGATGGCCTCGGTCACACGGTCCGACGCCTCGACGGGAATCCGATCCAGAGCGCCGAGCTCCTCTCCGGCCGCGCGCAGTCGCTCCTCGAGACCATCGATCCGGCGGCCCAGGTTCGTGGCCTGCCCGCCCACGGCGGCGGCCGCCTGCTGCAGCTGTCCGGCCAGAGCGGCCTGCTCTTCCCGAAGAGCGTGCTCGCTTTCGACCAGCTCGTTGAAGGCGCGCCTCCGCTCCAGCGTCTCGATGACGTCCGCGAGTCGACTGACCCGCGCGAAGCCCCCCTCCAGCTCGCCGATGGACTTCGACAGGCGACCGACCAGGCGTTCGCTTGACTTGGTCTGGTCGGTCCTCATCCGCTCTGCGACCTTGGCCTGGTCGGCGCGCATGCGCTCTGCCGTCCTGGTGAGAGACGACTCGAGCGCCTGGCGGGACTCCGCCACCGCCCGCCGCAGGGATTCCGCAGAGGCGCCGAGGGCGCTCCTCAGAGAGTCGACGTCTGTGCCAGCGGGGGACTGGTCGACCCGAGCCTGTACGGAGCCGATGGCCGCCCCCAGGGCGGTGGCGACCTCGTCGACTCGAGAGCGAAGGGTCGTCTCGATCTCGTCGACCCGCGTGCGAAGTGATCCCTCGATGTCTTCGACCCTTCCGCGGAGCGATCGTTCGACCTCGCCCACGCGCTTCCCCGACTCCTCCGCTCTCAGCGCAAGGCCCTCCAGCACGACCCGTTCCAGCGCGGCGATCCGGCCTCCGGTCGCTTCCTCGGCCTCGTTGACGCGGGCCCGCAGGGACTCCTGGGCACTCCCCGCCTCCTGGAGGCCGGCGCCGAGTCGCTGCTCCAGGCGGCCGGCGTGCTCGTCCGTGCGATCCCGGAGACCCGCGAGCTCCTTGTCCAGCGCCCCCAATGTCCGCCCGGTCTCATCGACGAACGCGCGGACGTCCTCGTGGAAGTTCGCCAGGTCGGTCTCGATGCGCCGGGCCCGTTCTTCCAGGGGCATGAGCCGGGCCGCAAGGGCATTGAGAAAGGGCTCGCGCCGATCGAACCACCCTGGAGAGGAGGACCGCTCCAGTGTTTCGGGAGGCACGTCCGACTGATCGGTAGGAGTCTTCGGCGACCGGCCACGCTCGGACCACCATGGTGCCCGTGCACGCGACGGCGGTTTCTTCTCGGCCATGGCCGGTCGAGGCGATTGTACCCAGGAAGGGGAGCGAGCCGTCTTGCCAGGAGGGGCCCTGCCGCGCTACATGTATCGGGAGGAGTGTGCGCCATGACGACGGGGAAGGCAGGAGACAGGATCGTCGTCGAGTCCGAGCAGGTTGGGCAGCCGTCCCGCGAGGGTCAGATCGTTGAGGTCATACAGGGCGCGGTGAGCGTGCGCTACCGCGTCCGATGGACCGACGGCCACGAGAGCATCTTCACCCCAGGGGGCGGCGCAGCCCGGATCCGATCGGCAAAGAAAGCGAAGCGCTAGCCGGTCACTCGACGACCACGGTGCCCGTCATCTGGGTCGGATGGACGTCGCACCGGAAGAAATACGTGCCCGCGTCGGGCGCCGTGAACGCATACAGGACGGTGTCCGGTCCTTCCACGATGTCTCCCTGGAAGATCACCGTCGCCGCGCTCTCGTCCTCGTAGATAGCGAAGTTGTGGGGCAGCCCCTGGTCCTGGTTGTCGAACTCGATCGTGGTCTCGGTGTCAGCGGTCAGTGTGATCTCCTCCTCGTCGAACGAGATCTCGATTGCGGTCAGTTTCAGGGTAGGCCTTCCGTCCCCTCCGACGTGGTCCCCTCCTCCGCCACCGCATGTCACGGCGACGAGGGCCATCGAGGCGGTGATCGCAACGCGAACGAGCCCTCGCAACCCGATCACCTCCGCGAGTGTTTTGTTGGCTGCAACGTGCCGCACGGTTTCGGCGGCTAGGCAGGAAGGACCGCCTCGATGCGACGGCGGGCCTCGCCGGCGTCGGGGGCATCCATGGCCGCCGCGGCCGCCCCCCGAAGGGCCTCCCGGGTGACCCGGCGGAGGACGTCCTTTATCTCGGGGATCGCCGCGGGAGTCATCGATAGCCGGTCGGCACCCGCGCCGACGAGCGCCGCGGCCGAGACCGGCTCGGCCGCGGCCTCCCCGCACACGCTCATCCATGCTCCTTCCGCGTGGGCGGCCTCTGCCACCTGGCCCACGAGGCGGAGAACCTCGGGCTCCAGGATGTCCGGCAGCCCGGCCACCTCCGGCACCAGGCGGTCCGCCGCGAAGAGATACTGGAGGAGGTCGTTCGTTCCCAGCGACAGGAAGTCGCAGGCCTTGGCAAGGCGCCGGGCGGCCAGGGCAGCCGAGGGAACCTCCACCATCACCCCGACCTCCAGGCCTTCCGTGTCGACCCCCTCCTCCTCGGCCATCTCCCGCAGGATCTCACGCGCTTCCAGGAGCTCCTCCGTCCGGCTCACCAGCGGAAAGTTGACCGCGGCCCGAGTCCCGTGGTCTCGAGTGGCAGCGTGGGCTCGCAGGATCGCCCGGAGCTGGAGCCGGAGCAGGTCCGGCTTTGTCAGACCGAGCCTGATCCCTCGGAGCCCCAGAGCCGGGTTGGGCTCCGAGGCTTGCTCCACGAACGGGAGCGGCTTGTCCGCGCCCACGTCCAGGGTCCGGATCACCACCCGGTGGCCGGAGAAAGCCTCCAGGAGCTGCCGGTAGAAGGCGGTCTGCTCTTCCACACCGGGTGGGGTGCGCCGGCCGAGATAGAGGAACTCCGTTCGGACGAGTCCACTCCCCTCCGCTCCCGCAGCCCTGGCGAGCTCGATGTCGTCCGGGCCGGCGAGGTTGGCGGCTAAAGGGACCTGCGTGCCGTCGGCGGTCCGGCCCGGCTCGTCCCGCAGGGCCATGAGCCGCTTCCGATGCTCCTCCGCATCCTTGGCTCGCTCCTCGAACTCCTTCTTCTCGTCGGCCTCGGGGGCAACGACGATCTCCCCGGACCCGCCGTCAACGACGAGCTCCATCCCCTCCTCCACTGCCTCGAGGAGGCCGGAGACCCCCACCACCGCGGGGATGCCGAGGGCCCTGGCCAGGATGGCCGCGTGACTTGTGGGGGAGCCCCCGGCGGTGAGGATGGCCGCGATGAGCGGCCTGGGGAGCGTCGCGGTCTCGGACGGGGTGAGCTCCGCGGCCACGAGCACGGATCGTTCCTTCGGTGTCTCCACGGCCGTGCTCTCCCCGCGGAGGATGGCCACGACCCGGCCCCTCACGTCGTCCAGATCCGCTGCCCGGGCGGCTAGGTACTCGCTCTGGGCGGCCGCCAGGAGCTCTCGGAACCAGCCGAACGCCTCGGTCACGGCGTCCTCGGCCGACGCCCCGCCGTCGATCCCGGCCTCGGCCCGCCGGGCCAGCTCCGGGTCGGCGGCGAAGTCCGCGTGGGCCTCGAAGATCTCGCCCTCTTCCTCGCCGGCTGCTCTGCCAACGCTCTTGGCGATGTCGCGGAGCTCGCGCCCCGCGCTGCCCAGCGCCTCGCGGAGGCGCTCCTTCTCCTGCTCGGGATCGTCCGCCACGCGGGGGTCGGTCGCCGCCTGCCCCCGGCGGCGCTCGATGACGAACGCCGGTGCCATGGCCACCCCCGGAGCGGCGGCGCGTCCGGTGAGGCGAGTGCTCATCCTTCCTGCGGAGGTTCGCCCAGGCCCGACTCCACCAGCGCGACGAGCTCCTCCAACGCCTCCTCCGAGCCATCCCCATCGGTGCGGATGGTGATCTCGTCGCCGGCCAGGCAGTCCAGCGTGAGCACCGACAGCACAGACTTGGCATTCGCCTCCCGATCCCCCTTGGTCACCATGACCTCGCAGGGCACAGACGCCGCCGCGCGAGCGAACACCTTCGCCGGTCGGGCATGCAGCCCGCTCTTGTTCATCAGCCTCACGGTGCGCTCAGGCAGTGGCCGCCTCCTCAGCCGGCACCCGGCCGATCGACTTGAGCACGTTTACCAGCAGGGCCGTCACGACCGCCCCGACGGCGATGGCGACGAGGAACCACCACCAGTTTCCCATTAGCCCGATGATGAAGATCCCGCCGTGTGGGGGCCGCTGAGTCACGTTGAATAGCAGCGACAGGGTCGCGGCCACGGACGACCCCACCATCAATGACGGGATGACCCGGATCGGGTCGGCCGCGGCGAAGGGGATGGCACCCTCGGTGATGAACGAGGCTCCCAGGACCCAGGCGGCCTGACCGGCCCGGCGCTCCGCCACGTTGTAGAGGTTCGGCCGAAGCAGTGTGGCCAGGGCCATCCCGATCGGTGGGGACATCCCGGCGGCCATGACCGCGGCCATGGGCTCCAGGGCTCCCGCGGCGACCCCGGCGATGCCAAAAGCGTACGCGACCTTGTTCACCGGGCCGCCCATGTCGAAGGCCATCATGGAGCCGAGGATGATGCCCAGGAGGATCTCGTTGGCACCCTCGAGCCCTCTGAGCCAGCTCGTCAGACCATCCGTGAGGCCGGCGATGGGCTCCCCGATGACCACGAGCATGAGACCCCCCACGACCAGCGCCCCGACCAGTGGGTAGACGAGGATGGGCACGATTCGCCGGAACTGGCCGGGCACCGGGATCTGCTTGAGGAGCATCACCACTGCCCCGGCAAGGAGTCCGGCGATAAGGCCTCCCAGAAACCCCGCGCCGACCTCGTTGGCGATGAGGCCACCGACGACGCCGGGAGCGATGCCGGGCCGATCGGCCATGGCGTACGCGATGAATCCGGCGAGGATCGGGACCAGCATGGAGAACGCAGTGGCCCCGATCTTGAACAGCAGGCCGCCGAGCCACAGGCGGAAACCGAGCTCTCCGATCCCCTGATCGATCACGTTCACCTCGGTGACCTCCACCGCCCCACCGATGGCGAACCCCAGGGCGATGAGGATCCCTCCCCCGACGACGAAGGGGATCATGTAGCTCACCCCGGTCATCAGCCAGCGACGAACTTCGACTCCCCAGCCTCGTCCGGCGACCGGCTCGTAGAGCTCTACGCTCTCCTTGTCGGCCTCGGTCGGTGCGGCGCGTGCTCCGCTTTGCGCTGCGCGCTCCGCTTCGTCGAGGACCTCGTTGGCGCGATCGATGGCTCGTCGCGTGCTGACCTCGATCGAGGGGAGGTCGATGAAGCGCCCCCGGTCCCGGACCTCCGCGTCGACCGCGAAGATCACCGCGTCGGCGTCCTTGATCGCGTCTGGGGTCAGCGCCGGGGACCCCGCGGCGCCCTGGACCTCCACTCGGATGTCGTGCCCCTTGCGCTGGGCCGCCTGCTCCAGCGCCTCCGCTGCCATCTCGCTGTGGGCGATGCCGGTCGGGCAGCTGGTGACGGCGACGAACTTCATAGCTTCACCTCCTCCCGGATCACCGCCACCACCTCCTCGGGAGTGGCGGCCTCTCGCAAGCGAGTGCGGAACTCCTCGTGGACGAGCCTCCTCGCCAGGCGGGAGAGCATCTTCACGTGCAGCTCGTCTGCCCCTTCCGGCGCGGCGATCAGGAAGACCAGATCCGCGCGGGTCCCGTCCTCGGCCCCGAAGTCGAGACCCTGCCCGCTCCTGGCGAACGCGATCGCCGGGCGGGTCACCGCAGCCGACTTCGCGTGGGGAATGGCGATGCCGGACTCCATGCCCGTCCCACCCGTCTCTTCCTCCCGAGCCATCACGGCCCGCACGTAGGACTCTCGGTCCGTGAGGCGGCCGTTTCGTTCGAGCAGGCCGGCCATCTCTTCGACGGCCGCGTGTGGGTTGCTCGCGGTCAGGTCGAGGACAACGAGGTCCGGGCTCGTGAGGTCATCGATGCTCGGCATCAGGACGCGCCCATGATGAGAGACTCGACCTCGAGGGTCCGGTCGACGCTGGGGTTCGGCGTCAGGATCATGCCCGCGGCCTCCTGGAGCCTGCCCGGCCGACTCCGCCGCAACTGTAGCGCACACACGGAAGCGGGCCGGACCTGAGCGAGCGAGGCCCGGCTAGCGGTCCGAGCAGAGTTCGGGTAGACGTGAGCACCGATGCCTGGCCGTAACCTTGCGCTCGATGTATACGTGGTGACCTCCGCCGGGCGGGTTCCCGGCCGAGGGCACGCCGACGTCGCCTTGGCGGCTGCGTCCGGAGGAGCCGACGCGGTGCAGCTGCGCGCCCCGGAGCTCAGCGACGACGATCTGCTGGCGGTGGCTCGCGAGCTGGCGCCGTATCTGCGGACGCGGGGCGTCCTGTTCGTCGTCAACGACCGGGTCGGTGTGGCCCTGCAGAGCGGAGCCGAGGGGGTGCACCTGGGCCAGGACGATCTCTCAGACCTCGAGTCCGCACGAGGTGGCCGTCTCGTATTGGGGATCTCCGTGGAGTCACCCGACCAGGCGAGGGTGGCGGAGAAGTCGGGAGCCGATTACCTCGGAGTTACTGTGTGGGCGACGGCCACGAAGCCCGAAGCTCGTCCGGTCGGGCTGGAAGGCCTTCGAGCGGTGGTCGCGGCGACGGCTCTTCCCGTCGTTGGGATCGGGGGAGTGGACCCTTCCAACGCGGCCCAGGTGATCGGGGCGGGGGCTACCGGCGTCGCGGTGGTCTCGGCGGTGGGGGCGGCGCCCGACCCCGTGGCGGCGACCAGGGCTCTCGTCGAGCTGGTGGGGGCGGAGAAACACGCGCGGCAGAGCAACGAGGAGGCTCGATGAGCGAGCAGGTCACCGGAAAGGTCACGCCCGAGATGTTCGAGCATGTCATCCTTCGCAGGCTGGGGGCGGGCGACAGTGACGTCCTGGTCGGACCGCGACACGGCGTGGACGTCGGCGTCGTACGGGTGGCGCCCGGCGTGGTCATGGCCGTATCCGCGGACCCGGTGTTCATCGTCCCTCAGTATGGCTGGGACCGTGCGGCGTGGTTCGCCGTCCACATCCTGGCCTCGGACACCTCGGTCAGCGGGCTCCCGCTAAGGTGGATGGCGGTCGACCTCAACCTTCCCCCCGAGACCACCGACGACGACCTCACGGCCATCTGGGAGGCGTTCTCTCGGACGTGTGAGGAACTCGGGCTCGCCGTGGTCACGGGGCACACGGCCCGGTACGACGGATGCAACTGGCCGATGGTCGGCGGCGCGGTGTGCGCGGCCCTCGGTCCCGAGGACGCGTACGTCACCCCCACCATGGCCCGCGCGGGAGACCGCGTCGTGGTGACGAAGGGCGCAGCCATCGAGGCCACCGCCCTGTTCGCGGCGACGTTCCCGGATCGCCTGAGAGCAGGCGTGGGGGAGGAGGCCTGGCGGGCGGCCGACGCCCTCTTCGAGAAGATGACCGTCGTCCCGGAAGCGAGGGTGGCCTCGCGCTACGGGTTGCGGGAGCGGGGAGTGACCTCGATGCACGACGCCACGGAAGGCGGGGTCATGGCGGGCCTGACCGAGGTTGCGGCGGCGTCGGGAGTGGGCATGCGGGTGGAGCTCGACTCCGTTCCGGTGCGGCCGGAGGTGCGGGCGGTCTGCGATCACGTGGGCATCGACCCCTACACCTCGATCTCCGAGGGAACGCTCATCGCCACGGTGCGTCCCCAACACGCCGACGGGTTCCTGGCGGCGCTGGCGGAAGAGGGCATTGAGGCCGCGGTGGTCGGAGAGGTGACCGACCCCGAGAAGGGGACGGTCCTGGTGGAGGGCGGCGTGGAGGGCCCGCTCGAGCACCCCGGGCTCGACCCGTTCTGGGGCGCATTCGGACGGTGGGCCGAGGAGGCGGCTCGCCAGGCCCAGGGCTGACCCCCCGCGAGCCGGCTACGCGGGGCTCGCCGCTGCCTTGGTCCCCGAGGCGGCCCGGTGGGCGATCGGCAGCCGGAAGCGGAACTGGGAGCCCCTGCCGACCTCGCTCTCGACCTCCAGCCGGCTTCCGTGGATGTCGAGGATCTCCGACACGAGTGCCAGCCCCAGCCCGAGCCCGCGGATCCGATAGGTTGCCGTGTTCATCCCCCGGTAGAAGCGATCACCGACGCGCTTGAGCTCATCCGGCGGGATGCCGGGCCCGCCGTCGGTGATGGAGACGACCGCGTCCCCTCCTCGCGCCCGGACGGAGAGGATCACTCGGGTTCCGGCGGGCGTGTGCTTGGCGGCATTGGCGAGGAGGTTCTCCACCACTCGGTCGAGGAGCATCGGGTCGGCCTGGACCACCAGCCCCTCCTCGATCTCCGTCCTCACCTGGTGCTCGGTGAGGAGCCCTTCCAGGCGCGCCGTGACTTCTTCCACCAGTGACCCGATGTCGACGGCCGACTCGTGCGCCTCCAGGTGGCCGGACTCGAGCCGGGAGAAGTCGAGCAGCGTACGGATGATCTCGTCGAGCGTGGCGGCGTTGGCGTTCATCCGGTGGAGCAGATCGAGGCGAGTCTCGTCGTCCATGGCCGCCCACTGGCGCTCCAGGGTGAGGCCGAGGCCCTCGATAGCCGTCAGGGGCGTACGGAGCTCGTGCGAGACCGTGGAGAGGAAGTCCCGCTTCAGCCGATCCAGCTCGGCGAGACGCTCGACCGCCCGGCGCTCGCTCTCGAACCGCCGAGCGTTCTCGAGGGCCCGCCCGGCTTGCGCCGCCAGGAGCTCGAACGCCTCGACCTCCGGCCCGCTGAGCTGACGCTCCTCCCGAGTCCCGGCGACCAGGACGGCCACCAGCTCGTCGTGGGACCACACGGGGCTGGCGATGACGGCCTTGAACCCGTCCGCGGCGAGTTGTGGGATGGCCAGCGGATGAGACGAGTAGTTGTCGACGACCACGGTTCGGCGCTCCTCGCGGACGAGGCCGGGCATCCCACGGGTCCAGGGGTGCTCACTCGACGCGTACTTCTCCGGCAGACCCCGGGCGTGAGCCACCCGGTACGTCCGGCGCTCCTCGTCGAACAGGCACAGGTTCGCCGCCTGGAAGCCAAGCTGCGTGCCGCAGTCGACCACCGCGGTCAGGACGCGCTCCGGGTCCAGGCTGCTCATCGCCCTGGCCGCCTGGGCCACGGTCGCGAGCATGGAGGCCCTCCGGTCGGCCTCGTTCCGGGCCCCCCGGTAGGCGGCCATCTGGCCCATCAGCTCCCGGGAGAGGAAGCTCGCCAGGAGGCCCAGGGTCGCCAGGATGGCGAACCGGATGAAGAGAACCGCGGGTGTGATGTCCCATCCGGTCAGGCCCAGCACGCCGACGTAGCAGGCTGCGGTGAACGCCATCAACGTGATCTGGCCGCTGGGCCAGAACGAGGCGGCCAGGAACACCGTCGTCAGCGTGTACAGGTAGAAGAGGTCGGAGCTACCGTTCCCGCTGATCAGGATGGCGGCGGAGACCAGGGCGATGTCTACGGCGGTCCACACGTACAGCCACTGCAGTCCCCTCCCCTCCCGGAACAGACGCCGCCAGGGCGTCAGGGCGATGCAGATGCCGGCGATGGCGGCGACCCCGATGACGACCAGGAACGACCCCTGGGGATCGCCGGGAACGTGTGGGAGCAGCAGGGCGACCAGGAGGAAGCCCACGGTGAGCGCCGTGGCCCGAACCAGGACCCGCACCGTGCGCAGCCGATATGGGATCAGCCAGTCTTCCTCGGGGATCATCCTTAGAAGTAGTCGGTCGGGCGGGTGGCGCTCCGCACCTATCCTCTGGACTAATTGTCATTGGTCATTTCGGGCCGGAACGAGGGCTGCTTGAGCGAGCCAGACGTCGACGAACGGATGATGACCCTGGCGGTCGACGTGGCCCGGGCCTGCCTGGAGTGGGGGGACGTTCCGGTGGGCGCGATCGTGGCCCGGGGCGAGGAGGTCCTCGGCAGGGCGGGGAACGAGCGCGAGCGCCGGGGCGACCCGACCGCCCACGCCGAGATCCTGTCCTTGAGGCAGGCCGCCGAGCGCCTCGGTACCTGGCGGCTCGAGGGATGCACCATCTATGTGACCCTGGAGCCGTGCGCCATGTGTGCGGGAGCGATGGTGTTGGCCCGGCTCGATCGTTTGGTGTTCGGAGCGACGGATCCGAAAGCCGGCTTCGTCGGGTCTCTAGGTGACCTGGTCCGCGATCCTCGGTTGAACCACCGGCTGGAGGTGCAGGCGGGGGTCCTGGCCGGTGAGGCCGGGGCCCTGCTCCGGGAGTTCTTCAAGGGACGGCGGTAGCGTTGCTACACTTGGCGCGGAGGCGTGCCGGAGCGGCCGAACGGGACCGCCTCGAAAGCGGTTAGGGCTCGAAAGGGCTCTCGTGCGTTCAAATCGCACCGCCTCCGCTCCTCTGGCGGGTGGGCCGGTCCTTTGCGGGTGGGCCGGTCCTTCGCGGATGGACTCGGCTCGCCTGCTCGGTCGATCTCGGAGGGCGAAACGCGCGTCTCTCCGGGCCCTCGAGCCACGCGTTTGCCGCCTCTCCTCGATCTCCCTCGCGACGGCTCGCCTCGTACATCCGCTCCGATCCGATCCACCCGCGACTTCCGCACTCGAATGACCGTAGGACCTGAGCGCGACTCGTAGAATCGATGGGCTCACGGAGGCATGCCGGAGCGGCCGAACGGGCGCGCCTGGAGAGCGCGTGGGCCGGGGAACCGGCCTCGAAGGTTCAAATCCTTCTGCCTCCGCTGGT
>DASYUI010000022.1:0-58392 GCA_036001425.1 Actinomycetota bacterium
AACTTCACCTGCACGAAGATCTTGTGCGACGTTGGCCCTGGACCGGCAAAGGAAGTTGCGATCGCCGTCTATAACGGGCCGACGACAGACTGCTAGGCCGGTCGCTCCTTCAGCCTGATCCGCCGCGCCGGCGGCTCACGAGCCAGCATCAGTTCAGCCGATCCGCGAGAAGGTCCGCGCGCTCTCGCGGCGACCCCCCTCTCAGGCGGAAGGCTCGTGATTCGTTGGCGATCCTGGAGAGCAGGATCACCCCACGTTCTCCATAGCGATACAGGTTGAAGCAGGCAGCGGCCATGGCCTCAACCGACTCCGCCTTGGAGATGGGCTCGAGAACAGGGGGGCCTTCCCAGTCTGGGACAGGGAACACGAGCCACCGAACCGGGGCGGAGCCCCCCACGGTCGTCCCGACGTCTTCGGGGCGGACATACCTGTCGCGGAGGTACTGGGAGAGCCCCTCTCGATCTGCCAACCGTTCGTCGAGTCCTGAGAAGAATCGGAGCGCATCCCGAGGTAGCTTCATCCGCTTCTCGAATGGATAGGCCCGCGCGGTGACCGGATCCAGGGCCGCGTACTCGTCCGACAGGTAGGCGAATCCCGCTTCTCCCAGGGAGGCAACCAGCGTGGACTTCCCCGACTCGGCCATGGCGGGCAACAGCAGCGCCTGATCGTTCCGAACCGCGGCGCCCGCATGAAGGAACAGGAAGTCCCGAACCTTCTTCGGTACGGCCGCGTGCAGATCCCAGAGGGCATGGATCAGGACCTCCATGATGGAGGCCGAGCTGAACCGTTCCTCGCCTGCAAGCCGAAAGGAGTACGCAGAGGAACCGTCTCCCGATTCCGGTGGCACGAACATGTCCACCATGAATCCGTAAGGCGGTCGCGAAGACGCCCGGAAGGGTTCCAGATGCCAGCGGAGCGCATCGGCGAATCGATCATCAACGGAGCGAACGGTGAAAGACATGGAAAGCATCCGGTAGTCGTCCTCAGCGACCCAACCTGGGTCGAATACGTCCCTTCACCCGCCTGTCCTGCGCTCTTCCGGAGTCGGTTCTTCGATCATTTCGTCTGGCCCCCTGTGAGGCCGGGGAGCCCGGTCCGAAGGACGTCCGCAGCCTCCGGCAGGGAGCCCACGATCAGTTTGCCGGCCCAGGCTGACTCGAGCAGCTCTCGGGCAAGGACCAGGGCGCGATCCGTCCAGATATGGAGGTTCAGCAGCGCCTGGCTGAAGAGGAAGACCGCCTCGGCACGAGCCACCGGGCGGAGCTCTGTGGGTGCTCCCGGCTGAAACGAAGGGAAGACGATCCATCCCACGGGGTGGGGTGGCGCGGGCGCGGCGCCCAGGTCCTTCAGTGTCACCGGACGCCGTGGGGTGCGGGCTTCGCGATCGCCACGTTCCTTTCTTCCACCTCGAGGCCGCCGAGCGGCGAGATCGGGAAGGTGGACGAAGTCGGAGCTGTCGACCAGCAACGGGAGAGCCATGCCGTGGGCTCGCTGGAGTATCGGATCGATGTTCACGATCTCGTCCCCCAGATACCTGGCTCCACCCCGGAGGAGCAGGGCGGACAACGCTGGCAGATGGGGACTGGGGAGCGAGGGAAGGATCAACGCATGTCCGTCGAGCGTGACCCCCGCCGCGCGCACCCGAACGAACTCATTCGAGTGGTGGGTCACCATGTCTCGAACGGAGGAGATCAGGCGCCCGGCCATCTCCTCCCAGGCAGCGCCGCGAAAGATGCGGAGCGAGTCGAGGTAGAGCGTGGTCATGGGACGTAACCGACGGCCGCCCGGCAGCACCTTCTCGACCCCGCAGTCGGCCACGTAGACGTTCGCGTCCAGCGCGGGCACGCCGGCTTCTTCCACGCGAAACGGGGCGAGGTAATTCCGCATCAGCTCGAGAAACCGCTCCTCGGTCGCTCGAACGACAAACTCGAAGCCCTCCACCGAAAAGCGATCTTCAGCGACCCAGACCAGGCGCTCTAGAGCTTGCGCTCAACGGTTGGGCGAGCGAGCCGGTGCAGCCATTCTCACCTCCTCAGGAGACCATGTCGCAGGCGCGGAGACTTCACCTCGAACGTCTGGTGGTACCACCGCCGGGTCCGGCCAGCCTAAAACGCGCACCGCGTTCAGGCAATAGCCGAGAAGGCCGGTTGGATAGTCAATTCTGCCTAGGTGCGGCTATACCCCCTTCAGGTATGCGATCGTTTCACGTAGCCCGTCCTCGAGGTGCGTCCATGGCCGCCATCCGAGCTCTTGCTCCGCCAAGGACGGGTCGAGGGAGATCCTCCGGAGCTCCCCCTGGGGGAGCGGACCGTACGTGGGCTCACCCACGAAGCCGGTGATCTCTCCGAGCAACCGGTACAACCCGTTCACGCTCGTCTCCAGACCGGTGCCGATGTTGATGAGCCGTCCCGATCCCCGGTCCATGGCCAGGGCGAAGGCGTGGACCGTGTCGTCGACGAAGACGTAGTCCCGGGTCTGATTACCGTCGCCGAAGATCGTGGGCGTCTCCCCGGCCAGCATCTTCCCGGCGAAGATGGCGATCACCCCCGCCTCGCCGTACGGGTCCTGGCGCGGCCCGTACACATTGGCCAGGGCCAGGGCGGTGAAGTCGAGGCTCCGGTACCGCTCGTAGAACCGAAGGTAATCCTCAGTGACCTTCTTGGAGATGCCGTACGGGGACTGGGGATGACTTCCTCCGATCGCAGCCTCGCGAACGGGGAGCCGGCGGGGCTCCCCATAGATGGTTCCACCGGATGAAGCGAACACGATCTTCCTGGCCCCGGCCAGGGCGGCGCACTCGAGCAGGTTGAGCGTGCCCATCACGTTGATGTTCGCGTCCTTGATGGGATCCTCGAGCGAGGGACGAACTCCTGCCTGGGCGGCGAGATGCATCACCACTTCCGGGCGGTGCCGTTCGAAGATCTTCCCCAGCCCTTCCGCCCGGATGTCCACGTTGTAGAAGGTGAATTGCTTTCCGTAGGATCGGGCCTCGGCGAGGTTAGCGATGCGACCGGTCGAGAGATCGTCCACCCCGACCACCCGGCGCCCCTCGGCCAGGAGCCGGTCGCACAGATGCGAGCCGATGAACCCGGCGGCCCCGGTGACCAGGACGGGCGCCTGGTCGGTCTCCCCTTCCGGAACCGGGCCCTCGGCCCACGGGACCCGGGTCGCCGATCGCTCGTTCACGCGAGCGGCAGGCTTGGGTCGACGCTGACGTCCAGGCTGGAGATCTCTCCCCGGCCCATGCGGAAGTGGCCGGCGGCGGCGATCATCGCCGCGTTGTCCGTGCAAAGCTCCTGCGACGGGTAGAGCAGCCGGACGCCCTGCTGCTCCGCCTCTTGGCTCATCCGCTCACGCAGACGCGTGTTGGCCACGACGCCTCCGCCCAGAAGCACGGTCCCCACGCCCTTCTCCGCTGCGGCGGCCATGGTCTTCTGCACCTGGACATCTACCACGGCTTCCTCGAAGGAAGCGGCCAGGTCCTCCAGGGGCATCATCTTCCCGGCCGCGCGCTCCGATCGGACGTGCCGGATGACCGCGGTCTTGAGCCCCGAGAGCGAGAAGTCGTAGTTGCCCGATCCGGCCATGGCCCGAGGGAACCTCACCGCTTCGGGATTCCCCTTCCGGGCCAGGCGGTCGAGCTGAGGACCTCCCGGGAAGCCCAGGTCCAGGAACCGGGCCACCTTGTCGAACGCCTCCCCCGCAGCGTCGTCGACCGTCTGGCCCAGCACCTCGTACCGATGCTCCTCGGGGATGTGTACGAGGAGGGTGTGGCCACCCGAGACGATAAGACACACGTAGGGGGGCTTCGGAGGACCGTGTTCCAGGAAGTTCGCGTAGACGTGTCCTTCCAGATGGTTGATCGCCACCAGTGGCAGGCGGAGGGTCAGGGCGATGGCCTTTGCGGTGGCCATCCCCACGAGAAGTGCTCCGGCAAGGCCCGGTCCCCGGGTCACCGCCACGGCGTCGATCTCGCCCCACGTCGCGCCGGCCTGGTCCAGGGCCTCGTCGATAATCGGACCCAGCCGCTCGACGTGGGCGCGAGAGGCGAGCTCCGGGACCACGCCTCCGAACCGAGCGTGGATGTCGTGCTGGCTGGAGAGCACGTTGGACAGGACCTTCAGACCGTCCTCCACCACGGCCGCGGCCGTCTCGTCGCACGAGGTCTCGATGCCCAGGACCTTCATTGCCGGGGCCGAACCCCCTCCGGAACCTGGTCGATGATCCCGTCGAGCAGCCGGTCGTACTCCGGGGTCCTGATGTCGTCGGTCCACATCACCAGGGCGTCCTCGTTGGTCTCCTGGTAGTAACCCTTACGGACCCCCACCGGCCGGAACCCGAAATGGCCGTAGAGTCTCTGGGCCCCCCAGTTCGACACCCGAACCTCCAGGGAGACGGCGGTGGCGCCCATCCGCTTCGCCTCCCGGATCAGTTCGTACAGCAGGCGGGTCCCGACCTTCCGTCGGTGCTGTTCCGGCTCGACGGCGATGTTTGTCACGTGGGCCTCGTCGCCGTAGCACATCAGGCCGCCGTATCCGACCACCCTGGCCCCCGCCAGGGCCACGAGGTAGCAGCGGGTCCGCCCGGCGGTGATCTCGGACAGGAAGAGCGAGGGCGTCCAGGGACGCGGGTACACGCGGCGCTCGATAGCCATGACGCCACGGATGTGGCGCCGCCTCATCCGGGCTATCTCGATATCAGGCGCTCCGGGCTCGTCCACCCCAGTTGATCTCCGCATCCGATTTCCTCACGTATAGGGGAACCACGTGCTCCGGACGTTCGGCCTCCTCGCGCTGGAACCGGGGAACGGATAGCTCCAGCAGCGAGGAGGCCACCGGGAATGCCAGCGACACCGAGGCGAACTCGAGCCGCGTGCCGGACTCCTGGAGCTGTCTTCGGTACAGGAGGGCCCCGTTCCCGACGAGCAGGGTCTCCTCCCCCGAAGCGTCCAGCTCGGCCACGATCCTTTCCGGTGGGCCGACCTCGTACTCGCTCTCTCGGGCCACCCCGCCGGGGACCGGCCGGTAGAAGGCGTAGAACATCTGGCCGCGCTTGCCGTCGATGGCCGCCCCGCTCCGCCACCGGGAGTGCCGGACTCCGAACGCCAGCCCGTCGAGGGAGGGGATCCCCACCACCGAGCAGCCCAGCACCTGGGCCATCGCTCGGGCCGTGGCCACCCCGACCCGCAGTCCGGTGAACAGCCCGGGACCCAATCCGACGGCCACCCCGACGATCTGACGGGGGTCGATCTCCGTCCATCGGAGCAGCCGGTCGATGGCGGGAGTCACGATCTCCGAATGCCCCCGGCCCCAGGAGAACGTCATCGAGGCGATGATCCCCTGCTCGGTGCCCAGGGCCACGCTGGTCTGTGGGGTGGAGGTCTCCAGTGCCAGGACCAGCATCAGGCCGCTCCCTCCATCCAGGGAACGAGCGACTGCTCGAGGCGCTCCCAGCGCTCGGCCCAAGCCGGCCCACGAGCGCTCACCCCCAGGCGGCGGTCCTCGCCGTCTCCGGGAACGGTGAGCTCGACCTCCAGGAAGGAATCGGGAAGGAGCGCGTCGATGGCGTTCCCCCATTCCACGAACACCACCCCCTCGGGGTCCAGGAGGTCCTCGAATCCCAGGTCGATCACTTCCTGGAGACGATCCAATCGATACACGTCCAGATGGTAGACGGGGAGCTGCCCTCCCCGATACTCGCGAACCAACACGAACGTGGGGCTCGCCACCGGCTCGTCGACACCCAGCCCCCGGGCGACCCCCTGGACCAGGGTGGTCTTTCCCGCGCCCAGGTCGCCGGTCAGGCTGACCACGTCGCCGGGGACCAGCAGCCCGGCCAGCGCCTCCCCGACCTTCCGGGTCTCCTCGGGCGCCTCCGTCGACAACTCGACCCGGCGGTGCATGTCAGAACAGGCCCATCTGCTCCTCGACGGGAGCCGGAGCCTCCTTCAGGGCCTCCCCGAGCGCCGCGAAGTCCGAGCGGATGGCCCCCATCTGCGCGCTGGCGTCGCCGCCTCCGCGGAGTATCGCGGCGGGATGGAACGTGGGGATGACCACTCGGCCTCCCACGATCTGCTTCTGCCCCCGCACCCGAGAGATCGACACCGGCCGGTCCAGGATCACCCGGGTGGCGAAGTTCCCCAGGGTCACGATGACCCCGGGGTCGAAGATGCGGATCTGCTCCTCGAGCCAGGGCTTGCAAGCTTCGATCTCGTCCGGCAGCGGATCGCGGTTGCCTGGAGGCCGGCAGTTGACGACGTTGACGATCCGAACGTCTTCCCTCGAGAGCCCGATCTCGGCGAGCAGGCGGTTGAGGAGCTGTCCGGCCGCGCCCACGAAGGGCAGGCCCTGCTTGTCCTCGTGGAAGCCTGGGCCCTCGCCGATGAACATGATCCCCGACCGGCCGGTTCCGTCGCCGAACACCACCTGGGTGCGCCCAGCCGAGAGTCGGCACCTCGTACACGTGGAGGCATCCAGTGCGACCTCGTCCAGTGTCCGGTTCACCGTGCGCCTTCCGTCGCCGCGGGGATCCCGGGGAAGCCCTCCGCCACCCGGACCGCCCGCCGGATCGCCTCCGCCAGGACCGCCTCGGCCATCCGTTCCAGCAGGGCCTGGGGAGCTTCGGTCCTGCCCGTGGCGAGGGTGAAGATGGTGTCCCCGTCGACCATTGTATGCGCGGGCCTCACCGCCCGGCCAATACCGTCGTGCGCCGCCCGAGCCAGAAGGTGCGCCCGCTCCTTGGAGAGCGTCGCGTCGGTGGCCACCACGGCCAGCGTGGTGCTGGTTCCGGGCCGGGCCCAGTCCCCGCCCGGGGGCTGTTCGTCTTCCTCGCCGGGCCCGGCCGGCCGCGCGCCAGCGATCACCGCTTCATCCTCCCCGACGACCTCACCGAAGGCATTCACCGCGGCCAGCGCCCCCACGGTGACCCCTCCGTCGTCGGCGGCGGCCATCCCCAGGCCGCCCTTTACCGCGCGATGGGGACCGAACAGCTTGGCAACGGTGGCCCCCGTCCCCGCTCCAACGGAGCCCTCCCCGGCGGCGGGGCCGGCGGCTTCGCAAGCCGAATAGCCCTGGTCCGGGCCCGGGCGCGCCTTAGGGTCACCGACCCCGAGATCGAACAGGGCCGCCGTCGGAACGATCGGCACTCGCGCCACCACGGCGTCGAACCCCACGCCCCGTTCCTCGAGCCACCGCATCACGCCGTCCGCGGAGGCCAGACCGAAGGCACTCCCGCCCGTGAGCAAGACGCCGTGGACCTCCTGGACCATCGTGCCCGGACGGAGGAGATCCGTCTCCCTGGTCGCCGGGGCTCCGCCCCGGACCTCGCCCGAACCCATGGTTCCCGGCGGGCACAGGATCGCCGTGCACCCGGTGAGGCCCTGGCGGTCCGTCCAGTGTCCGACCTGAATTCCTTCGACCTCGCAGATGCCCGTGGTGGTCACTCCTTTGAAGTTCGCCTTCGCCGGGGCCTGGCCTTTGCCGGAAGCACATCATCCAGGAAGCCTTGCAGCACCTCGTTGAACGCCCGGTGGCGCTCCATCATCGACACATGGCCCGCCCGGGCGATGGCCACGGCGCGGCCCTGCGGCAGGGAGTCACGGAGGGCCTCGGTGCTGGCTTTCGGTGTTACGAGGTCGCGGTCCCCCACCACCACCAGGGCAGGCACGGTGATGTTGGCCAGCGCCTCGCGGAAGTCCATGTCGACGAGGTCCCGGGCGGTGTGCACCCACACCTCCACCGGCGCGGCGGCCGACAGACGGGCTACGTGGTCGACCTGGGACGGAGAGGCGTCCGGCCCGAAGTTCGTGACCCGCGCGACGAGCAGGGCTAGGTCGGCTCCGCGCTGCTGGAGCACCCGGCGTACCCGATCGCTCCGGTCCACGTTGCCGGCGATCCGCCAGAGCAGTGGGCGGAGGGCCCGCTCGGCCCGGGATCCGAGGTCCCCGAGAGCCTCCCGCACCAGGTCCGAAGCGGCGGTGTCGGCCAGGACCACACCGGCAACCCGGGTCCCGAACTCCTGTGGGAACTCCTCGGCGAACGAGAGCAGGGCCATCCCTCCCATGCTGTGTCCGACGAGGACCGCCGGTCCTTCCGGGACCGCCCGGTCGAGGACCGCCCGGACGTCCCGGCCCATGGACCGGAGCGAGAAGTCGCCGTCGGGTGGGCGTCCGGAGCGTCCGTGCCCCCGATGGTCGAACAGCACCACCCGATAACGGTCGGAGAGGTGGCGCCACTGGTAGTACCAGGTGGTCATGTCGAGGCTGAACCCGTGAGAGAACAACACCGCGGGAGCCCCGTCGGGGCCCGCGGCCCGCACTGCGAGCTCGGTCCCGTCGAAGGAGACCGCCGGGGTAAGGTCATCGGGTGGGAGAGCCCCGAGGTCCTCCCCGGCCTCGGGGTCCGGCCGCGCGCGAATCCGGCGGGCTGCCATGCGGACACCCGCGGCGGTCGTGGCGGCCCCCAGGGCGGCGGCGCCGACGCCGAAGGCCACGTTGCGGAGCAGGTGCCCCCTAGCCACGGTACTCTCGGGGGACCCGCTCGCTCACCGCACAGACCACCTCGTAGCCGATCGTGGCCGCCCACCCGGCGAGCTCCTCGACCCGGATCTCCTCCTCCCCTTGCCCACCGAACAGCACGACCTCGTCTCCCGGGCCGACGGGGTCGTCCCCGCAGTCCACCGTGATCTGGTCCATGGTCACCGTTCCGGCCACGGGGTGGCGGCGTCCTCCGATCAGGACCTCGGCCCTCCCCGAGGCCGCCCGGTGGTATCCGTCCGCGTACCCCACCGCCACGGTCGCCACCGTGGACTCACGCTCCAGCCGGTAGCGGAGCCCGTACGAGACGCCCTCCCCCGCCGGGACCCGCTTCACCATGGTCACCCGGGAGCGCAGCGACATGGCCGGCCGCAGGTCTGCTCGCCCCTCGAGGGCGGGGCCAGGGGAGATCCCGTACGCGGCGATCCCCACGCGCACCAGGTCGAGATGCGAATCGGGAAACGCCAGGACGGCAGCCGAGTTGGCGGCGTGCCGGTAGCGTGGACGGATGCCGCCGTCCGCGAGGTGGTCCAGGCTCTCGCGGAAGAGGTCGAGCTGACGGCGGGACGACGGGTCGTCAGGCTCCTCCGCGACGGCGAAGTGGGTCCACACTCCCTCGAGCTCGAGCCCCGACTCGAGCACCCGGAGGCAGAAGGCCCGTGCCATCCCCGGGGCCAAGCCGACCCGGTGCATCCCGGTGTCCAGCTTGACGTGCACGGGGACACTCCGGCCCAGGGCAGCAGCGGCCTCGGCCAAGCCTGCGAGTCCATCGTCCGTGTAGAGCGTGGGGGTGAGCCCGGCGGCGAGGGCCTCCTTCTCGGCTCCGCGGGGGACCTCCGTCAGGACCAGCACGGGCGCGTCGATCTTCGCGTCGCGGAGCCGGAGTCCCTCTTCGACCAGGGCCACGCCGAGCCAGGTGGCCCCCGCCTCGAGCGCCGCCCGGGCCACGGGGACATCCCCGTGGCCGTACCCGTTCGCCTTCACCACCGCCATCAGCTCGGCGCCGGGCGGCTTGAGGGCCCTGACGTTGTGCCGCACGGCATCGAGATCGACCACCGCCGCGGTGGGGCGGAAGGGCCCCGCGGTCAACCGCCCTCCTCTGCTTGCTCCTGCAGCCGCCGAACGGCGGCGGGGATTGCCTCGGCGACGTCCCACGCCACCGTCCCCTCACCGGCCACCTCGCCCGCCACCTGGCCGGCGACCCCGTGGAGGTACGCGGCAAGCGTGGGCGCGTCCGAAGACGGGAGTCCGCGGGCCAGGTACGTCGCGATCATCCCGGTGAGCACGTCCCCAGTTCCTCCCGTGGCCAGGACCGGCGTGCCGGTGGGGTTCACTCGAACCTCGCCGTCCGGCAGAGCAACCAGCGTCCGGCTCCCTTTCAAGAGGACCACCGCCCCGGTCTCGGCCGCGGCCTTCCGCACGAACCCCACCCGGTCGTCCAGGACCTCCTCGGCGCGCATCCCGAACATACGGGCGAACTCTCCGGTGTGCGGGGTGAGCACCGCGTCCGCACGTCTCCGGGAGAGCTCACCGGCCCGTCCGGCGAAGGCGTTGAGGGCGTCGGCGTCCACGACCACCGGCACCGGCGACTCGGCCACCAGCCGGCGGACGAGCTCCGGGGTGTCGTCGTCGGTGGATAGGCCCGGGCCCACCGCAACCGCCCCGAAGTCCTCCAGCCGCTCCTCGAGGACCTCCCACGCCGCCGCGGCAGGGCTTCCCGAAGCCCCCTCGGGAAGAGGCAGGAAGGTCGCCTCCACCACCCCCGACTGGACCACGGGGAGGATCCCCTGGGGCACGGCCACCTGCAGGAGCCCGGCGCCGGCCCGGTACGCTCCCCGGGCCACCAGCCGGGGCGCGCCGGTCATGCGGCGGGATCCGGCCACCACGAGGACCACACCCGACCGCCGCTTGTGGTCGTCGGGCCCCCGCTCGGGGAGCAGGCCGGCCACGTCCTCGGGCTGGACCAGGAGCACGTCGCTCTTCAGGAGGTCCTCCGGGAACCCGATGTCGGCCACCTCCAGCACCCCGGCGTGGGCGGCTCCGGGGAACAGGACGTCGCCGGCCTTGGGGGCTCCCAGCGCCACCGTCACCGCCGCCCGAACGGCGGGCCCGCGGACGGCCCCGGTGTCTCCCTCCACGCCCGAAGGGATGTCGACCGCCACGACGGCGGCCCCACCCGCATTCAGGGCCTCGATGGCGGTGGCATGTTCGCCTTCCGGATGGCCCCGGAACCCGGTTCCGAAGATGGCGTCCACCGCCACGTCCGCTCGGGCCAGGTCGCGTTCCAGCCGCTCCTCCGAGAACGTGTGCCATGGGACGTCCGCCTCGACCATCCGGTGGAAGTTGGTCAGGGCGGGCTGGCGGAGCCCGGAGCCGGGGTCCTCCAGCAGGATGTGCACCCGAACCCGCATCCCCGAGCGGGCCAGATGCCGGGCGGCCACCAGCCCATCGCCGCCGTTGTTCCCCTTCCCCGCTACTACCACTGCCCGGCGGCCGTATCCCCCGCCGGCCAGGGCCAGTGCGGCCCGGGCCACCGCCAGGCCGGCTCGTTCCATGAGCTCGGCCACGGGAACTCCCCGGGCCTCGGTCTCCCGGTCCAGCGCCTGTGTCTGCGCGGCCGTCAGGACGGGCTGCACGCTGTCAGCCCTTCACGCTAGCGTTCACGAAAGGAGGGTACCGCGAGCAGACCCCCGAGGACGGACATCGGACCCCACCTCGTTGATTCAAAGAAGGACCATGCTATAGTGGGACTGGCAGTGGGACTTAGGAGAAACCGCGGCCATGGCGCGCACGCACGTGGTGATGTCTGAGGAAGTCCTCGAAGCGATCGATCGTACGGTCGGAGCCCGCGGCAGGAGCAGGTTCCTCGAGGAAGCCGCCCGGGAGAAGCTCTCCCGCATGGGGCTCGAGAAGGCCCTGCTGGATACCGCCGGGGTCACTCGGGGACGGACCTACGCCCACTGGGGTGACCGTCGGGCCACGAGGGACTGGGTCCGAAGGACCAGGCGGACGGAGGATCGGCCCTGAGCCGATACCTCCTCGACACCACGATCCTCATCGGCCACCTGCGTGGGGACGATGGCGTCACTCGCCTCCTCCTCAACCTGCTCGCAGACGGACACGATCTGGGAACGAGCTGCGTAAACGTCGCAGAGGTCATCCGGGGAACCCGTCCGAAGGAGCGCAGGGCTGTAGACGGTCTGCTCTCTCGGTTGAACTTCCTCGAGACCACCTGGGAGGCCGCCACCAGAGCCGGGCGGTATCAGGCCAACTTCGCCAGTCGAGGCATCACCATCCACACGGCGGACGCCCTCGTGGCCGGGACGGCACGAGCTCACGGGTCCATCCTGATAACGGACAACGTTGACGACTTCCCCATGCGCGATGTCCGAGTTCAGGCTCCACAGGTCAGCTAGCGTCTCAATCCTTCCCCGCACATCACTCGCCCACGGCGATGCAGAAGGCGGTCGCCATACTGGCCTCGTGGGAGAAGGAAACGAGCACCTCCAGGGCCCCGACCCGGTCGGCCCGGGCCTTGGCGGAGCCCTCCAGCGCCAGCCGGGGCGCCCCCGACGGGGTGCGCACCACCCGGATGTCGTGCCACCGGAAATCCCGGACGCCTCCCAGGGCCTTCACGCACGCTTCCC
Organism: Actinomycetota bacterium; assembly: GCA_036001425.1. Taxonomy (GTDB): domain Bacteria; phylum Actinomycetota; class UBA4738; order UBA4738; family CALAEC01; genus DASYVD01. The sequence continues at coordinate 12,181 of DASYUI010000022.1, forward strand.
GAGCGGCCCACCGGGCGGCGTAGTAACGGGCGGGGACGGCCTTCCCGTCGCAGTAGGCGACCTCCTCGGGGGTGAAGACGCGGTCCCGAAACGTGGACCGCCGGTCGAGGATCCTCTGGACCCGTTCCACCTCCACGACGTCCACGCCGACGCCAAGGATGCGCATGGCGCGATGGGCTACTCGACGGTGACCGACTTCGCCAGGTTGCGCGGCTGATCCACGTCGCAGCCGCGGGCCTTGGCCACGTGGTACGCGAAGAGTTGGAGGGGTACGGTCACCAGGACCGGCGACAGAAGCTCGGGCGTCCGGGGCACGAACAGGACGTGGTCGGCGAACCGCTCGATCTCCCGATCCCCCTCGGTGGCCACGGCGATGACCACCGCGCCGCGCGCTTTGACCTCCTGGATATTCGAGAGGACCTTGGGGTACACGTGGCACTCCGTGGCCACGGCGATCACCGGCACGCCTCGAGCGACCAGGGCGATCGCTCCGTGCTTGAGCTCCCCCGCCGGGAACCCCTCGGCGTGGATGTAGGAGATCTCCTTGAGCTTGAGCGCGCCCTCGAGCGCGGCCGGGAACCCGGTGTGCCGTCCGATGAACAGGACGTTGCTGGCTCCCTGGTACCGATCGGCCAGTCCCTTCACCTGAGTCTCCAGCTGAAGCACCCACTCGAGCTGGCCCGGCAGCTGCCGAAGGTGCTCCACCACCTCCCGGATCTCCTGGGGGAACATCTGGCCCCGGACCTGCGCCAGGTACAGGGCCACGAGGTGGAGGGCGACCATCTGGGTGGCGAAGGTCTTGGTGGCCGCCACGCCGATCTCGGGCCCGGCGTGCGTGTACAGCACGGCATCGGCTTCGCGGGCCACCGAGGACCCGACGGTGTTGGTGATGGCCAGCACCCAGGAGTCCTGTCGCTTGGCGTGCCGCACCGCTTCTAGCGTGTCGATGGTCTCCCCCGACTGGGAGATGGCCAGGGTCAGCGTGTTGCGGTCGAGGACCGGATCGCGGTACCGGAACTCGCTGGAGATCTCGATCTCCACGGGGAGGCGGGTCCAGTGCTCGATGGCATACTTGGCGACGAGCCCCGCGTGGAAAGCCGTGCCGCAGGCCACCACGAAGACCTTGTCCACCGCCCGGATGTCGTCCTCGGTCATCCGGAGCTCGTCGAGCACCAGGCGTCCTTGGTGGACGCGGCCCCGGATGGTGTCCTCCACCGCGCCGGGCTGCTCGAAGATCTCCTTCAGCATGAAGTCCTCGTAGCCGCCCTTCTCCGCCCGGGAAAGGTCCCAGTCGATGTCGAGAGGCTCCGCCGCCACCTCGTTGCCCTGGAGGTCGGTGATGCGGACGCCCTCCCGCCGCAGCTCGACCATCTGGCCGTCGGCGAGGGGGACGATCCGTCGGGTCCGGGAGAGGAGGGCCGGCGCGTCGGAGGCAAGCAGGTTCTCGCCGTCACCGAGCCCGATGACCATCGGCGAGGACACGCGGACGCCAACCACGACGTCTGGTTCGTCGGCGCTCAGGACCACGAGTGCGTAGGCCCCGTCCAGCTCGGCCACCGCCCCGCGAACCGCGGCCGCCAGGTCGCCCTCGTAGCGCTCCTCGATCAGGTGGGCCACGCACTCGGTATCCGTGTCCGAGACGAACTCGTGCCCATCCTCCAACAGCCGCTGCTTGAGCTCGTGGAAGTTCTCGATGATCCCGTTGTGGATGACGGCCACGCGGCCCTGGCAGTCGAGGTGGGGATGCGCGTTGCGGTCGTTCGGTTCCCCGTGAGTTGCCCACCGGGTGTGCCCCATCCCCACCCGGCCGGCGGGTGAACCGTTCTCGGTAAGCTCCTTCTCCAATGCCTCGAGCTTCCCGGCCTTCTTGACCACGGACAGCTCGCCGTCCACGACTACCACTCCGGCCGAGTCGTAGCCGCGATACTCGAGACGCTTGAGCCCCTCGATGATGATGGGGAGCGCCTCGTCGGGGCCGACGTAGCCGACGATGCCGCACATGAGGCGCCAATGGTACCAGCCGGTCCCTGTACGAGCCTTGAGGCCGGTCCCTGTTTCCCTCGCCTCTTGTCCTAGTTCCCCAGGGCGTTGCGGACGGCTCCCGCCACGGCGTCCGCGTGGCGGCGGGCATCCTCCTCGGTCTCGGCCTCCACCATCACCCGGACCAACGCCTCGGTCCCCGAGGGTCGAACCAGGATCCTGCCGCCCTCCCCGAGCGCCACCTCCGCCGCCCGGACCGCATCCCATACCTCTTGGGCAGCCTCCAGGTGGTCCTTCCGGGACACCTGGATGTTCTCCAGAACCTGCGGGTACCGCTGCATCGTTGCGGCGAGCCCCGCCACCGTCGTGTCCTTGCGGCGAGCCAGCGAGAAGAACCGCACCGCCGTGAGAAGCCCGTCTCCCGTCGTGGCGTGATCCCGGAAGATGATGTGGCCGGACTGCTCTCCACCGAGAACGGCTCCGGAGCGGACCATCTCCTCCAGAACGTAGCGGTCACCCACGGGCGTCTCGAGCACGGTGATCCCGGCCTCGGCCATGGCCCGGCGGAACCCCAGGTTGGCCATGACCGTGCTCACGACGGTGCCCTGGGCCAGGTGGCCGTCCTCCTTCATGGCCACCGCGCAGGCGGCCAGGACATGGTCGCCGTCTATCACTCGGCCTTCGGCGTCGACGAAGATGGCGCGGTCGGCGTCCCCGTCGTGGGCCACACCGGCGTCGGCCCCCAATGATCGGACGGCCTCCGCTACCACCTCCGGATGGGTTGCCCCACACCCGATGTTGATGTTGGTCCCGTCCGATTCGGTGTTGATGGCGTGAACCTCCGCTCCCAGGAGCCGGAGGGCCTGCGGGGCCAGCCGGTAGGCCGCACCGTTGGCACAGTCCACCACGATCCGCATCCCGTCGAGGCGCGCTTCCGCGCACGTCACCAGGTGCTCGACGTAGGCGTCGAGCTCCTCCACGGGGTCGTAGATGTGCCCGACCTCCGCCCCCAGAGGCCGGGGCCCGTCCCCCTCCCGAACCACTCGCTCGATCTGGTCCTCGACCTCGTCGGGGAGCTTCATCCCGTTCGACGAGAAGAACTTGATCCCGTTGTCCTCGGGGGGGTTGTGGGAGGCGGAGATCACCGCCCCGGCACGGGCCCGGCGGTCCACGGTCGCGAAGGCGATCGCGGGCGTCGGCACGATCCCCAGACGATGCACGTCTCCGCCCGCGGAGCACGCCCCCGCCGCCAGGGCCGCCACGAGCATGGGACCGGACGGCCTGGTGTCCCGGCCGACCACGAGGGCGGGACGGCCCTCCTGGCCCAGCACGATGGCCGCGGCCCTGCCCAGGGAGAAGGCCAGCTCCGGGGTGAGATCCCGGTTGGCCACTCCTCGCACGCCATCGGTCCCGAACAGCCTGCCCACCTGCGAATCTTACCCGCCGGAGGGAGGAAGCCACCCCTGCCCCGAGCCGCCGCTACACCCGGTGGCCGCTCGCGCCGATGAACCAGGACGTGAAGCGTGCCCTGACCATCGCCGTCCTGGTACTCACCACGTCGTGCGGCCTCGGTCCCGACGCGGCCGCCTGCCGGGTGCAGCGGCAGGAGCTCGAGCAGATGGAGACCGACCTGGACGCGGCCGCGGCGCAGCGAAAGGACCTCGCCCCCTACGTGGCGGCGATCGAGAAGGCCAAGGCGGCCGCCGAGGCCGCCGGCTGCTGAGAACGGTTCCCGCTCGCTGGGATCAGCGCTTGCTGTACTGCGGCGCCTTCCGGGCCTTCTTCAGCCCGTACTTGCGCCGTTCCTTCTCCCGCGCGTCACGGGTGAGGAAGCCGTCCCGCTTGAGGGCGGTGCGAAGGGAAGGGTCCATGAGCACCAGGGCTCGGGCGATCCCGTGTTGCAGAGCGCCCGCCTGGCCCGTAGCTCCCCCGCCCTCGATGCGGGCGATCACGTCGAGCTCCTTCTCTCTCCCGGCCCGGCGAAGCGGTGCCGTGACCAGGACCCGCTGGGTCCTGGCCGGGAAGTAGTCCTCGAGGGACCGTCCGTTCAGCTGGAATAGGCCCGATCCCGCCACCAGGCGAACGCGGGCCACGGCCTCCTTCCTCCGGCCGGTGGCCGCGGCACCGTCCTTGACCTCGACCGCCGGCGCCTCCTGGGCCTCCTGCGGCTCTTGTACCTCCACGTCTGCCATCTACTCCTCCTTGGTCTTCCCCGCACGCGTCTTCTCGGGGTTCGTCCCCGCGCTCGCCCTTTCGACCGGGCGCCGGCCGAACTCGAGGGGCACGGGATTCTGCGCCGCGTGTGGGTGGTCGGGGCCCGCGTACACCTTCAGCTTCTTGGCCATCTGCCGGCCCAGACGATTGTGGGGGAGCATCCCCCGGACGGCCTTCTCCACGGCGAGCTGCGGCCGGGTGGCCATGAGCCGGTCGTAGGGGATCTCGCGGAGTCCGCCGGGGTATCCCGAGTGGCGGTAGTACATCTTGCTCTCCAGCTTCGCTCCGGTCAGCCGGACCTTGGACGCGTTCACCACGATGACGTGGTCTCCGGTGTCGAGGTGGGGCGCGTAGATGGGCTTGTGTTTACCCCGGAGGACCTTCGCCACCTCCGAGGCCAGCCGGCCCAAGACCACGCCGTCGCCATCCACCACGTACCAGGCGCGGCTGATCTCTTTCGGCTTGGGACTGTACGTCTTCACGAAGGGCCACCCCGCTCCGGCGTTTCCGCTGGTCGAGACGGTCGCCAGCCATAGACTACCCGAACCAGAGTGAGACCGTGCGGCGGCGCCACGGCGCCCGCCGCCGCCCGCGACCTCGCTCTCAGCACCTCCGTCATGGCTTCAGGCTCCATCCGCCCTTCTCCCACCACCACCAGCGTCCCCACCAGGCTCCGCACCATCTGGTGCAGGAACGAGTCCGCCCGGGCCCGAACCTCCACCACCTCATCCCGCCGCCCCACCGTCAGCCGGTCCAGCGTCCGAACGGTGGAGGCCGGCTCCTTTACTGCCCGGCAGAACGAGGCGAAGTCGTGCTCCCCCTCGAGCGACCGCGCCGCTCGCCTCATCGGTACGAGCCCGTATTCGCCCGGGCGGTGCCACTCGTACCGGGCGGTGAACGGGTTCGCCACCGCCCCGGCCCGGACCCGGTACCGGTACTCCCGGGCCGTGGCGGAGCGCCTGGCGTCGAACCCCGCCGGGGCACGCGCCGCCCGCACGACCACCACCTCCGGGCCCAGCATCCCGTTCACGGCCCGCTGAACTCGCTGTGGGTCCGCGTCCGCATCGAACGAGACCACCTGCCCCTCGGCGTGGACCCCAGCGTCCGTCCTCCCCGCCACCGACAGGCGGGGCACCGTTCCCAGGACCCTGCTCAGCGCTTCCTCCAGGGTGCCCTGAACGGTTCGCTGTCCGGGCTGGCGGGCGAACCCCCGGAAGTCCGTCCCGTCGTACGCCAAGACCAGCCTGAGGACCTTTTCCTCCTCCTAGTCCCCTGCCTTCGGCAGCGTCCTTCGGCCAGGGGGAATGCAGCAGCCTGTTCCGCTCCACTTCGTTCCGCGGGGCTGCTGGGCACCCCACGTATCTCGCTCGCTTTCGCTCGCTGCGATACGCGGGCACCCCGCCACTTTCCCCCTGGACCCCCTATTCCTCCCGCCGGCCGACCAGCTCGATGATGGCCATGGGAGCGCCATCGCCCTGTCTGGGCTCGACCTTCAGGATCCGCGTATAGCCCCCGTTCCGTTCCGCGAACCTCGGCGCGATTTCGGCGAACAGCCGGTGGACCACGTCCCGATCCGGCACGACCTTGAGCACCTCGCGGCGGGCGTGGACGTCGCCCTTCTTGGCGAACGTGATCAGGCGCTCGGCAACCGGCCGGAGGGCCTTGGCTTTGGCCTCGGTAGTGCGGATCCGCTCGTGGACGAACAGCGCCGCCGCCATCCCTCCGAGCATCAGCTTCTGGTGGGACGGCCCGGACCCCAACCGCGGTCCCTTCCTCGGCTTCGGCACCCTCGTTTCCTCCTCCTCAGTCCGCTGCCCCCGGCAACGTCCTTCGGCCAGGGGGAATGCAGCAGCCTATTTCCGCTCGGCTCCGCCTCGCGGGGCTGCTGCCCCCCTGGACCCCCTCGCTTCCCCCTAGGCCTCCCGGAGCCCCAGTCCCAACTCGTCGAGCTTGGACTTGACCTCGTCGATGGACTTCTGTCCGAAGTTGCGGATGTCCATCAGCTCCTGCTCGGTCTTCTGGACCAGCTCCGCCACGGTGTTGATGCCTTCGCGCTTCAGGCAGTTGTACGACCGCACCGACAGGCTGAGCTCCTCGATCGGGAGCGCCAGCTCGCCCGCGACATGCTCCTCCCCCTCGGCCGGCCCGAGCGAGATGCCCGGCGTCTCCGAGAGGTCGGCGAACAGGTTCATCAGCTCGGTTAGCGTGGTTCCCGCGGACGCCATGGCCTCCCGGGCGCTGACCGCGCCGTTCGTCTCTACGTCGATGATCAGGCGGTCGCGGTCGGTCATCTGCTCCACGCGGGTGTTCTCCACCGCGTAGGAGACTCGTCGCACCGGCGAGAAGATCGAGTCGATGGGGATCACCCCGATGGGGTCCCGGGGCCGCTTGTTCTGGTCGGCCGGCCGGTAGCCCACCCCCCGCTCCACCTCCATCTCGACCTCGAGTCCGGCGCCCTTGCCGAGCGTCGCGATGTGCAGGTCGGGGTTCAGGATCTCCACCCCGGCGGGCGGGGAGATGTCCCCCGCCTTGACTTCTCCAGGCCCCTTGGCCTTGAGGTACATCATCACCGGCTCGTCCACCTCGGAGTGGATCACCATCTCCTTGATGTTCAGGATGATGTCGGTGACGTCCTCGTTGACCTTGGGGATGGTCGAGAACTCGTGGAGGACCCCTTCGATCTTGATCCTTGAGATGGCCGCTCCGGGGATCGACGAGAGCAGCGTGCGCCGAAGCGAGTTCCCGAGGGTGTAGCCGAACCCCGGCTCGAGGGGCTCGATGGCGAACTTGGAGCGCGTCTGAGTGGCGCTCTCCTCCTGGATCCTTGGTCTCGTGACGATGAGCACTTCGTTTCCTCCTTTGGCCGGGGATCATCCACTCCTGCCCGGCCGCAGGCCGCCGGCACCTGCCCGGCGGTGCTCTGTGGTTAGACGCGCCGCCGCTTGCGCGGACGGCACCCGTTGTGCGGGACCGGCGTGACGTCCTGGATCCCCAGGATCTCCAGACCGGTGGCGGCCAGCGATCGGATGGCCGTCTCCCGGCCGGATCCCGGGCCCTTCACGAACACCTCGACCTTCCGGACCCCGTGCTCCTGGGCTCTCCGGGCCGCGGCCTCCGCCGCCAGCTGCGCGGCGAAAGGCGTGGACTTCCTGCTGCCCTTGAACCCGACGTTGCCCGCGCTGGCCCAGGCGAGCGTGTTCCCCTCGAGGTCCGTGATGGTGACGATCGTGTTGTTGAACGTCGACTTGATGTGCGCCGCCCCGTGGGCGATGTTCTTCTTCTCCTTGCGGCGAACCTTCTTCTTGGGCTTGGCCACGGCTGCTACTTCCCCTTCTTGCGCTTCACACCGACCGTCTTCTTCGGGCCCTTGCGGGTCCGCGCGTTCGTGTGCGTGCGCTGTCCGTGGACCGGCAGGCTCCGGCGGTGCCGGATCCCCTGGTACGCGCCGATCTCGATCTTCCGCTTGATGTCTTGGGCCACGTCGCGGCGGAGGTCGCCCTCCACCTTCTCGTTACGGTCGATCCACTCGCGGATCCGGACTACCTCCTCTTCGGAGAGCTCCCGGACCTTGGTGCCGCCCTCGACACGGGCGGACTGGACGATGGACCGCGCCCGCGAAGGGCCGACCCCGTAGATGTAGGTCAGCGCGACATCCACCCGCTTGTCGCGGGGGAGGTCCACACCGGCGATCCGCGCCATGCTATCCCTGCCTCTGCTTGTGCCGCGGGTTCGAACAGATCACCATGACCCGCCCGCGGCGGCGGATGATCTTGCACTTCTCGCACATCTTCTTGACAGACGGACGTACCTTCACGTTTCAGCTCCCGGGGCGCGACGCACCGGACTGAGGCTCCGGGGATCGCGCGTGAACGACCCCCGGCCGCACCGGGGGCCAAAAGCGAAGTATAGGGCAGGGTCGCGTGCTTCGTCCAGAGACGCGGCCCGGGGCGGTCGAACCGGGCGCGACCAGCGGAAACGAGACCGGGCGGTGCGTGGCACGCCGCCGTCATCCTCTGGCCGTGAGGACCTCGGCCCCGTCCTCGCCCAGGACGATGGTGTGCTCGAAGTGAGCCGAGAGGCTCCCGTCGAGGGTCACCACGGTCCACTCGTCGGCGAGCACCCGCGTCTCCCACCCACCCAGGTTCACCATGGGCTCGATCGCGAGCACCAGCCCCGGTCGGAGCTCGGGGCCCCGTCCGGGAGGCCCGTAGTTCGGAATCTGGGGGTCCTCGTGGAGGCTGCGGCCGATCCCGTGGCCCACGTACTCACGCACCACGGAGAACCCCGCCCCCTCGGCCGTCTCCTGAACGGCGTGCGAGATGTCCGAGAGACGGCCGCCCTGGCGGATCTGAGCGATGCCCGCCTCCAGCGACTCCTCGGTGACCCGCACGAGCTTCTCGGCCTCGGCCGAGGAAGGCTCACCCACGAAGACCGAGACGGCCGAGTCTGCATGGTAGCCGTCCCAGATCGCACCCACGTCGAGGGACAGAAGGTCGCCCTCTCGGAGGACCCGGGAGCCGGGAATCCCATGGACCACCTGCTCGTTGAGCGACGTGCAGATCGAGGCGGGAAATCCGCGGTAGCCCTTGAACGACGGTACGGCACCCGCGGAGCGGATGGCTTCCTCCGCCAGGCGATCCAGCTGGGCGGTGGTTGCTCCGGGACGTACCCCGGCCACGAGGCGCTCGATCGTGGCGGCCACCACCCGGCCGGCGCGACGCATCCGCTCGATCTCGTCCGCAGACTTGTGGATGATCATGGGGCCGCCCCGTCGTCCGGTGGCGGGGGGTCCGCTCGCTTTCGCGTCCCGGGGCTCGACTGCTCGGGGCGAGTTCCCCCCCCGAGGTCCGCGAGGGCCACCTGGACCCGCCCGGCCACGTCATCCTCGGTCCCCGACGCGCCCACCTCTCGAAGGAGGCCCCTGTCCGAATAGAACTTCTGGAGCGGGGCGGTCTGTTCCTTGTACACCTCGAACCGCTTGCGGACCGCTTCCTCGGTCTGATCGGGTCGCTGGACGAGGGTTCCTCCGCAGACGTCGCACGTCCCCTTCTCTCGGGGGGGGCTGAAGTACACGTTGAACACGTGCTTCTCGTCATTGAGGCACGTGCGCCGGCCGGCGATGCGTTTCACGGCGGTCTCACCGTCGATGAGGAGTGCCAGCGCCGCCTGGAGCGGCCGTCCCGCCGCCTCGAGCTCTTGCTCCAGGATCTCGGCCTGCACCGCATTCCTGGGGAATCCGTCCAGCACGAAGCCGCCTTCGGCTTTCCGGATCGCGGCGACGACCATTCCCAACGTCAGCTCGTCGGGCACGAGCCGTCCGGATTCGTAGTAGGGCTTCGCCAGCTTCCCCAGCTCCGTCTCCTCCCGGATGTTCCTCAGGAAGATGTCACCGCTGGCGATGTGGGCGACCCGATGGGTCTCGGAAAGTCGCTTCGCCTGCGTCCCCTTGCCCGCTCCCGGCGACCCCAGGAGGACGATCCTCACCGCTACCTCAGGAAGCCCTCGTAGTGCCGCATGGTGAGCTGCGACTCCAGCTGCTTCATGGTCTCGAGGGCGACTCCCACCACGATCAGGATCGACGTGCCTCCGAAGGGAAAGGTGTTGGGGTTCAGCAGCCAGAACGCGAACACGATGGACGGGATCAGAGCGATGAGCGCCAGGAAGAGCGACCCCGGCAGCGTGATCCGGGTGAGGATGAAGTCCAGGTGCTCGGCCGTGGGACGGCCGGGCCGGATGCCCGGGATGAACCCCCCGTACTTCCGGATGTTGTCCGCCGTGTCGATCGGGTTGAAGGTGATCGCGGTGTAGAAGTAGGCGAAGAAGATCACCAGGAGCCCGTACATCACGATGTACACCGGGTGACCCTGGTTCAGCAGCACGTTGTTCACGAAGTTCTGGAACCCCTCCCAATGGATCACCGAACCCATCAGGGTCGGGAAGTACAGCACGGACGAGGCGAAGATGATGGGGATGACCCCCGCCTGGTTCACCTTGAGCGGGATGTACGTGCTCCCCCCGGCGGTCATCCGCCGGCCGACGATCCGTTTCGCGTACTGGACCGGGATCCGCCGCTGTCCCTGCTCCATGAACACGACGGCCACGATGATGGCCAGGCCCAGCAGGACGATCACTCCGAACTGGAGCGGAGTCCCCTGCCGGAGCACGGCCGCTCCCTCGAACGGAAGCCGGGAGATCACGCTGGTGAAGATGAGCACCGACATCCCGTTGCCGATCCCCCGTTGGGTGATGAGCTCACCGAGCCACATGATCATGGCGGTCCCGGCGGTGAGGGTCACCACCATGAAGGCCACTCGGGCCGGCGTGAATACGATGATGGAGCCGGTGAACTGGTTGTTGAACAGAAAGATCAGCCCGGTGGACTGGAGCAGGGCGAGGGCCACCGTCATGTACCGGGTCCATTGGGTGATCTTCTTCACCCCCATCTCACCCTGCTTCTGCCATTGCTCGAGCTTGGGGATCACCACCGTGAGGAGCTGCATGATGATCGAGCTCGTGATGTAGGGCATGATCCCCAGCGCGAAGACGGCCAGGCGCGAGAGTGCCCCGCCCGAGAACAGGTTGATGAAGGAGAGGATGCCCTGCTGGGTGGCCTGCGACTGTCGCGCCAGCTCCTGCACGTCGACGTTGGGCACCGGGATGTGGGAACCGACCCGGTACACGGAGATGATGAACAGCGTGAACAGGATCTTCTTCCGAAGATCCGGGATCTTGAACGCGTTGAAAACGGCCCTCAGCATCCTCGGTCCTTGATCTGTCTGCCCCCCTGACCCCGTCTCCGGGCGGGGGCTTTCAGTTTACCGCCTCTCAGCCGAGCCGAAGGACATCAGCCCAGGGTCTCCGCGGTGCCCCCGGCCTGCTCGATCTTCTCCTTGGCGGCCCGCGAGAACTGGTGGGCCTGGACGGTGAGCGCCCGGTCGATCTCCCCCCGCCCCAGCACCTTGACGGGCAGTCGAGGCCGCACCAGGCCGGCCCCGGCCATATCCTCAGGTGTCACCGTGGTGCCCGCCTCGAACCGCTCGGTCAGCCGGTCGAGGTTGACCACGGCCCATTCCTCCCGGGGCGGGAGCATCCGGGCCGGCTGGGTCTTCACCTTGGGCACCCGGCGGGCCAACGGCATCTGACCGCCCTCGTAGCCGGGCTTCTTCCCGTGCTTGGCCAGGTAGCCCTTGGTCCCCCGCCCTGCCGTCTTGCCCTGGCCGGCGGAACGACCCCGGCCCATCCTCTTGGGATCGCGCTTCGCGCCGGGTGGCGGACGCAGGTGATGCAGCCTCATCCTGGTTCCCCTTCCTCGGATACGTCCTCCACCTGAACCATGTGCCGGACCTTCGCGATCATCCCGCGGATCTCCGGGCGGTCATCCTTGACCACCGCGTGGCGGATGCGCTTGAGGCCGAGGGCCCGGATCGTCTCGCGCTGCCGTCGGGTGGTGCCGATGACGCTGCGCACCTGGGTGACCTTAAGCCTCGCCATCCCCGCCCTCCACCTCGGCGCGCTTCTCATCCATCCAGTGCCGCGCTTCGGCCATCGCCTCGAGCATGGGGCGAGGAGCCACCTGCGCGACCGCCTGGCCCCTGAGACGCGCCACGTCCTCGGGCCGGCGCAGTCCGCGCAGGCCGGCCATGGTGGCGTGCACGATGTTGATCGGGTTGTGGGAGCCTAGGGACTTCGAGAGGATGTCCGTGATCCCCGCGCACTCCACGACGGCGCGCACGGGCCCTCCGGCGATCACTCCCGTGCCCGGGGCCGCCGGCTTCAGGAGCACTCGTCCGGCGCCGTCCGCACCTATCACCTGGTGCGGGATGGTGGTTCCCATGAGCGGAACTTCGAACATGGACTTCTTGGCTTCCTCGACGCCCTTCTGGATGGCGGCGGGAACCTCCTTGGCCTTGCCGTAGCCGATCCCCACGCGCCCGGCGCCGTCTCCCACCACGACGAGAGCGGCGAACGAGAACCGCCGGCCGCCCTTGACCACTTTGGCCACGCGGTTGATCGACACGACCCGCTCCTCGTAGGGCGTTCGCTCGGCACTGTCGTAACGTCTCAAATCTGCAGGCCCTCCTCTCGGGCACCCTCCGCGACCGCCGCCACTCGCCCGTGGAACAGGAAGCCTCCGCGGTCGAACACCGCCCGCTCGATGCCGGACTCCTTGGCCCGCCGGGCGATGAGCTTCCCGACCTCCTTGGCCCGGCCCACCTTGTCTCCCGTGGCCCCTCGGACCTCGGGGTCGAGGTCGGAGGCCGAGACCAAGGTGTGTCCCTGCCCGTCGTCCACCAGCTGGACGTAGATGTGCCGGTTGGACCGGTACACGGCCAGCCGCGGCCGGGCGACCTCACCGGAGATCCCCTTTCGGACCCGGCGATGCCGCCGGAGGCGGGCTCGACGCTTCGCGGCCGCGTGGATCATGCCAGCGCCCCCTTGGCCGCCTTGCCGCTCTTCTTCCGCACGTACTCCCCTTCGTACCGGATGCCCTTGCCCTTGTAGGGCTCGGGCTTGCGAACCTTCCGCACGTTGGCAGCCACCTGGCCGACGAGATGCTTGTCGATCCCTCGGATCACCACGCGGTTCGGCGCGGGCACCTCGAACTCCACCCCTTCCGGGGGGACCATGGTCACGGAGTGCGAATAGCCCACTTGGAGCTCGAGGTCAGAGCCCCTCAGAGCGGCGCGGTACCCCACGCCGTGGATCTCGAGGCGCTTCTCGTAGCCCTTGGTCACTCCCTCCACCATGTTGGCGATGAGCGAACGGGTCAGCCCGTGCAGAGCCTTGTGCTCCCGCTCGTCGGAGGGGCGCTCCACCCGGACGTGGCCGTCCTCCACCACGACCTTCATGTCGCGGCTGACCCCCTGCTCGAGCGTGCCCTTGGGCCCGGTCACGGTGACCCGGGTCCCCTGCACCTCGACCTGGACCCCAGAGGGGATGTCGATGGGCTGCTTCCCGATTCTGCTCACTGAAGCCGAACCTCCGTGATCACCACACGTAGCACAGCACTTCGCCGCCGATCCCTCGCCGTGCCGCCTGCCGGTCGCTCATCATGCCCTGCGAGGTCGACAGGATGGCCACCCCGAGGCCGCCCTGGACCCGCGGGAGGTGGGCCCGGTCGGCGTACACGCGGCGGCCCGGCTTCGACACCCGCTGGAGGCCGCTGATGACCCGCTCGCGGTCCGGTCCGTACTTCATCTCGACGATCAGGATCCTTCGGGGCAGCTGGTCCTCCACCCGGTAGCCCTCCACGTACCCCTCGCGGGTCAGGATCCGGGCCACCTCTTCCTTGAGCTTGGAGTGGTCCAGCTGGATGTCGTCCTTGAACGCCAGGCTCGCGTTGCGGATCCGAGCCAGCAGGTCGGCGATGGGATCGGTCATCATCGGTGGATCACCACGACGCCTTGGTGATGCCGGGGATCTCGCCCTGGTGGGCCAGCTGCCGGAAGCACAGCCGGCACAGCCCGAACCGCCGGTAGACGGCCCGCGGACGGCCGCACCGCCGGCACCGGGTGTAGGCGCGAACCCGGAACTTGGGCCTCCGGTTCGCCTTCTGGATCAGCGCCTTCTTCGCCATGTCCTCGTCCTTATCCCCCCGCTCATGCTGCCCTCACGGCCTGGCGCTCCCCGAGCGGGAACCCCAGGGCTCGCAGGAGCGCGCGCCCTTCGTCGTCGGTTTTCGCCGTCGTCACCACGGTGATGTCCATGCCCCGGACCTTCTCGACCTTGTCGTAGTCGATCTCCGGGAAGATCAGCTGTTCGGTCACCCCGATCGTGTAGTTGCCGCGGCCATCGAAGGCCTCGGGATCCAGACCTCGGAAGTCCCGGATCCGGGGGAGGGCCACCGAGAGGAGCCGGTCGACGAACTCCCACATGCGGTTCCCCCGCAACGTGACCTTGCAGCCGATCGTCATCCCCTCCCGGAGCTTGAACCCGGCGATGGACTTCTTGGCCTTGGTCACCGCCGGCTTCTGGCCCGTGATGGTGGTCAGATCCTCGATGGCCCCGTCCAGGAGCTTGGCTTCTCGCGCGGCCTCCCCGACCCCCATATTGACCACCACCTTCTCCAGGCGAGGCACCCGCATCGCGTTCCCATAACCGAGCTCCTCCTGGAGCCGGGCGAGGAGCTCCTCCCGGAACCGCTCCTTCAGCCTCGGCACGTATCCCTTACCCCGCGAATCTCGCTCGCTTGGCTCGCTGCGATCCGCGGGGGCCCCAAGATCCTTGTCCTTCGCCATCAGAGATCAGCTCCACACTTCCTGCACACGCGGGTTCGCTTGCCGTCCTCGACCCGGCGCCCGACGCGGGTGGGCTGCCCGCAGCTCTTGCAGACCAGCTGCACGTTCGAGATGTCGACGAACTGCTCGATGTCGATGATGCCGCCCTGCTGGAGCTGGCGACCGCTGGTGGAGCGGCGGCCGCTCGTGCGGGAGTGCTTCTTGGCTCGAGCCACTCCCTCGACCAGGACCCGACCCGGGCCCGGCAGGACCCGCACCACGCGGCCGCGCCGGCCACGGTCCTTTCCCGCGATCACCACGACCTCATCGTCCTTCTTGATGTCCACGCCGGGCATCAGGGGTCCACCTCCATATTCACTTTCCGCATCACAGGACCTCCGGCGCCAGCGAGATGATCTTCATGAACCGCTTCTCCCGGAGCTCTCGGGCCACCGGGCCGAAGATCCGGGTGCCGCGAGGGTTCCGCGTGTTCGTCTCGATCAGCACCACCGCGTTGTCGTCGAACTTGATGTACGAGCCGTCGGGCCGTCGCTTTTCCTTCGCGGTACGCACGACCACGGCCCGGACGATGTCGCCTTTCTTCACCGGTGCACCGGGCAGGGCGTCCTTGACGCTGCCGACGATGATGTCGCCGATCCGGGCGTACCGGCGACCGGAGCCGCCCAGAACCCGGATGCACAGCACCTCGCGGGCCCCGGTGTTGTCTGCCACCCTGACCCGCGACTCCTGCTGGATCACCGCTTCCCCCTGTTCAGTCTCCTCATCGGGCCTTCTCCACGATCTCCACGACCCGCCACCGCTTCGACTTGGAGAGGGGGCGGGTCTCCATCACCCGGACGACGTCACCCACGTGGGCCTCGTTGGCCTCGTCGTGGGCGGCCAGCCTCGACGACCGGCGCACCGTCTTCCCGTACAAGGGGTGGCGCTTCTGGGACTCGATCCGGACGATCACCGTCTTGTCCATGCGGTCGGAGACGACCACGCCCGTCCGCATCTTCCGGTCCCCCCGCAGGCCGGCCATCAGGAGGCCTCCTCCCGCTCCTCACGCCCGGCGTGGCTCTCACCGGCCCGTTCTTCCGCGCTCTCTTCCAGCTCGCGCTGGCGCAGCACGGTGAGAATCCGGGCCACCTCGCGACGGACCTCCTTGATCCTCATGGCGTTGTCGAGCTGGCCGGTGGCCAGCTGGAAACGGAGGTTGAACAGCTCCTCCCTGGCCGACTCGAGCCGACTCCTCAGCTCGTCTTCCGGCATCTCGCGAAGCTCGACCGCCCTTGTCACTCCGCACCTCCGACACGGGCGATGAACTTGCACTTGATGGGAAGCTTCTGGGCGGCGCGCTGCATGGCCTCCCGGGCAACGGGCTCGGTCACGCCCGACAGCTCGAACATCACTCGGCCGGGCTTGATCACCGCGACCCACACTTCCGGGTTGCCCTTGCCGGAGCCCATCCGGGTCTCCGCCGGCTTCTTGGTCACCGGCTTGTCGGGGAAGATGTTGATCCACACCTTCCCGCCCCGGCGGATGTGTCGGGTCATGGCGACCCGCGCCGCCTCGATCTGGCGGTTGGTGATCCAGCCCGGCTCCAGGGCGGCGAGCCCGTAGTCACCGAAGTGCACCTCGAGGCCGCCCTTGGCCTTGCCTCGCATGCGGCCGCGCTGCTGCTTGCGATGCTTCACCTTCTTCGGCTGAAGCATCAGCGCTCACCGCCCTCGTCGGTGCCGGACTTTGAGCCCTCGGGGTCGGCCTCCGGGGCCCCTGTTCCTCCGGCCGGTGCCTTCGGACGCCGGGTCCCGGTCTTCTTGGCCTTCGTCACAGCGGCCCCTCCGGCCGACCCCTCGGCCTTGCGCCTCCGCCCCGACGAACGTCGTTCGGCCGTCACAGGGGCCTCTCCTGAGGGCTCCTCGGCCTTCTCAACGCTCGCCTGGGAAGGGGCCTGTGGTGCCGGGGCAGCCGAAGGCGTCCCGGTCTCACCGGACGGTGCCTCTTTGGTGGCCTCTTCGGCTGAGGGCTCCGCCTCCGCGGTCGGGGCCTCGGGCTCCTCCTCGACGTCGGCGAGATCCTTGGGGTCGGTGATCAGGGCGCCGGTGGAGGCACCGGTCGGCGCGCGCATCCCCGCCAGTGCCCGGGCCCGGGCCATGGCCGTCTCCTTCTCCTCCGAGGGAATCTCGTCGCCGTGGTAGACCCACACCTTGACCCCGATCTTTCCGAAGGTCGTGTTGGCCTCGGCCTGTCCATAGTCGATCTTCGCCCGCAGCGTGTGCAGTGGGACCCGCCCCTCGCGGTACCACTCCCGGCGGCTCATCTCCGTCCCGCCCAGCCGGCCACCGCACTGGACCCTCACGCCCAGAGCCCCGGCCCGCATGGCCGTCTGCACCGCCCGGCGCATGGCCCGGCGGAAGGACACCCGTCCCTCGAGTTGCTCCGCGGTCCCCTGAGCCAGGAGCGTGGCGTCGGTCTCGGGGCGGGACTCCGTGGCCGCCTGGTTCATGTCCTCGACCTTCACGTCGACGCGCCGGCCGGTCATCTTCTCGACGTCCCTGCGGACCCGGTCCACCTCGGCGCCCTTGCGGCCGATCACGATCCCGGGCCGGGCGGTGCGAATGAACACCTGGATCTGGTCGCCCTTCCGCTCGATATCGATGTTGGAGATCCCCGCCCGAGAGAGGTACGAGCGGATATAGCCACGGATGGCCACGTCCTGGTGCAGAGCATCGGCGTACTCACGCTTGCTCGCGTACCACTTGGACTTCCACGGGTAGATGACCCCGAGTCGGAACCCGTAGGGGTTAACCTTGTGCCCCAACGGACACCTCCTCGGTGGTTCCCACGACGACCGTGATGTGGCTGGTGCGCTTGCGGATCCGCGTGGCGCGGCCCTGGGCTCGGGGCCGCCAACGCTTGAGCGTGGGACCCTCGTCGACGTAGGCGCGCATCACGAACAGGTTCTCGGGCACGACTCCTGGCTTCTGTCCCGCGTTCGCCACCGCGGATTCCAGCAGCTTCCGTACCGGGCGAGTGGCCGCGTACGATGAGTGCGACAGGATGCGCCGGGCCTCGTCCACATGTCTCCCGCGGATGAGGTCGACGACCCGCCTCGCCTTGAACGGCGAGACCCTCACGAACTTGGCGACTGCCCTCGCTTCCATGTTCCGTTTCCTCAGTGCGCTGCCTGCGGCAGCGCCCTTCGGCCAGGGGGACTCGAGGAGCCTTGATCCGACGCGCTCCGCGCGACGGGGCTGCTCGCCCCCTGGACCCCCGCTATCACTTGGCTCTTCATCACTTCAGTGCCGTGCTGCGCTCGGTGTGGTGCCCGTGCGACCGAAACGTGCGGGTGGGTGCGAACTCGCCGAGCTTGTGCCCGACCATGGCCTCGGTGACGAACACCGGGACGTGCTTGCGGCCGTCGTGCACGGCGATGGTATGGCCCACCATCTCCGGGATGATGGTCGAGCGCCGCGACCAGGTCCGGATGACCCGCTTCTCGCCGCGCTTGTTCATGTCCTCCACCTTGCGGAGGAGGTGGTCGTCGACGAACGGTCCCTTCTTCACCGATCTCGGCACTCGTTATCCCCTTCCCTTGCCTCGCCGGCGCACGATGTACCGGTCCGAGACCTTGTCCTTCTTCCTGGTGCGGCCTTCCTTCTTCCCCCACGGCGAGGTGGGATGCCGCCCGCCGGACGACTTCCCCTCTCCCCCGCCCAGTGGGTGGTCCACCGGGTTCATGGCCACCCCGCGGGTGGTCGGACGGACGCCCAACCACCGCTTCCGCCCGGCCTTCCCCAGCGAGATGAGCTCGTGCTCGGGGTTGCCCACCTGACCGACTGAGGCCCGGCACCGCAGATCCACCAGCCGGATCTCCCCCGACGGAAGGCGGAGGTGGGCGGACCCGCTCTCCTTGGCCACGAGCTGCACGCCGGTGCCGGCCGAGCGGGCCATCTTGGCCCCGCCTCCCGGGCGCAGCTCCACGCCGTGCACCACGGTTCCCACTGGGATGTTGGCCAAGGGGAGGGCGTTGCCCGGGCGGATGTCCGCTCCGGGACCCGAGGATAGCAGGTCCCCGACCCGGAGCCCTTGGGGCGCCAGGATGTACCGTTTCTCCCCGTCCGCGTAGTGCAACAGGGCGATGCGGGCGGACCGATTGGGGTCGTACTCGATCGACGCCACCTTCGCCGGGATACCGTCCTTCTCCCGGCGGAAGTCGACCACCCGATACCGCCGCTTGTGCCCCCCGCCCTTGTGGCGCGTGGTGATCCGCCCGTACACGTTCCGTCCGGCCTTCTGGGGCCGGGGGCGGGTCAGCGACTTCTCCGGCTTCTTCCGGCTGACCTCGGAGAAGTCCGAGACCCCCGCCCTGCGGCGGCCCGGCGTCGTCGGCTTGTACTTCCTGATGGCCATGGGTTCCCTACTTCTGCTCGAAGATCTCGATGGAGTCGCCCGGGGCCAGCGTGACGACGGCCCGCTTCTCGTCCGGCCGCCGGCCCTGGGTCCAGCGGAATCGCTTGGTCTTGCCCGAGCGATTGAGCGTGCTCACCTTCAGCACGTGGACGTTCCAGATCGACTGGACGGCTTCCTTGATCTCGGTCTTGTTGGCGCCCTGACTGACGATGAACGTGTACCGGTTCTGCTC
This sequence comes from Actinomycetota bacterium, assembly GCA_036001425.1. Taxonomy (GTDB): domain Bacteria; phylum Actinomycetota; class UBA4738; order UBA4738; family CALAEC01; genus DASYVD01. The sequence continues at coordinate 31,240 of DASYUI010000022.1, forward strand.
CAGCCCCGCGTAGCTCTTCTCCGACACCACCGGGCGGAGAATGACGTCGCGGGGGGTCCTCACGCCTTCACCCCCTCGAGCGCCGCTCGTGTGAACAGCAGCCAGTCCGCATACAGCACGTCGTAGGTGGCCAGGTTCCCCGGGTACACGATCTTGACCTCGGGGAGATTGCGGAAGGACTTCTCGACGAGCTCGTCCGGCTGCGAGAGGACGAGGAGCACGTTGCCGAAGGTACCCAAGGACCCCAACGCGTCGGCGGCATCCCTGGTCTTCGGCTCGTCGAAGGACAGGCCGTCGACGAGCTTGATCCTTCCCTCGCGGGCCCGGTCCGTCAGCGCGGACCGCAGCGCCAGCCGCTTCATCTTCTTGGGAACGCGCTGCTCGTAGTCATTCGGCTTTGGCCCGTGGGCCACGCCGCCCCCCACCCACAGCGGCGAACGGATGGAGCCGTGGCGGGCCCGCCCGGTCCCCTTCTGCCGCCAGGGCTTGCGGCCCCCGCCCGATACCTCGGCCCGGGTCTTGGTCGAATGCGTCCCCCGGCGGGCCGCGGCCAATCCCGCCACCACGACCTGGTGCATGACCGGCACGTTGACCTGCACGGCGAAGACGGCAGGGTCGAGCTCCTGCTCGCCCACCACCTTGCCGGCCTGGTCGAGGATGTCCACCTTCGCCGGGCCCTCGGCCTTCGCCTTTGCGGCTCGGCCGCCTCTCGCCCTCGCCATCAGGCCTTCCTCGTCTCTCTCGTCTTGACCCCCGACCGCACCATCAGCAGTCCCCCGACCGGGCCGGGCACCGCACCCTTCACCAGGAGGAGGTGGCGCTCCGGGTCGCTCTCGATCACCTCGAGGTTCAGCACCGTCACCCGTTCGTTCCCGAGCTGGCCGGCCATCTTGATCCCCTTGAACACCCGCGAGGGGGTGGACGCGGCGCCGATGGACCCCGGACTGCGGTGCTTGCGCTCGGTCCCGTGCGAAGCCGACAGACCCGCGAAGCCGTGGCGCTTCATGGGTCCTGCAAACCCGTGGCCCTTGGACACCCCAACCACGTCGACGCGCTGTCCGGGCTGGAACACATCGGCCTTGATCTCCTGCCCCGTCTGGTAGGTCGAGGCGTCGTCGGTGCGGAGCTCCACGAGATGGCGGCCCGGCTCCACTCCGGCCTTGCCGTAGTGGCCGGCCAGAGGCTTGCTGGCCCGCCGCACCTGGCCCAGAGCCAGCTGAACCGCCGCATAGCCGTCCGTCTCGGGACTCTTCACCTGGACCACCCGGCACGGCCCGGCCTTGATCACGGTGACCGGGACGGCTCGTCCCTCCTCCGTGAACACCTGGGTCATCCCCAGCTTCTCGCCCAGGATGCCCTTGACGTCCGCCACCACTCCTCCTAGTTCTCCATCCTCATCACAGCTTGATCTCGATGTCCACGCCGGCCGACAGGTTCAGGCGCTGGAGCTCCTGCACCGTCTTCGACGTGGCATCGACGATGTCGATGAGCCGCTGGTGCGTCAGCATCTGGAAGTGCTCGCGGCTGTCCTTGTCCTTGTGGGGTGACCGGATCACCGTGAACACGGACCGCCTCGTGGGCAGGGGCACGGGTCCCACCACCCTGGCGCCGGTCCGCTGGACGTGCTCCACGATGTCCCGGGCGGCCTGGTCCAGCAGCTCGTGGTCGTAGGCTCTGAGCTTGATCCGGATCTTCGCCGCGGCCACCCTAGTTCTCCATCCTCATCAGGTCCCCCGCACCTTGGCCACGATGGTCTCGGCGATCGACGCCGGGACCTCCTGGTACGAGTGGAACTGCATCGTGTACGTGGCCCGCCCCTGGGTCTTCGACCTGAGGGCGGTGGCGTAGCCGAACATCTCCGCCAGCGGAACGTGGGCCCGGATCACCTGGCTGGCGGCGCGCTGATCCATCCGCTCGATCTTTCCGCGACGGGACGTCAGGTCGGCGAGGACGTCGCCCATGTAGTCCTCCGGGGTCACCACCTCCACCTGCATCACCGGCTCGAGAAGCACGGGATGGGCCTTCTTGGCCCCGTCGCGCAACGCGATCTGCCCGGCGATCTTGAACGCGATCTCCGAGGAGTCCACCTCGTGGTAGCTCCCGTCGACCAGGACGGCCCGGAGGTCGACCAGCGGGTATCCCGCCAGGACACCGCTCTCCATGGCCTCCTGGATCCCCTGGTCGACCGAAGGGATGTACTCGTTGGGGATCTTCCCGCCGGTGATCCTGTTGACGAACTCGTACCCCCCTCCGGGCCCGGTCGGGTCCAACTCCACGACGACGTGGCCGTACTGGCCCCGGCCGCCGGTCTGCTTCACGTAGCGGCCCTCGACCTTCTCCACGTGGCGCCGGATGGTCTCCCGGTAGGCGACCTGCGGCTTGCCCACGTTGGCGGCCACGTTGAACTCGCGGGTCAGCCGGTCCACCAGGACCTCAAGGTGGAGCTCGCCCATGCCGGAGATGATCGTTTGGCCGGTCTCCTCGTCGAACTTCACGAGGAACGTTGGGTCCTCGTCGGCAAGCCGCTGCAGCGCGGTGCCCAGCTTCTCCTGATCGGCCTTGGTCTTGGGCTCGATGGCCACCGAGATGACCGGGGCGGGGAAGCTCATGGACTCCAGGACGATCGGCTCGCTCGGGTCACACAGCGTGTCGCCGGTTGATGTGTGCTTCAGCCCCACTGCGGCCACGATGTCCCCCGCGAAGGCGGCCTCCATGTCCTCCCGGTGATTGGCGTGCATCTGGAGAATGCGGCCGATCCGCTCCTTACGGTCTTTGGTCGAGTTGTAGGTGTGGGCCCCGGCCCGGACCGTTCCCGAGTACACCCGAAAGTACGTGAGCCGGCCGACGTAGGGGTCGGACATCACCTTGAACGCCAGAGCGGCGAACGGCTCGCCGTCCGCGGCCTCCCTTCTGTGAAGGTCCCTGGATCCTGGGACCTGCCCTTCCATCGGGGGGACGTCCTGAGGCGACGGCAGGTAGTCGACGATGGCATCGAGGAGCGGCTGAATGCCCTTGTTCCGGAACGCGGTCCCGCACAGGACCGGCGTTCCCTCGACCGCGAGGGTGGCTCGGCGGATGGCCCGCTTCAACTCCTGGAGGGCCGGCTCCTCCTCGTGGACGAACTTCTCCATGAGGGCTTCGTCGTGGTCGGCGAGCTGTTCGAACAGCCGGTGGTGCCACTTCTCGGCCTCCGCCCGGAGCTCCTGGGGGATCTCCGTGTCCTCCCACTGCTCCCCTTTCTCGCTGGTCCACCGGCGGCCCTTCATCTCCACGAGGTCGATGACCCCCACGAAAGAGTCCTCGACCCCCCAGGGAAGCTGGATCACCAGGGGGGTCGCATGGAGCCGGTCCTCGATCATGTTCACGGTGCGGAAGAAATCCGCGCCGACTCGGTCCATCTTGTTGACGAAACAGATCCTGGGCACTCGGTAGCGGTCGGCCTGGCGCCACACCGTCTCGGACTGGGGCTCGACCCCCGCCACCGCATCGAAGATCGCCACGGCACCGTCGAGCACCCGCAGGGAGCGCTCCACCTCCACGGTGAAGTCCACGTGCCCGGGGGTGTCGATGATGTTGATCCAGTGGTCCTTCCACTTGCAGGTGGTGGCGGCGGAGGTGATGGTGATGCCCCGCTCCTGCTCCTGGACCATCCAGTCCATCTGGGCGGTGCCTTCGTGGACCTCCCCGATCTTGTAGGTCTTCCCGGTGTAGTAGAGGATCCGCTCGGTGGTCGTCGTCTTGCCCGCGTCGATATGGGCCATGATCCCGATGTTGCGGGTCCTGGCCAGGGGGTACTCCCGGATGACGAGGCCCTTCTCGCCTCCGGCCTGACGCTTTATCTGCTCCGCTGGTTCTGCCATCTCGAGCTTCTTGGCTGGGGTGGCCACCATCACCACCTGTAGTGAGCGAAGGCCTTGTTGGCCTCCGCCATCTTGTGGAGGTCCTCGCGCCGCTTCACGGCCGAGCCCTGGCCCTGCGAGGCGTCCATGATCTCGCCGACCAGCCGATCGACCATGTCGGGGCCCTTGCGCTGACGCGAGTACGTGACGAGCCACCGGAGGGCCAGCGTGGTCCCCCGATGGGGTCGGACCTCCACCGGCACCTGATACGTCGCCCCGCCCACGCGCCTCGAGCGGACCTCCAGCAAGGGGCGGGTGTTCTCCACTGCCTTCTTCAGGGTAACCACCGGATCACCCTGGGTCCGCTCGCTGATGCGTTCCAGGGAGCGGTACACGACCCGCTCCGCAAGGGATTTCTTCCCGTCCACCATGAGCTTGTTGATGAGCTGGGTGACCAGGGGATTCTGGTAGATGGGGTCCGGTTGGACCTCGCGCTTGCCAGCAGGGCCTCGCCTCGGCATCGTCGACTCCCCTAGGCGGGCTTCTTGGCCCCGTACTTCGACCGGGCCTTGCGGCGATCCGCGACGCCGGCCGTGTCCAGCGCGGCCCGGATGACCTTGTATCGGACGCCGGGGACGTCCTTCACCCGGCCACCGCGAACGAGCACGATGGAGTGCTCCTGGAGATTGTGCCCGATGCCCGGGATGTACGCGGTCACCTCGATGGCGCTGGTCAGCCGGACCCGGGCGACCTTCCGGAGAGCCGAGTTCGGCTTCTTCGGGGTCACCGTGTAGACGCGCGTGCAGACACCCCGGCGCTGGGGTGAACCCTTGAGCGCCGGAGTCTTGGTCTTGCTCCGGGCGGACTCCCGTCCTTTTCTGACCAGCTGTTGTACCGTCGGCATACTTCGCCCGTCTTCCTGTACGTTGTTCGTTCCGCCACCAGGGGTTTCCCATCGAAAGCCGGGCCCGCTGGGCCCGGCGACGAGGTCCCACCCGAGCGTGCTGCGGGTACCCCTGGGATCTCGTGGTTGGACGTGCTGCGGCCCGGCCCTGCCGGGCCACGAACAACAAGAGTATAGCGCGCTGGAAGGGGTGTCAATCAACGCGCTGACCAGCAGGAAGGGGCCGGCCTAGAATGGCCGCCGCCATGGGTGCCCACGAGCTCGACCGAGCCCGCGGCCTGGCCGTCCGGGCCGCCCTCGAAGGGGGCCGGGTTCTCCGGGAGGCCTGGGAGGCCGGCCGGGGGGACGGGAGGCCCGCCCGACAGGTGGAGGAGAAGGCGTCGGGCGACTACGTCACAGAGGTGGATCGCCGGTCCGAGCGGGCGATCGGGGCACTCCTGCGGGCGGAGGCTCCGCACCTGCCCGTGGTGGGGGAAGAGCTGGGCGGGAACCGCGCCGACCGGTTTTGGCTGGTGGATCCCCTCGATGGAACGACCAACTTCTTCCACGGCTTGCCGGTGTTCGCGGTCTCGGTGGCCCTGATGGAGGAAGGACGGCCGGTGGCCGGGGCCGTCCACGCCCCGATGCTGGGGCTCACCTACTCCGCCGCCCGCGGCCGCGGAGCGGTCGGAGACGGCGGGGCGCTGCACGTCTCTTCGCGGGATCCCACGACCGCGGTCGTGGCAACGGGATTTCCCTTCCGCGTGAAGGACCGCCTCCCGCAGTACGAGCGACTGCTCCGGCCTGCCCTTCGGCGCTTCGAGGATCTGCGCCGCCCCGGGGCCGCCTCCATGGACCTGGCCTGGGTGGCCGCGGGCACGCTCGACGGCTTCTTCGAGCTGGGGCTGGGTCCCTGGGACGTGGCGGCCGGAGCCCTCCTGATCGAAGAGGCCGGCGGGGTGGTCACCGACTGGGCCGGGGGGCCCGACTACCTCTCAGGTGACATCCTGACCGGGAACCCGGCCGTGCACGCGGCGTTGCTCGAGCTGGCTCGGGGCCCGGGCGATCAGCCACTGACCGGACCGACCGCGTAGGTCAGGCGGATCGTGGCGGTCCTCACCGGCGCGTCCGCGGGACCGACCTGGAACCGGATCACTTTGTGCCACACGTAGGCGTCCCGTGGCGCCACCGTCCGGACCGTCGGGGCCTGGCACCCGACGAGAACCAGGCACGCCAGAACGAACAGGGCCGACCGCCTCATGTCGGTTGGACGGGCATGAGCCCGTCACGGTTCCTTCCCCGGCGGGATGGCCCACCTTCCGGGCCTCAGCCCAGGTCGATGCGGGTCACCGTGTCGTCGTAGTTCGAGATCCACAGGGTCCCGCCGGCCGGGTCCAGGGCCGCGTCGATCCACCTTCCGCCAGGGGACACCGAGGCGTCCAGCTCGAGCGTCGAGGCGTTCAGGCGGTAGATCTGCGCGTTCTTTGCGTCAGGGCTGGGGAAACCCCACAACCACACCCCGCCGTCCCCCACCACCAGCGTCCCCATCGTGCCGTGCTCTCCCGCGAAGCCGCGGAAGTCTCCGGTGAGTGTGGCATCTCGCGCGCCTGTCGCCGGGTCGACCCGCACCAATCCCGAGTCATCCTCAGTGAGCCAGACGCTCATCCAGAGGGCTCCTTCGCCTATCCCCACCGAGAGTGCGTCGGGGAAGGTGGCCACCACCTGGTTGGTGTCCGGGTCAATGCGCAACACCTCCATCCCCGAGAGGGAGGGCGAGGCGTCACCGAGGCAGGAATCGTCGGCCGGGCAAAGATGGACCCCTCCTGGGGGCCTCGACAGAACCCACACCCCACCTTCGCCCACGAGAACGTCCCGGGGATCGCCCTCGACCGGGACGCGAGCGGTGACCTCGGTGGTGACGGGGTCGATCCGGACCACCTCACCTTCGTCCGCCTTCGCGTCAGAGACCGTCACCCAGACCGCTCCTTCACCGACCGCCACGTCGGCCGAGTAGCCCCCCAGAGGGATGGAGCCCAGCTCGCTGTTCGTCTCGGGATCGATCTGGGTGAGGGCCGCCTCGCTCGCTCCACCCTCATCGCAGACGAACCCCTCGACCCACACAGACCCGAACCCGACCGCGAGGTTGCTGGGCCAGCCGTGGATGGGGATCCGAGCCGTCACGTCGTTCGTTCCTGGCTCGATGCGGATGACCTCCCCTGCGCAATCCTTCTGGGGCACAGCGCTGGGCACGGCGACCCAGACGGCCCCCTCCCCCGCCGCGATCCCGGCCGGGAAGTCCCCCGCTGGGATAGTGGCCGTGACCCTCGGGTTGGGTGGTGCCTCGCTGTCCGATCCGGGCTCTGGCGTGCCACGCAGGGCCGCCCACAGCCAGGCCGTCGAGACGGCCAGCAGCACCACGGCCGCCCCGGCCGCCACGAAGCCCGTCGCGGTCCGGCGGCGACGGCGGCGGGCCAGACCCGCCTCGATCGCGTCCCACGCACCCTCCGAAGGTCGGGCCGAACCGGCCCGAGCGGAGAGGGCCCTTCGCAGCCGCTCCTCAATCCTCATCGCTGAGCTCCTTCCGCAACCTTGCCAGCGCTCGGCTGGTCTGGCTCTTCACGGTGCCGATCGAGCATCCCAGGACCTCGGCGGTGTCCCGCTCGGAGAGGTCCTCGTAGTACCGGAGAGCCAAGCAGGCTCGCTGTCCCGGAGGTAGCAGCAGAACGGCGGCCCACACGGCATCCCGTTCCTCGGGTGCACCGGCCGAGGGCGAAGGCTCGGAGGTTCGGGTTCGGGCCCGGCGCTCCACGGACATCCGCCGAAGCCGGTTCCTCCAGAGGTTCACCGCGGCCCGCCGCAGATAGGCGCCCACGCGCACGGGGTCCACTCGCTCGATCCGCTCGGCGGTCCGCACGAACGACTCCTGTGCCAGGTCCTCGGCCGCGTGCGCGTCCCCACTGACCAGGGTGCAGAACCGCACCAGAGGACCGTAGTGCTCCTCAAAGGCCGCCCTGAGCGCCTCTCGGCGGGAGGCGAGCGTCTCGGTCGCCGCCGTCACGTCCCTTTAGACACCCGAATAGAACGAAAGGTTGGCGGACCTACGGTGGGTTCTTCACGGCCCCCCGACCCGGACCACCTGGGCCACCGAGGGGACCGGTCCCAGCTCGCTCCGGGCGTTCAGGAAGAGGTAATAGGGCCCGGGTGGGAGGACGGCACGGTTGTCCGGGACCCCCAGCATGAGGGTCGACCCTTCGCGCCGCGTGATCCTGAGGAAGACCGCCCGCTGGTCGGCGTCGACGGTGTGGGTGGCCGCCGGGAGACGGATGAGGACCGCAGAGACGATCCGGAAAGCGTCGGGAGTCCGGACCCGGAACCCCCGGCCCCAGCCGATGGCATCCGGGACAGCCACGATCGCCGGGCGCGACCCCCTGAACAAGTAGGGCGGCCGATAGATCTCGAACGACGGGTCCTTGAAGTTGCTGGCCGCACCGGGCGCACCGAGCTCGCCGTGCCGCACGTAGTGGGATGGGAGCGGCGAGTGTCCGCCGATCAAGACGCTGCCGTCGGGCAGGAGCGCGGCCGAGTTGTGGTACCCCCGCTCCCGACGCCCGGCGGAGAGATCCCGCCAGGTGTTCGTGGCGGGGTCGTACAGCTCCGCGGTCTTCACGGCCCGTTCGGATCCCGGGTCGACCACGCCGTCCGTGTCGGCCCCGCTGAACACTCCCACGGTCCCGTCTGGCAGCAGCACCCCGCTGGAGAACCACCTCCGGTGTGATAGGCGCGGCCCGGGGGCCCGGGACACCACGTCGTCCCCAGCCCGGGCCGTCCCTTGGGTGTCCAGCGTGATCAGCTCCGTGAGGTCGGTGGCCACATACGACCCAGGCGAGGTGCCGAGCGTCCCCCCACCGACCAGGACCCGGGCCCTCGTGTACGGAGGTCGCAGGGGCAAAAGCACGGAAAATGCCCCGTTCCGGGCGCCGTAAGTGGCCGGGCCCAGCAGCTGCCAGCGCTCCCGGCGAGGCTCGTAGCGAGCCTGGAGGTTCCACAACACCTGGTCGTAGCTCTCCCCGAACGGCCCCCACATCTGCCCGGCACCCGAGTAGAAGATCTGCCCGTCGGGGAGCAGATGGACCCGCGGATACAGCGGCAGGCTCTTGGCGGCCTCCGGGCCGGCCCCGGTCCACTTCCTGGTCGCCGGATCGAACACCTCCGGCTGACGGACCTGCTGGGTCCCGGCGCTCTTGGCCAGCTGGACGACCCCCGACAGGGCCAGGATGCGGCCGTCCCGAAGCGTGACCAGGGAGGGGTACCACCGCCGGTTCCTCATCCGTCCGGCCACGGCGAACCGATCGGTCTTCGGGTTGAAGACCCGGGTGTCTCGCCGTCCGTAGAGCTCCGTCAAACCGGTGCCGGCAACGGCCGGCTCGGTCGTCCACTCGGTCCCGCCGGCGATGACCACCCGCCCGTCGGGCAGGATCTTCTGGTCGGCGCAGAACATGTCTCCGGCGCCGCCGTCTTCCGGTCCCGGCACCGACCAGCGCGGGGTTCCGCTCCCAAGGTCGAGGATCCGGGCTCGGCTGTTGCCTGCCCACGTCCCTCCGTCCACCGCGACGTGGACCTCGATGTGCTCCGTTCCCTCCAGGCCGTTCCAGTAGAGGACCCGCCCGTCCGGAAGAACGGCCACGCTCACCGCCGTTGGGAACCGGGCGGCCTCGTCACCGGTCGTCGGCCGGAAGTTCGGGCCGCCCTCCGAGAAGGGCGCCAGCCACTCCCCGGCCCAAATCCGAGGATCGGCCAGTCCGGCCGGGGGGGGGATGGGACGCGCTGCCCACCGCCGGCGACGGACCAAGGGTCAGCGACAGGGCGATAAGCACGGAAACAGCGAAGACTCGGCGAGGTTGGCCCATGACCGGAGACGCCCTCTTTACGCCCGCCTTGAAACTTCGACGCTGCCGAGTGGCTTCCTGCTCCTCACGGCCTGTGGTCAGCTGGCCACAGCGACGAGGCGATACCAGAGCCGTCCCCCCACGCGGACACGCCATCGGCCGAAGCCCGCCCCGGCGAGGGCGGATCTGAGCTCGGGCAGGCTGTACGTTCCTGCGGGAGCGGGCAGTCTCCGGGCAGGTCCCCCGAACGCGGGAGCGAGCAGGTCCGCCAGCACCAGCGTTCCTCCCGGCCGCAATACCCTGTGAGCTTCCCTCGTCGCCGTGGCCCAGTCCCCGACGTGGTGCCAGACGAAGAGGGCCACCGCGAGGTCGAAAGAGTCATCCGGATAGGTCAACGCGGTCGCGTCCGCTCTCTCGACTCGAACCCGGTCCTCGAAACGGGCCAACCTCCTCTCGGCCAGCGCGACCATATCGGCGTCGTAGTCCGTCGCGGTCAGCTGCCAGCCCGGGAACCGAGTCGCAAACTCCTGTGCTTCCGATCCACGCCCGCAGCCGATGTCCAGCACGACGGCCTCCTGCGGGGGGCGAGCGAAGGACAGCACCCACGGCACGATGAGCCGCCGGGAGAAGAGCCCCCAAGCTGAACTGGAGAGGACCCATTTCTCGAGCGCATCCATCTCCATCGGCGTGCTCCCGCGTGGCTCGTCGGCGAGGGACGGCCGGCCCCGGTGACGCTCTTCCCGAGCAGGATCGACTACTCGAACCAGTAGTCGAGCGTCCGACAACGTGAGAGGCCCCGCCGCAAGGGCGGGGCCTCGTCACGGCGAGCGGTTCGCGGCTAGGACCCGGCGGTCTCTTCCTCTTCCTCGGCCGAGGCCTCGCCATCGCCGGAGGACCCGTCGGCCACCGACAGCAGGCGCCGGGCCTCCTCCCTGGCCTCCTCGTCGGAGAGGTCGCCCACCGGCACCCGCAGCTCGCCCTCTTCGGCCGCCTGCTGGCGGGCCAGCCAGTACTCCGGGATGGCCTCGGGCCGGATGCGGACCGAGACGTTCCGGTACCGGCTCATTCCCGTGCCCGCCGGGATGAGCTTGCCGATGATGACGTTCTCCTTCAGGCCGAGCAGCGGGTCGGACCGGCCACTGATGGCCGCGTCCGTCAGCACCCGGGTGGTCTCCTGGAACGACGCGGCGGCCAGCCACGAGTCGGTGGCCAGGGAGGCCTTGGTGATCCCCATGAGGATCGGGCGGGCGGACGCGGGCTCCCCGCCTCCCTCCACGACCTCGCTGTTCCGGTCCTCGAACCGACGCCGGTCCACCAGCTCGCCGGGGAGGAAGTCGGTGTCCCCCGGCTCGATGATCTGCACCTTGCGGAGCATCTGCCGGACGATCAGCTCGATGTGCTTGTCGTGGATGGTCACGCCCTGGCTCCGGTACACCTGCTGGACCTCGTCCACCAGGTGCAGCTGGACCGCCTGGACGCCCTCGACCCGGAGCTTCTCGTGCGGGTTCACCGAGCCCTCGGTGAGCTGCTGGCCCACGGTGACCTGGTCGCCCCCGGACACCGCCAGGCGAGCCCGAAGGGACACCGCGTACTGGACCTGCTCGCCGTCCTCGGCCGTCACGGTGATCCGGCGAACCTTCTTCTCCTCGTCCTCCTCGATCTCCACGCTGCCCGAGAGCTCGGTGATGACCGCCTCACCCTTGGGCTTTCGAGCCTCGAACAGCTCCTGGACCCGAGGAAGCCCGTGGGTGATGTCCTCCCCGGCAACCCCACCGGTGTGGAAGGTCCGCATGGTGAGCTGGGTGCCCGGCTCGCCGATCGACTGGGCCGCGATGATCCCCACCGACTCGCCCAGATCCACCGAGCGCCCCATGGCCAGGTTCCGCCCGTAGCACATCTTGCAGACGCCGTAGACCGCGTCGCAGGTGAGCACGGAACGGACGTAGACAACGTCGGCTCCCGCCTGGATCAGCGCCTCGCCCAGCGCGTCGTCGATCTCCTGGCCGGCGGAGGCCACCTTCTTCCGCTCGACCCGGACGTCCTCGGCCAGCACCCGCCCGAACAGGGCGGTATCGGGATGAGCGGAGGAGACCCGGTCGCCCTTGGGCGTTTGCACCGTGATGCGGACCGGGATGCCCTTGTCGGTCCCGCAGTCCTCCTCGCGGATGATGACCTCCTGCGCCACGTCCACGAGCCGCCGGGTCAGGTACCCGGAGTCGGCGGTTCGCAAAGCCGTGTCGGCGAGGCCCTTCCTGGCGCCGTGTGTGGAGATGAAGTACTCCAGCACCGACAGCCCCTCGCGGAAGTTGGACTTGATCGGGCGAGGGATGATCTCGCCGCGCGGGTTGGCGACGAGGCCGCGCATCCCGGCGATCTGGCGGATCTGCATGAGTGTCCCCCGGGCTCCGGAGGTCGCCATCATGTAGATGGGGTTGGTCGGAGTGAACTCCGACTCCATGGCCTCCTTGACCGTCTCCGTCGCCTCGGTCCAGATCTCGATGAGCTCCTGCCGGCGCTCGTCGTCGGTGATGATCCCTTTGTGGTGCAGGCCCTCCACCTTCTGGGCCCGCTTCTCGTGCTCGTCGAGGATCTTCTGCTTGGCCTTGGGCGTGGTGACGTCGTCGACCCCGATGGTCACGCCGGCCCGCGTGGCGTAGTGAAATCCCAGAGACTTGAGGCTGTCCAGGATCCCCGCCACCACCGGGCGCTCGAAGGTGTGGACGCACCGATCGACGAGCTCCCCGACCTCACCCTTCTTCACGTGGTGGTTCACGTAGGGGAACTCGGCGGGGAACGCCTCGTTGAAGATCAGCCGTCCGACGGTGGTCTCCACCAGCGGCCCGCGGCCGTTTCCGTCGCCTTCCCTCAGGACGTCCTCGGGTGAGATCTCCTTGTTCGGGATGCGGACCCGGATCCACTCGTGGAGCCGGATCCGCCTGCCGTCGAGGGCCATGAGGGCCTCGGCCGCCCCGGCGAACCGCCGGATGTCCTCCTCCTTCTCCGGCTTCTCCTGCGAGTAGGTCAAGTAGTAGATGCCGAGGACCATGTCCTGGGTCGGCGTGGCGATGGGTCGCCCGTGTGCCGGCGAGAGGATGTTGTGCGCCGACAGCATGAGGATACGGGCCTCGGCCTGCGCCTCGGAGGACAGCGGCAGGTGCACCGCCATCTGGTCCCCGTCGAAGTCGGCGTTGAACGCCGTGCACACGAGGGGGTGGATCTGGATGGCCTTCCCTTCCACCAGGACCGGTTCGAACGCCTGGATCCCCAGCCGGTGGAGGGTCGGGGCCCGGTTCAGGAGCACCGGATGATCCTTGATGACCTCCTCCAGCACGTCCCACACCTGAGGACGTGCCCGCTCCACCATGCGCTTGGCGCTCTTGATGTTCTGGGCCAGGCTCTGGTCCACGAGCCGCTTCATCACGAAGGGCTTGAACAGCTCCAGGGCCATCTGCTTGGGCAGACCGCACTGGTGCAGGTGCAGGTTGGGGCCGACCACGATGACCGAGCGTCCGGAGTAGTCCACCCGCTTGCCCAGGAGGTTCTGGCGGAACCGGCCCTGCTTCCCCTTGAGCATGTCGGACAGGGACTTGAGGGGCCGGTTGCCCGGGCCGGTGACCGGCCGTCCCCGGCGCCCGTTGTCGAACAGTGCGTCCACAGCCTCCTGGAGCATCCGCTTCTCGTTGTTGACGATGATCTCGGGGGCCTGCAGGTCGAGCAGGCGCTTCAGCCGGTTGTTCCGGTTGATCACCCGGCGATACAGGTCGTTGAGGTCACTGGTGGCGAACCTGCCACCGTCCAGCTGGACCATCGGTCGGAGGTCCGGCGGGATCACCGGGATGGCGTCGAGCACCATCCCCAGCGGTGAGTTCTTGGTGTTCAGGAAGTTCGACGCGACCTTCAGGCGCTTGATGGCCTTCTGCCGGCGCGTTCCCTTGGCGGTCTTGATGGTCTCCCGGAGCGACTCCGCTTCGGTCTCCAGGACCAGGTCGATGAGGAGCCGCTTGATGGCTTCGGCCCCCATGCCGCCCTCGAAGTAGTCCCCGAACCGGTCCCGCAGGGACCGGTACACCGCGTCGTCGGCCACCAGCTGCTTCACCGAGAGGCCCTTAAACGCGGCCAGGACCTCGTCGAGGTGGTCGGTCTCTCGCTTCGCGCCCTCGGTGAGCTTGTCGATGTCCCGCTGGGCTTCCCGGCGGGCCGCCGTCAGCTGCGCGCCCTTGGCTCCCTCGGCCTCGAGCTCCTTGAGGCGGTCTTCGAGGTCCCCCAGCCGCTCGTTGATCTGGCCGTCTCGCTGGCCGTCGATCTCGGCCCGCTCCGCGGCGAATTCCTTCTCGATATCCGGCAGGTCCTTGTGCCGGCGGTCCTCGTCGATGCGAGTGATGATGTAGGCCGCGAAGTAGATCACCTTCTCCAGGTCCTTCGGGGCGAGGTCGAGCAGGTACCCCAGGCGCGAAGGGACACCCTTGAAGTACCAGATGTGGGTCACGGGGGCGGCCAGTTCGATGTGGCCCATCCGCTCCCGGCGGACCTTGGCCCGGGTGATCTCTACCCCGCAGCGCTCGCAGATGATCCCCTTGAACCGGACCCGCTTGTACTTGCCGCAGTGGCATTCCCAGTCGCGAGTGGGGCCGAAGATGCGCTCGCAGAAGAGCCCGTCCTTCTCCGGCTTGAGGGTCCGGTAGTTGATGGTCTCCGGCTTCTTCACCTCGCCGTTGGACCACGCCCGGATCTGGTCGGCCGTGGCCAGACCGATCCGCAACTCGTCGAAGTAGTTCACGTCAAGCACCTAGTGCTTCGCCCCCTTTGGATTCACGTTGTCGCTGCGCTGAGGTCGGTCGTCCTCGCGCAGCTCCGTCGCCCCTCGAACCCGAACGGCGACGCACTAGTCGAACTCCGCCCCCGCGGGCTCACGCCGCGAGAGGTCGATGCCGAGCTCCTCGGCGGCTCGGAACACGTCCTCGTCGGTCTCCCGCATCTCGATCTCCTTGCCCTCTGCCGAGAGGACCTCCACGTTGAGGGCCAGGGACTGCATCTCCTTGATGAGGACCTTGAAGGACTCCGGGATGCCGGGCTCGGGGATGTTCTCGCCCTTGACGATGGCCTCGTACACCTTCACCCGGCCGAGGACGTCGTCCGACTTGATGGTGAGGAGCTCCTGGAGCGCGTAGGCCGCCCCGTAGGCCTCCAGGGCCCACACCTCCATCTCACCGAACCGCTGCCCGCCAAACTGGGCCTTCCCGCCCAGAGGCTGCTGGGTGATCATGGAGTACGGGCCGGTGGACCGGGCGTGGATCTTGTCGTCCACCAGGTGGAGCAGCTTCATGATGTAGATGAAGCCCACCGTGACCGGCTCCTCGAACGGCTCGCCGGTGCGTCCATCGAACAGCGACGCCTTTCCGTGCTCGTCCACCAGAGTGAGCCCGTCCTCGTTGGGCTTCGCCGACCCCAGGGCCTGCTTGATCTCGTGCTCCCGGGCTCCGTCGAACACCGGCGACGCCACGAGGACCGGTCCCTGGTAGCTGTCCCCGTTCACGGTGAACCCCTGGTGGGCGGCCCACCCGAGATGGGTCTCGAGGATCTGGCCCAGGTTCATCCGGGAGGGCACGCCGAGCGGGTTCAGGATGATGTCCACCGGAGTTCCGTCCGGCAGGAACGGCATGTCCTCCTCCGGCAGGGACTTGGCGATCACGCCCTTGTTCCCGTGGCGGCCGGCCAGCTTGTCCCCCTCGGAGATCTTCCGCTTCTGAGCCACGTACACCCGCACCAGCTGGTTCACACCGGGCGGGAGCTCGTCGCCCTCCTCCCGGGTGAACACCCGGACCCCGATGACCTTGCCGGACTCTCCGTGGGGCACCTTGAGCGAGGTGTCCCGAACCTCCCGGGCCTTCTCCCCGAAGATCGCCCGCAGCAGGCGCTCCTCCGGAGTGAGCTCCGTCTCGCCCTTCGGCGTGACCTTGCCGACCAGGTAGTCGCCGGGGTTGACCTCGGCACCGATGCGCACGATCCCCCGCTCGTCGAGGTCCTTGAGGATCTCCTCGGAGACGTTGGGGATGTCGCGGGTGATCTCTTCCGGGCCGAGCTTGGTGTCCCGGGCGTCGACCTCGTGCTCCTCGATGTGGATCGAGGAGAGAGCGTCGTCCTTCACCAGGCGCTCCGAGATCACAATGGCGTCCTCGTAGTTGTGGCCCTCCCAGGGCATGAACGCCACCAGGAGGTTCTTGCCCAGAGCGAGCTCACCGTGCTCGGTGCACGGACCGTCGGCGATGACCTGGCTCCGCTTCACCCGCTCACCTGTTCGCACCGCCGGCTTCTGGTTGATGCAGGTGCCCTGATTCGACCGGCGGAACTTCGCCAGCCGGTAGCTCTTGAGATGGCCGTCGGACTCCCGGACCACGATCTCGTCGGCGGAGACTTCCTCGACGGTTCCAGCCTTCTCCGCCAGGACGACATCGCCGGCGTCCACGGCGGCCCGGAACTCCACGCCGGTGCCGATCAGCGGAGCCTCGGACCGGAGCAGGGGGACCGCCTGCCGCTGCATGTTGGCCCCCATGAGGGCCCGGTTGGCGTCGTCGTGCTCGAGGAACGGGATGAGCGACGCCGCCACCGAGACGATCTGCTTCGGGGAGACGTCCATGTAGTCGACCTCGTCGGGAGTCACGAAGTCCACGTCGCCGCCCTTCCTCCTAACCAGCACGTGGTCGGAGGTGAAGCGGCCGCGAGAGTCGAGCTCCGCGTTGGCCTGAGCGATGACGAAGCGGTCCTCCTCGTCGGCGGCCAGATACACGATGTCGGCGGTGACCCGGCCCTTCTCCACCCTCCGGTACGGGGTCTCCACGAACCCGTGCTCGTTGATCCGCCCGAAGGTGGAAAGCGACCCGATCAGGCCGATGTTCGGGCCCTCCGGGGTCTCGATGGGGCACATCCGCCCGTAGTGCGAGGGGTGGACGTCACGAACCTCGAACCCGGCCCGCTCGCGGGAGAGCCCGCCCGGGCCCAGGGCCGACAGCCTCCGCTTGTGGGTCAGCCCGGCCAGGGGATTGGTCTGGTCCATGAACTGGGAGAGCTGGGACGTCCCGAAGAACTCCTTGATCGCTCCCACCACCGGCCGAACATTCACCAAGGTGTTCGGGGTGATGGCGTCGACGTCTTGGGTGGTCATTCGCTCCCGGACCACCCGCTCCATCCGCGACAGCCCGATCCGAACCTGGTTCTGGATGAGCTCGCCAACCGACCGCAGGCGCCGGTTCCCGAAGTGGTCGATGTCGTCGACCTCGTAGCCCTCTTCGCCGGCGTGCAGCTTCACCAGATAGCGGACGGCCTTGACCACGTCCTCGTAGGTGAGGACGAGCTTCTCCTTCGGCCCCTGCTTCTCCCCGGTCTGGGGCCCGGCGAAGACTCGCCACCGCGGCTGCTCCCAGTCGCGTCGGTCCGGGTTGTCGAGCTCCTTCATGGCGTCGAATCGTGACTTGAGCTGCTTACGGAGAAGATCGTCGGCGTCCCCGAGCTTCTTTCCGATCTTGTACCGGCCCACCCGGGCCAGGTCGTACCGCTTGGAGTTGAAGAACAGGTTCTCGAGGAGGCTCTTGGCCGACTCCGCCGTGGGCGGCTCGCCCGGCCGGAGCTTGCGGTAGATGTCCTCCAGGGCCTCTTCCTGGGTCGAGACGTGGTCCTTCTCCAGCGTCAGCTGGATCGACTCCGCGCCCTCGAAGAGCTCGAGGATCTCCTCCTCGGTCCACCCGAGGGCCTTCAGGAGGACGGTCACGTTCTGCCGGCGCTTGCGGTCGATGCGGACCCCGACGGTATCGCGCTTGTCGACGTCCATCTCCAGCCACGCGCCGCGGGCGGGGATGATCTTGGCGATGAAGACGTCCTTGTCCGCGGTCTTGTCGAGCTGGCGGTCGAAGTAGACGCCCGGGGACCGCACCAGCTGCGAGACCACCACCCGCTCGGTGCCGTTGATGATGAAGGTGCCCTTATCGGTCATCATGGGGAAGTTCCCCAGGAAGACCTCGGACTGCTTGATCTCTCCGGTCTCCTTGTTGATGAACTCCGCCTGGACGAAGAGGGGAGCCTCGTAGGTGAAGTCTTTCTCCCGGCACTCGTCCACGGTGTGGGGCGGGTCCTCGAACCGGTGGTCGCCGAACACCAAGAGGTAGTTGCCCGTGTAGTCCTCGATCGGACTGATCTCCTTGAAGACGTCGCCGAGCCCGTCGGCCAGGAGCCAGTCGAAGGACTCTCGCTGGATCCCCACCAGGTCCGGGAGGGGCAGCACCTCCTCCAGCTTAGAGAAGGACATACGCTCACGAGCGGGTGTGAAGGCGTCAGGCACAGATCTCCCCCCTAGGGAATGACACGCATGTAGCTAGGCCACGGGACCGCAGGCACGGCAACCGGCTAGTATAGGGCAAAACCCGCCAGGTGACAAGGGACGTGCCCGACCAGGCCTGCCTCCCTTTCGGGAGCGGGCCTCGACCCCGGGCGATCAGTGTACTACTTGACTTCGACGGTCGCCCCGGCGCTCTCGAGCTTCTCCTTGGCCTGGTCGGCCTGCTCCTTGGAGACCTTCTCCAGAACCGGCTTGGGAGCCGAGTCGACGAGGTCCTTGGCCTCCTTGAGGCCGAGGCTGGTCAGGGCCCGGACCTCCTTGATGACCTGGATCTTCTTCTCGCCGGCGGAGGCCAGGATCACGTCGAACTCGGTCTGCTCCTCCTCCTCGGCGGCCTCGGCGGCCCCCGCCCCGGCCGCTCCCGCAGCCGCCACCGGGGCGGCCATGGCCGCGGCCTGGACCTCGAATGTCTCCTCGAACTTCTTGATGAACTCCGACAGCTCCAGGAGCGTCATGTCCTTGAACGCGTCCAGGAGCTCGTCGGACGACAGCTTCTTGGTCTTGGTCGCCATCTACGATCCTCCTTCTTCCTCTGTATCAGCCTTGGCGGCCTCGCCTTCGGCTGCGTCGGCTCCTCGGCGGCCTCCGGCCTCCTGCGGGACTGCCTCCTCCGCAGGACCCTCGCCTGTATCGCCCTCGCCGCCAGCTTCGTCGGCCCCTCGGACCCCTCCGGGGCCCTGCGGGACTGCCTCCTCCGCTGCCGGCTCGGGCGCTTCCGTGTCGGACGAGGGCAATCTCTCCTTGTATGCGTCGAGCACGGACAGGAACTTGGCCTGGAGCGCCTGGAGCATCCACGCGGCCGTGGCCATCTGAGACTTGGCCAGACCGGCGAGCTGCGCCAACATGACCTCTCGGGTCTCCAGGGCGGCCAGGGCCTTGACCTGGTCGGCGGAGAGCACTCGCCCCTCCGCCAACCCGCCCTTCACCTCGAGGACGGGGAGCCTCCGGGCCACATCCAGCAGCCTCTTGGCGCCCTGAACGGGGTCGCCGGCCACGTACGCCACCGCAGTGGGCCCCTCGAGGAACGGCTCGAGGTCGGCCAGCCCCGCTTCCCGAACGGCCAGCCGGGCCAGTGTGTTCTTCACAACGGCGAACCTCGTGTCGGCCTCGGCCAGTGTGGACCGGAGATCCCAGAGGTCCTCGACGGTGAGCCCACGGTAGTCAGCGAAGATGGTCGCCTTCGCCGACGCCAACCTCTCGCCGATCTCCTTGACCTTCTCTTCCTTCTCGAGCCTCGCCCTGGACATCTATCCCCTTCTATTCCGGGGGACCGCTCGCTCTCCTCCCCCATGTGGCTCCCGCCCCGGGGGAGCTATCCCCCCAGGCCCCCCCAAAGAAAAGGAACACGCCTCCGCAGACAAGCGCGAAGGCGCTTCGTGGCCTCGGCAGGTACCCCTTTCGATGCTGGGGGTTCGCTCGCTGTCCGGTGAAGCTCTTCCACGCTCCAGGCGAGCTACCCCCCCAGACCCCCGTCGGGGATTACGCTTGCGCCCCTGCGGTCTGCGGCTCGCCCAGGATAGCGCGGCTCTGGGGGCCTCGCCAACTAGGCCGGCACCGTCTCCCCGACGTCGCGGATCTTGGCCGGGTCGATCCTGATACCAGGACTCATCGTGGAGGAGACCGTGACCGACCTCAGGTACCTGCCCTTCGACGCCGACGGTTTCGCGCGAAGGATCTCGTCCACCACTGTCAGGTAGTTGTCGATGAGCGCCTGCTCGTCGAACGACTTCTTCCCGATGATCACGTGGACGTTCCCCTGACGGTCGGTTCGGTACTCCACCTTCCCGCCCTTGATCTCCCGGACCGCCTTCCCGATCTCCTCGGTGACCGTTCCCGCCTTCGGGTTCGGCATGAGCCCCCGCGGCCCGAGCACTCGCCCGGCCTTCCCCAGCACCCGCATCATGTCGGGGGTCGCGACCGCGGCCTCGAAGTCGATGTTCCCCTTGAGGACCTCCTCGACCAGGTCCTCCCCCCCGACGAGGTCGGCGCCGGCCTCAGTAGCCTCGCGGGCCGCGTCACCCTGCGCGAAGGCCGCCACGCGCACCGACTTCCCGGTGCCGCGGGGCAGCGTCACCGTTCCCCGGACCATCTGATCGGCCTTCCGCGGATCGATCCCGAGCCGAACGGCGAGCTCAACGGTCTCGTCGAACTTGGCCGCGGGAAGCTCCTTCAACAGACGGATCGCATCAATCGGGAGGTACTGCTGATTGCGATCGAACATCCGCAGTGCGTCCGCGTACCGCTTTGCCGTGGTCATCGCGCCACCTTGATCCCCATGCTCCGGGCCGTTCCCTCGATGATCTTCATCGCGGACTCCACGTCCCGGGCGTTGAGGTCCTTCATCTTCGTCTCGGCGATCTGCCGGACCTGGTCCTCGGTCACCGAGCCGACCTTCTCGCGGTTCGGCTCCCCCGAGCCCTTCTCGATCCCGGCGGCCTGCTTGAGCAGCTCGGCGGCGGGCGGCTGTTTGGTGACGAACGTGAACGACCGGTCCTCGTAGATCGTCAGCTCCACCGGGATGACCTGGCCCACCTGGTGCTGGGTGGCTTCGTTGTACTGCTTGCAGAACTCCATGATGTTCACGCCGTGCTGCCCCAGGGCGGTCCCGACGGGTGGTGCAGGGGTGGCCTGGCCGGCGCGAAGCTGGAGCTTGACCGCGGCGAGTACCTTCTTCCTTCTGCCTCTCACCGGTGCTGCCATGTCGTTCCTCCCTCCTGCGGTTTTGGCGGCGGACGAGGCGCCCACCTCCCGCTCCGCGGGCCTAGACCCGCGCTACCTGGTCGAACCCGAGCTCGACCGGGGTCTCCCGGTCGAAGATATTCACCATCACCTTGACCTTCGACTGGTCCACGTTGATCTCGGCGATGGTCCCGTTGAAATCGGCGAAGGGCCCGGAGATGATCCGGACCACGTCGTCCACCTCGAAGTCCAGGCGGAAAGCGGGTTTCGCCTCCTCTTTCTTCCTTCCCAGGATCCGCTCCACCTCGCGGCGAGACAGAGGGGTGGGCTTCTGTCCCGTGCCCGAGGAGACGAACCCGGTGACTCCCGGCGTGTTGCGGACCACGAACCAGGACTCGTCGTCGTAGATCATCTTCACCAGGAGGTAGCCGGGGAAGACCTTCTTCTGGACGACCTGCTTGCGGCCGCCCTTGATCTCCATGACGTCCTCCATCGGGATGACCACGTCGAAGATCTTGTCCTGCATCTGCATGGTCTGGATGCGTGACGCCAGGTTGGTCTTGACCTTGTTCTCGTAGCCGGCGTACGTGTGGATCACGTACCAGTCGCCAGGACCCCCGTAGGGATCCGCGCCGAGCTCCTCTTCCGGTGCCTCAGCGACCTCGGCGGCGCTGTCTCCGTTGCCCGATGGCTCCGCCGGCGGCCGGGCATCTGCGGGGGCCTCTTGTTCCTGCTCGATCCCTTGCTCAACCTCGGTTGTGGTCGCATGCAGGGCGGCTTCCTCAGCGGGAGCCTCCTCAGCGGGAGCCTCAGCGGGAGCCTCCTCAGCGGTCTCCACGACCGTCCGCTCCTCTTCGGTACTCTGAGCCGTCTCCACCTCCTCAGGGACCGGTGACGGCTCATCGCTCGCGTCCGCCGCTTCCTCCGTGCCGGCGGCAGACTCGGCTACGCCCTCGGGGACCTCCTCCTCCACGGGTACCTGCTGGTCCGCGAGGGGCTCGGCCTCTTCCGGGGCGTCTTCGGTCATGTTGGTGTTTTCGGGGCGTTTTTCGAGCATGAGCGGGTTCCTGTGGGTCAGCTGCCGCGCCCGAACACGACGAGCACGGCCTTGCCAACGAGGAAGTCGACGCCGAACACGAAGGCCGTCAGCACGATCACCGTGAACAGCACCACCAGCGTGTACGCGACCATCTCACGCCGGCCCGGCCAGGCCACCTTCCTGAGCTCCCCACGGACTTCCCGGAGGAACTGACGTGGCCCGACCCGCTTCCTCTTTTTCGCTTCGAGCTGCTGCCGCCGCGCCACCTGGAGCTTGTCCGCGGACTGCTGGCGCCGCTGCATCGCCCGTTTGACCTGCCTGTTCATCTTGTCTTCCTTCCGTGGCAGGGCCGGAGGGACTCGAACCCCCAACCGCCGGTTTTGGAGACCGGTGCTCTACCAGATTGAGCTACGGCCCTCTGGAGGGAGCACGGATCGGCGACCTCCGGGCCAGTATACGGGCTGGCCGGGCGGGGCGGCAAAGATTCGCTTCTCAGGCCACCCTCACGGGCCGGCGGGCCCGCCACCAGAGCAGGCCGATCGCTCCGGCGCCGAGGAGCGCCCCGCCGACCGACGCCGCCGCGACGTGGGTTCGGCGGTCGTGAGCCATCCGACGGAGCCCCGCCCTCACGCGGAGGTCGCGTCGGGCCAACCGGAGCGCCACCCGGTCGGAGAACCCCACCGGCGGCTCCTGGACCTCGTCGCGGAGCGAGGACATCGCGGACATCAGCTCCCGGTAGCGCGCCAGGTCGGCCGCGCACTCGGGACAGGTCGCCAGGTGAACCTCGAGGTCTTCGTATTCCCTCACGTCACTCTCCCACGTACTCGGGGAGGCGCTCCCGGATCTCTTCGTGGCCCGGGTGCGCTCCGTAGAGCTTCTCCTTCAGGCGCTTCCGCGCCCGGTGCAGCCGGAGCTTGACAGCGCCCTCCGTCAGGCCGGCCTCTTGGGCGATCTCTTGGACGGACAGCCCGTACACATCCTTCAGAACGACGATCGCTCGCGTCTCCGGAGACAGACCTGCCAGAGCCCGCCTCAGCTCGTCGCGCTCGATCACCTCGTCCACCGGCCGCACCTCCGGCTCGGGGGCTCGCTGCTCGCGCTCCTCGGTCATGAGGACCCCGAACCGCCCCTTCCGACGCAACTGCGTCATGGCCGCATTGGTAACGATGCGGTACAGCCACGTCTCGAACCTGGCGTCCTCGCGGAAGCCGCCCATCGACCGGAACGCTCGGAGGTAGGCCTCCTGAGCCACGTCCTCGGCCTCGTGGCGGTCTCCCGTCAGCCGGTACGCCAGCGTGTACACCTGTCGCTGCGTCCGCTCCACCAGTTCCTCGAAGGCGCCGGGCTCACCTCGCCGGCATCGATCGAGGAGTTCGCGATTCACCATCGCGGTCGACTCCTTAGACCCTTCTATCTACGATTACGTTACAGGTAGCCACGTGCTCGCGATGCGCTCCGGTCTTGACGGGACAAGGTCGCCCTAACCACCCAGAGCCGACCGTATTAGGTGCACTGCGGTGCAGGCTGTCGAGCTCTGGGTCGACAAGGAGGAATCGAAGCCGTCCCTTACGGTCACGTCGGGCGCGACCGCCTCGGTCGATCCCATCATCCCCACCGCCGAGCTCGAGGAGGCTCGGTGGGCCTCATCGCAGGGGGGTGCGGAACGCCGCTGAGGCGCTAGAGCGCAGCGATTTCTCCTCGCTCGGGGTTTATGTCACACCCCGCCGGTAGAATTTGTAGTGAGAAGGGGAACCGGTGGGACGCATAGCGGACTCCTTCATTCATCACTCCGACGCGAGCGAACGTGAACTCGCTTGGGCCGCTGGCTTGTTTGAGGGAGAGGGGAGCATCGGTCAGTCACGAGGCTATCCGAGGCTCCAACTAGCATCTACGGATGAGGACGTGGTACGGCGTTTCCAGTCCGTCGTCAACGGGGGCGCGGTCCATGGCCCCTACCCCTCCCGCGGCCCGACCGGGAGTACCAGACAGGATTACAAGGTCCACTGGCGCTGGGGAGCCACTGGCCGACCTGCAAGGGCGATCATGGCCCTGCTTCTTCCTTGGCTGGGCAAACGCCGTATGGAACGGTGGACGGAGGTCTCTGAGTCGGACGCTAGCGATTACGACTGAGGAATCACTAGCGATACCTTCTCCTTTAACGCTAGCGATTCAGTCTTAGGAATCCCTACTTCGGTCTGTCCCCCTGGCGAAATCGTCAGTCCAGGCGAACGAGAGCCTCGCCGTTCTTGATGGGCTGGATGACCTGGCCCTCTCGCTCGACCTCCGCCCAGAGCTCCAGCCGCACCGTCCGAGCCTCGTCGTCCTTCTCAGCGATGCGGCCTCGGGCCACGACCGTCTCCCCGGGGCGCACCTCCTTGCGGAACTGGACCGAGATGCGCTGCACCGCGCCGGGATCGCCGGTCCACTCCCCGACCATCCGGGCCAACAGGGCCATGGTGAACATCCCGTGGGAAATGACCCCGGGGAGGCCGACCCGCCGGGCGAACTCCTCGTCCCAGTGGATAGGGTTGAAGTCGCCGGATGCTCCCGCATACTGCACCAACTGCGCCCGGTCGAGGACGTTCGACCGCTCGGGGAACTCCTCCCCAACCTTCACGTCGTCGAAGCGGATCCGCGTGGCCATCGTGGCTACCGCGCCGCCGTGCCCCGGCTGATCAGGGTGGCCCGAGCCACGCACACGAGCTCGTCGCCCGCGTCCGTCATGGGCGTCTCGATCGTCAGGAACTCGTGCGGCCCCCGTGCCGTGATCTCCGAGATGCGCGGCCGGGCCGTGAGCACGTCTCCCGCCACGATCGAGCGGCGGTACTCGAACTCCTGCGATCCGTGGACCACCAGGGAGTAGTCCAGACCCAGCTCGGGATCCATGATCACCTGCGGACCGGAACGGATATGGATCACGGTGGGAAACGTCAGGGGTGCCACCTGTTCGGAGAACCCCCGCTCCCGCGCCGCTTGCGGGTCGTGGTAGATAGGGTCGGTCTCCCCCACGGCCCGGGCGAACTCCCGGATCTTCTCCCGGCCGACCTCGTAGGGGACCGGCTCGTATTCCTTCCCCACGAGATCGCGGTTCAGCGGCATGGCGAAGAGCCTACCGCGGGGGCGTGATCGTCGGCCAAGCGACCTCCACCGACACGTCCTCCGTGGTTCCCGGGTGTGCTGGAACCGGCCCTCCGCGCTGCGTAGGATTCCACAGGTCATGTCCCGCAAGCGCGCCATCCGAGTCTTGATCGCGGACGACCACCGGACGTTCGCCGAGGCCCTCCGAACGGCCATCGACCTCGAGGAGGGGCTGAAGGTGACGGGGATCGCATCCGACGGGAACGCGGCCGTGGAGATGGCCAGCGGCAGCGCAGCCGACGTGGTGCTGATGGATGTGGAGATGCCGCGTAAGGATGGCATCGCGGCCACGCGCGAGATCGTGGCCGCCCGGCCCGAAGCGAGGGTGATCATGCTCACGGCGCACGAGAGCGACGCGTTGGTGGGGCGGGCCCTGGAGGCCGGAGCGGCGGGATACCTCTCGAAAGACCGCCCCATGAGAGAGGTGGCCCGCGCCGTCCGGACTGCCTTCGAGGGCCGTCCCCTCATCGACCCCGAGGAGAGCGACCGACTCCTCCAGAGGTTCCGCCAGCGGAGGGAGGCGGGGAACGCGGCCCGGACTCGCGTCGAGCGGCTGACCCCTCGAGAGACCGAGATCCTGCAGCGATTGGCCGACGGGCTGTCCCAGGAGGAGATCGCGGCCATCCTGGGGATCAGTCGCCATACCCTTCGCACCCACCTCCAGAACATCCTCACCAAGCTCCGGGTGCGCTCGCGGCTCGAGGCCCTCGCCGAAGCGGTGCGCTACGGGAAGGTCAGGCTGGAGGCGGAGGATCACCCGACGGACGGATCCCCCGGCTGAGAGCGAACTCGCGGGCTACCGAGTTTCCCGGTGCAGCGTGTGCTGCCGGCACCACCGGCAGTATTTGCGGAACTCCATCCGGTCCCGGTCGTTGATCCGGTTCTTCACGGTCGTGTAGTTCCGTCGCTTGCACTCGGTGCAAGCCATGGTGATCTTCGGTCGGTTATCCGACTTGGGCAACGCGCTTCCTTCCCGGGGTGGGCGGGGTGCGGAGGCGCGCTCCCCTCTCCGCCCCGATGGCTACTCGAGTACCTTGGTGACCTGGCCGGCCCCCACCGTCCGGCCCCCCTCCCGGATGGCGAACCGCAGCCCCTCCTCCATGGCGATGGGCTTCTGCAGCTCCACCGTCATGACGGTGTTGTCGCCGGGCATCACCATCTCCACTCCCTCTGGGAGCTCGAGCTTCCCGGTGACGTCGGTGGTCCGGAAGTAGAACTGGGGCTGGTAGCCCTGGAAGAAGGGGGTGTGCCGGCCGCCCTCGTCCTTGGCCAGAACGTAGACCTGGGACTCGAACTTCGTGTGCGGGGTGATGGAGCCCGGCTTGGCCAGGACCATCCCACGCTCCACGTCGTCGTGGTCGATCCCCCGAAGCAGGACGCCCACGTTGTCTCCCGCCTGGACCTCGTCGAGGAGCTTCCGGAACATCTCCAGGTCGGTGGCCACGGTCTTCCGGGTCTCCCGGAGACCGACGATCTCGACCTCACCCATCTTCTGGAGGGTCCCCCGCTCCACCCGGCCGGTGACCACCGTGCCCCGCCCGGTGATGGTGAACACGTCCTCGATGGGCATGAGGTAGGGCTTGTCCACGTCCCGAACGGGCTCGGGG
This sequence comes from Actinomycetota bacterium, assembly GCA_036001425.1. GTDB lineage: Bacteria > Actinomycetota > UBA4738 > UBA4738 > CALAEC01 > DASYVD01. Next base: position 57,697 of record DASYUI010000022.1, read on the forward strand.
ATGTAGGTGTCGCAGGCGTCGAGGAGCTCGAAGATCTGCTTCTTGGCTTCCTCGTCGCCCTCCAGGGCCTTCAGCGCGGAAACCCGCACCACCGGGGCATCGTCGCCGGGGAACTCGTAGGCGGAAAGCAGCTCCCTGACCTCCAGCTCCACCAGGTCGAGAAGCTCGGGGTCGTCCACGGCGTCCACCTTGTTGAGGGCCACCACGATGTAGGGCACGTTCACCTGGCGGGCCAGGAGGACGTGCTCCCGGGTCTGGGGCATGGGCCCGTCGGCCGCCGACACCACCAGGATGGCCCCGTCCATCTGGGCCGCTCCGGTGATCATGTTCTTGATGTAGTCGTGGTGCCCGGGGCAGTCCACGTGGGCGTAGTGCCGGTTGTCCGTCTGGTACTCCACGTGGGCGATGTTGATGGTGATCCCTCGCTCCTTCTCCTCGGGAGCCTTGTCGATCTGCTCGAACGGGGTGAAGTCGGCCAGGCCCTTCTCGGCCAGCACCTTGGTGATGGCCGCGGTCAGGGTGGTCTTTCCGTGGTCGATATGCCCGATCGTCCCGATGTTGATATGGGGCTTGGTCCGCTCGAACTTCTGCTTGCCCATCCTTCTTCTCCTCCCTAGCTCGCCGTAGCGGGGGGCGGATTCGAACCGCCGACACAGCGATTATGAGCCGCTTGCTCTGCCACTGAGCTACCCCGCC
>DASYUI010000023.1:0-8044 GCA_036001425.1 Actinomycetota bacterium
CCCCCCGGCACCGGATGGGGGGTCCGGGGGGGTAGCTCGCTCAGAGCGGAAGAGCACCGAGACGAGTGAGCGAGCGAACCCCCCGGCACCGGATGGGGGGTCCGGGGGGGTAGCTCGCTCAGAGCGGAAGAGCACCGAGACGAGTGAGCGAGCGAACCCCCCGGCACCGGACGGAGGGGTATAAGGGATGCCCGAGCGCCGCGACGTCGTCCCTTCTTGGCGGGAGCGGTGGCCTCCAGCGTCCTACTGGATGAAGGTGGCCGCGGGTGTTCTGGTCGTCATCTTCATCGCCAACATGCTCGTGCGGGTCCAGAACGTGCTGATCCTCCTTCTGGTCTCGATGGTCCTGGCCATCGGGTTCCAGCCGGCCGTTCACTCGTTGATGCGCCGAGGCCTTCCACGGGGTGTCGCAGTGGCCAGCATCTTCCTGACCGGTCTGGTCGTGGTGGCCGGGTTCCTGGCCCTGGTCCTTCCCACGGTGATCCGCGAGATCGCGGGGCTCGTGGCCGCTGCGCCCGGGTACCTGGAGCGGGCTCAGCAGGACAGCTCACTCCTGGCGGACCTCGATCAGCGGTTCAACCTCATCGAGGGGCTGCAGTCGCTGGGGCGAAATCTGCCAACGACCGTCCTGTCGTTCGTCCGAAGCTTCACCGCGTTCGTGTTCAACACGCTCACGGTGATCATCCTGACGATCTACTTCGCCACGGCCATGCCGGGGATCCGCCGCGGCGTCGCCGCGCTGCTCGAGAGGGAGCGGCGCGAGGAGTTCGAGGGCATCCTGGAAGAGTCCATCCAGCGGGTCGGCGGCTACGTGCTCGGCCAGTTGACCTTGGGAGCCATCGCCGGGGTGACCACGTTCATCGCCCTGTCCGTCCTCGGGATCCCGTACGCGGCGGCGCTGGCGTTCTGGGTGGCCCTCACCGACCTCATCCCCACGATCGGCGCGCTATTGGGCGCGCTGGTGGGGGTGGTGGTCGCGGCGTTCGTCGGGCTTCCGCAGTTCATCGGGACGGCCGCGTTCTTCCTCGTCTACCAGCAGGTCGAGAACTACGTGATCGGTCCTCGGGTGATGCGCCAGGCCATCGACATGTCGGCGGCGGCGGTCATCACCGCCGTGCTGATCGGGGGAAGCCTGGCGGGCTTCGTCGGTGCGCTCCTCGCGTTGCCCGTGGCGGCGATCATCAAGATCACCGTGCGCGAGCTGTTCGTGGAGCGGCGCGTGGCCCGCGTCCGCGAGGCCGACGCGGAACTGGACGCGGAGCGGAAAACCAAGCCCGTAAAAGCGGCGGGCCGCTCAGCAGCCGATCGGGCGCGAGCCCGCCGCACAGGATCTTCGTAACGGCAGAACCGTTCCCGGATGTGGCGTCGGTGCCCGGCGGTAGTATCCCCGGAGCATGCTCCTGGAGCTCCACATCTCCGGCCTCGGGGTGATCGACGACGTGTCCCTTTCCTTCTCCGAGGGCCTCAACGTGCTCACCGGCGAGACGGGCACCGGCAAGACCATGGTGACCGTGGGCCTGGCCCTGGCTCTTGGCCAGCGAGCCCAGTCCACGATGGTCCGCTCCGGCGCCGGGAAGGCAGCGGTGGAGGCCCGGTTCGTTGTCGGGGCTGCAGCCGAACTTCGGGAATGGGCGGAAGACGGCGAGCTGATCCTGGCCCGGACGGTGGGGGAGGATGGGCGGTCCGCGGCCCGGGCCGGTGGCCAGCTCGCTCCCCTGTCCACACTGGGGGAGCTCTCGGCCGGCCTGGTCGAGATCCACGGGCAGCACCAAGGTCAGCGGCTCCTCAATCCTGCCGCACACCTCGAGTTCCTGGACCGCTTCTGTGGCGCCGGGCACCTGGCCGAGCTGGCTCGCTACCGCAACGTGTACGCGCGGCTCCGGACCGCCCGGGACCGCCTGGACCGGCTCGACGCCGAGGCCCGGGAACGCGAGCGCGACAAGGACCTGCTGGCCTATCAGGTGCGGGAGATCGAGGCGGCCCAGGTGCACTTGGGGGAGTCGGGGGAGCTCGCGGCCGAGGAGTCCCGGCTGGCTCACGCGGAGCGGATCCTCGAGCGGGCGGCCGAGGCTCGGGCGGCGCTGGCGGATGACGGCGGCGCCGCGGATGCGCTGGCGACCGCGGCCAGTGCCGCACTGGCGGCCGCCGGCCTGGACCCGGGGGTCCGCCCCCTGGCCGCCAGCCTCGAATCCCTGGCCGCCGAGGCCGCCGACGCCGCGCGAGAGGTGGCCGCGTACGCGGAGCGCCTGGAGCTCGACCCCGCTCGGCTCGAGGAGGTTCGTCAGCGGATCGCGGCCGTTCGGGCCCTGGAGCGGAAATACGGCGAGGGTGAGGAAGGTATCTTGGCCTATCTCACCGACGCTCGTGCCCGGCTGGGGGCCCTCGAGGGAGCCAAGGACGAGCGGGAGGAGCTGGCTGGTCTGATCAAGGGCCTCGAGTCAGAAGCGAAGACCGCATCGGGGTCGCTCTCGGCGGAACGCCGGGACGCCGCTTCACGGCTCGGCGCCTCGCTCGAGGCCGAGCTCCACGAGTTGGGGATGCCGGGTGCGCGGGCCCAGGTGCGTTTGGTGGACGGCTCTGGCCTGGGGCCCGACGGCGCGGAGACGGCCGAGCTACTCTTCTCCGGCGGTCCGGGACAGGAGCTGCTCCCGCTCGCCCGGGCGGCCTCCGGAGGCGAGCTCTCCCGGACCATGCTGGCCTGTCGGACGGTGCTGGCCGACCTGGACGAGGTCCCCACGCTGGTGTTCGACGAGGTGGACGCCGGGATCGGCGGCCGGGCCGGCGTGGCCGTGGGCCGGCGTCTGGCCAAGCTGGCTCGCGACCGGCAGGTCCTCGTGGTCACCCACCTGCCGCAGATCGCGTGCTTCGCCGACCGCCACTTCCGGGTGGAGAAGGAGGGCGGGACGGCGGCCGTCACCGATCTGGAAGGAGAGGAACGGGTAGCCGAGCTCTCCAGGATGCTCTCGGGGATGCCGACGCAGGAAGCAGCGATGCACGCGGAGCAGCTGCTGGAAGAGGCGGCCCGAGAGAAGGCCGCTCGTTGAGGCGAGCGGTTTCCCTCGTGGCGGCGCTGCTGGTGTCCACTGGAAGCGGCGTGGTGGCCGCCCGGGCGTACCTGTGGGCCGTGGGAGGCGAGGCCGTGACCGCCGCCGCCGAGCTCCCGGTCCCATCCCGGGCCGACGCCCCCGGATCGGAGGAGGTTCCCTCCGAGTCCCCGGGTCCGCTCCGGGTCTTTGCCATCGCCGGAGGGGTGCGGCTCCGGCTGCCCGCCGCCGGACCGTTGGCGCTGGCGTACCATGAGGCCTCCATGCCCCGGCGGGTTACGCTCCGACCGCTCGGGTCCTGCGTGAAGTGCAGGAACCGCTGGAAGTTCCGGCCACAACGCGTGGGCCCCTCCGACCTCGAGTACATGGTGATGGACACCCGAGGACGGGCCGGCGCGGCCACGTCGGCGGTCGACGTGGTCGTGCGACGTTGGGACCGTGTGCGCTCCCCGGTGACGGGGCGGGTGTGGAGGGTCCGGCACTACGCGCTGTACGATCGCTATCCCGACGTTCGGGTGGCGATCGTGCCCCGCGGACGGCCCGACCGGCTGGTCGTGATCATCCATCTGCGCGACCCTCGGGTGCGGCCGGGGGAGAGGGTGGTCGCCTCAGAGACGGTCCTGGGGTGGGCCCGGCGGTTCCCGTTCGAGTCTCAGGTGGACCGGTACGTGCGGGGCCGGTTCCCCCACGTTCACATCGAGGTCAAACGACCGCCCGCCCGGAGGAGCTAGGGTGCTGCGGCTCTCGACCCGACGGGCGAGGCGGGAAGCAGCAACTGCCCGGGTAGACGCGCGGACGAAGCGATTGCTCACGCGGCTTCGCCCCGGAGAGGTGGCCGTGATCCACCACGAGGACCTGGACCGCGTGGCCGCGGAAGGGCTGGTGGCCAAAGGAGCGGCCGCTGTGGTCAACGCCCGGCCCTCGATCACCGGCCGGTACCCGAACCTCGGCCCGCTCATCCTGGTCCAGGCGGGGGTTCCCCTCGTCGACGCCGTGGGGCCACTGCTCTTGCGGAAGGTGAAGGAGGGCGCCCCCATCCGCATCGAGCACGACCGGGTCTACGTCGGCGACGAGCTCGTCGGGGTGGGTGTTCGGCAGACGCAGGAGTCGGTCCTCCGGGCCATGGACGAGGCCCGAGCCGGCCTGGCCGCCCAGTTCGATGCGTTCGCTCGCAACACCCTCGAGTTCATCCAGCGCGAGCGTGACCTCCTGTTCGGGGGCGCCGGCATGCCCGAGCTTCGCCACGATCTGGAGGGCAGGCACGCCCTGGTGGTGGTCCGGGGGCCGAACTACCGGGAGGACCTGGCCGCACTCCGGCCGTACATCCGCGAGGTGAAGCCGGTCCTCGTGGGGGTCGACGGCGGGGCCGACGCGCTGATCGAGGCGGGGTACCGGCCCGACATCATCATCGGGGACATGGACAGCGTGTCCGAGCAGGCCTTCCGGTCCAAAGCGGAGGTCGTTCTCCACGCGTACCCGGGAGGTCGGGCGCCCGGGCGAGCCCGCCTGGAGTCCCTCGGCGTGCGGTACAAGGTCGCCGAGGCCACCGGGACGAGCGAGGACGTCGCCTTCCTCTTGGCCCACGAGAAGGGAGCCGACCTGATCGTGGCGGTGGGGAGCCACGGGAACCTGCGCGAGTTCCTGGACAAGGGCCGGGCCGGGATGGCCTCGACGTTCCTGGTCCGCCTGCGGGTCGGCGAGATCCTGGTCGACGCGAAGGGCGTCTCCCGGATGTACCGAGGGGGCGTCCGGGGCCGCGAGATCCTGATGCTCGTCGGGGCGGCCCTCTTCTCGATGATCGCGGTGGTCGCCGTCTCGCAGCCGCTGCGCCTGTTCCTCACGCAGCTGTGGGAGATCGTCCGCCAGCTCCTCTTCCAGGTCCGCCAGATCTTCTGACCACCCGGCCTGGGACGGCCCTCGGGGGCTCCCTCGGGCCCCAGCCCCTTCCCCTCGCCCAGCCCTCGGGAGCCCCTCGGCCCGCTCAGGTCACGCGCTCAGCGACCCTCGCCCTTCAACGGTTGGGACGGCGAGGGCACCGAGCGAGGGCGAGGGGTGTGGCGCGGGCGAGCGAGGTGCCCGAGCCGGGCCACTACGGTGGGAGAGCGCGAGGGACGGCCGGGCGGGGCGCCTAGAATGGGCCGATATGATTTCGTTTCGCTTCCACCTGGTGTCGCTGGTCGCCGTGTTCCTGGCCCTCGGGTTGGGCGTGTTGGCCGGCACCACCGTGTTGAACAAGGGCATCGTCACCGTGTTGGAGGCTCAGACCGACGATCTGCGCGAGCGGACCGCAGATCTCCGAGACCAGGTGGAGCGGCTCCAGGGTGAGGCCCGCATGTGGTCGGCCTTCGGGAACCAGGCCATGGACCACCTCATCGCCGGGCGGCTGCCGGGAACCGACGTCATCCTCATCACGCAGGAAGGAACCGACGGGGCCGGCATCCAGAGCGCGCGGCGGGCGCTCGAGGAAGCGGGCGCCGACCTTCGCGCGGTCCTCTCCATCGACCGGCGGATGACGCTGGAGCGGGGGCCCGACCGCCAGGCGCTGGCCCTGGCCATCGGGACCTCGGATAACGACCCGGGCGAGCTTCGGGCCCAGGCCGCCGAGGCCCTGGCGATCCGCCTGGCCTTCGGGACCAGCGGCGACGACGTCCTGGCTCGCCTCATCGATGCGGGCTTCCTGGTCAACCAGGGCCCCGGCCTCAACGGGGACGCCCTCCGGCAGCTGGGCGGGAACGGGGAGGTGTACGTGATCGTGGCCGGCGGCCAGGAGGACCCTGCACCGACGCCGTCCGACTTCCTGGTCCCCTTCGTCCGCCGGCTGGTCCTCCAGGGGGAGTCCGTGGCGGCCGCGGAGAGCCTGGAGAGCCGGTACGAGTTCGTGGGCCTGCTGCGCGGGGACGGCGCGGTCTCCGACCAGATGGTGACCCAGGACAACGTGGACCGGATCCCCGGCGCTGTGGGCCTGGTCCTCGCCCTCCAGGAGCTGCTCACCGAGGGTCGAGGGGGACACTACGGCGTCAAGGGCGGGGCGAACGGCACCATCCCGCCGGCCGGCGGTGGCTAATCAAGCGGGGGGCTCCGGGGGGTTAGCTCGCCCGGAGCGGGAGAGCACCGAGACGAGTGAGCGAGCGAACCCCCCGGCACCGGTCGGGGGCTCCGGGGGGGTAGCTCGCCCGGAGCGGGAGAGCACCGAGACGAGTGAGCGAGCGAACCCCCCGGCACCGGACAGGGGCTCCGGGCGCCGTCGGCGAGTGGTGGCCGTCGTCGCCGCCAGGGATGAGGAGGGACTGGTGGGGGCCACGGTGGAGGCCATCCGCACGATCCCGGACGTGGACGAGGTGGTGGTGGTCGACGACGGATCCACGGATGGGACCGTGGAGGAGGCCCGCCGCTCGGGCGGGCGCGTCCTCGTGGCTCCCCGCCACCTCGGTAAGGGCGGGGCCCTGGAGGGCGCCCTGGACCTGATCGAGCCCGCCGACGTCTACGTGTTCCTCGACGCCGACCTCGGCGAGACGGCCAAGGAGGCGGGGCTGCTGATCCACGAGGTCATGTCCAGCGGGGCCGACCTGGCGATCGGCGCTCTGCCTCGGGACCCCCGGCACGGTGGGTTCCGGTTGGTGAAACATCTGGCGACCGCCGTGATCCGGGCGCTGTCGGGCTTCCGCGCCGCTGAGCCCCTGTCGGGGCAACGGGCGGCCGCTCGGGCCGTGGTGGAGGCGGTGAGGCCGCTGGCGGGCGGGTTCGGGCTGGAGCCGGCCATGACCATCGACGCCGTCCGCATGGGCTTTCGGGTCCGGGAGGTGGCCGTGCCCATGCGGCACGTCCCCACGTCGCGAGACGTTCCCGGGTTCGTGCACCGGGCCCGGCAGGGCCGCGACCTGCTCGCGGCCGCCCTCCCGCGGGCCCTGCGCATGCGGTGAGACCTTCGGAATGGGCCGGGGGCGCGCTCGCGCCGAGGGACTCGGGGTGAGGGCGATCGATTCCTGGCCCGCGTGGGCGGTGGTCCTGGGGTCCGCCCTGTCGGCGCTCCTGGCCGCGGGCGCTCTGGCTTTGCCTCCCGGGCGACTGCTGGTTACCAACTACGCGGGCCGCGGGGTGCCGGCCGTGCTCGGCTTGGCCCTCGTGCCCGCCGCCGTCCTGGCAGCGGCGGGCACGGCCTGGCTGGCGCGCCACCGCGGCCTGGGCGTCGCGGAGGTGGCGGCTCTGGTGTCCCTCGCTGCGACCGCCCTGGCCGGGATGGCCGACGACCTTGCCAGCGGAGGGCCCCGGGGCCTGCGAGGGCACCTGATGAACCTGCTGTCGGGGCGTCCCTCGACGGGCCTCCTCAAGCTGGCGGTCGGCGTGGCCGCAGGCATCGTGCTGGCAGTGCTGTTGGGGGGCGGGGTCCTGCAGATCGCCGCCTCCGCGGTGCTCATCGCGGCCTGCGCGAACGTGTGGAACGCGCTGGACGTGGTTCCCGGGCGGGCCCTCAAATGGGCGTTGCTGCCACTCGGCGCGGCGCTCCTGGTCGGCTGGACCGACCCCCCGGGCCTGGTCGCCGGGGCTGCTGTGGGGGCCGCCGTGGGGGTCCTGCCCTTCGACCTGGTGGAGCGGGGGATGCTCGGAGACGCCGGGTCGAACCCGCTGGGCCTGGCCGTGGGGTTCGGGCTGGCCGCGGTCCTGCCGGAGGCGGGAGTCGTCCTCGCGGCGATAGGCGCCCTGGCGCTTCAGGCGGCGGCGGAGACCGTCACCATCTCGCGGCTCGTCGAGGGGGCTCCTCCGCTTCGCTGGCTCGACCGGCTCGGGCGGGGCCGTTAGACGGCCCCCGGGACCCCTGTCTATCCGGGGGGACCGCTCGCTGTCCCGCTCCTCGCTTACGCGTCTCCGGGCGAGTTACTCCCCCCGGACCCCCCTGTCTATCCGGGGGGACCGCTCGCTGTCCCGCTCCTCGCTTACGCGTCTCCGGGCGAGTTACTCCCCCCGGACCCCCCTGTCTATCCGGGGGGACCGCTCGCTGTCCC
>DASYUI010000024.1:0-62138 GCA_036001425.1 Actinomycetota bacterium
GCCTGGGAAAACCCCTCCGATCGAGCAGCCGGGACCGGCAGCACGAGCTTGGACACCGGGGACACCAGCAGGAAGATCAGGACGAACGCGAGGGGTGCCAGGGCCGCGTAGTTGAACCACGGCCGGGCCGGTCGCCACCTCACGAACACGAGGAGCACGATGCCCCCGAAGGCGGCACCGGCGAGGGCCAGGGGGAGCCCGAGTAGCGGCGTGGCCACCTTGAAGATCTGAATCCCCACGAGCGAAGCCAGTACCCAGACGGTTGCGGCGTGGATCGCGCTGCGGGCGGTGGACCCGAGGAGCCCGGAGAGAAGGCCAATGAGCCAGATTCCGAGGCCCGGGACGACGGCGATCAGGACGGCGAAGAGAACGATCTCCCAGCGGCTCGCCCCTCGGAAGATGAAGGTCTCCGGACTCTTGCCGAACACGTCCAACACGGGCTGGGCGAACGCGAATCCCGACAAGCCGAGGATCTGGAAGAGCCGCAGGAGCTCCTCACGGTGCCCCGAACCCCCCGCCGGGCGCTCCCCGGGCGAAGGACCGGCCTCCCGCGGTCTCTGGTGGTTCGTCATTCCCTGGCTTCCACGCAGTCGGACGAGGGATTCTAGCTCAGCCGCACGTCGTCAACGCCGTGGAGATGTGGAACCGGTGGGCTAGACTGTCGCCGTTCGTTCACCGGCCGGTTCACACGGAGGAGGAGCCCATGACGAGGTCGAAGAGCCGGCGGTCGCGCGCGGTGTGGGGCGCGGTGTTCTTTGCCTACTTTCTGCTCGTGCTCGCCCCGGCCGCCCATGCATACCTGGACCCCGGCTCGGGGAGCTTCTTCTTCCAGCTCCTGATCGCAGGGCTTGTCGGCGGAGCGGTGACGGTGAGGGCTTTCTGGGGCCGCATCCGGGGATTCTTCTCGAGACGGGGCGCGAAGAAGGAGACGAGCCCGCCGGCGGAGGCGGGGGCGGACGGCGGGGACAGTTGACGAGGGCGTCGCCCTCCCCTACCTGATGCGCCGCTAGCCGATCCGTCGAGCGGAGCTGTGGGTCATCCGCAGACTCCGACAGCTGGTAGGCCGCGCCAGCCAGGATCAAGTGCCTCACCTGGTCAGCCAAGAGATGGGTGCTAAGGTTAGGCCCGTGCGCTCGTTTCGCGAGTTCCTCAAGAGAACCCTCCCCATTCCCATCGTGAACTGGCTTCGACGATGGCGGGGTACCATGCGGTACCTGCGGTTCCTCTCCTACGAGGTCTCCAGGCGACAGTCCCGGCTGGAGACGGGTTCGCCACTCGAGACCCTCGAGAGCCGCATGGCGGCCCGGCGGGACGGCTTCTACCAACAGATGGTCAAAGAGGTCGTGGAGCGCACGGACCTCGTCCTCCAGCAGCTGGACCGGAAGGTCGAAGGGCAGGGGGCCCGCCATGCCGAGCGACTCGGCGACCTCGAGGAGGAGATGTCGCGCCTTCGGATGGCCATCGAGGAGCTCCGGGCCGTACTGGAGGCCGCCCCCGTCTCGCCTGCCGAGCGCCAGGCAACCCATCCGGCCAGGGAACGCGCCGCCAGACGATCGGCCGAGCGGCGGAAGCTCGCGGCGTCGGACTAGCCGCCGTGCGGCTCGCGTGGTTCACCCCGTTGCCTCCGATGCTGTCGGGCATCGCCGACTACTCCTCTGAGCTGCTTCCGCTCTTCGCCGAAGCCGCCGACGTCGACGTGATCTGCCCGCGGCCCAGCCTCCTCCGCCGGGCCAAGGCGCCGCCGGGCATCGTCATCCGCCCCCCCGAACGCTTCCGGCCCGACCGGTACGACGCCATCTACTACCATCTCGGCAACAACCCCTGGCACGAGTTCGTGTACGAGACCGCCCTTCGGCACCCGGGGATTTGCGTCTTCCACGACGTGGTGATGCACCACCTCATCGCGCACGCCATGGTCGAGTCAGGCGACCAGGTGGCGCGGTACGAACGGCTCCTCGGCGTCGAGCATGGCGACTCCGGGAGCCGGCTCGCTCGCCTGAAGGTCCTGGCGGTGGCCAGCGACTTCGAGAAGTTCCTGTTTCCGCTCTCCGGCCACCTCGTTCGCCGGGCGGAGGGGGTCGTCGTCCACTCGCTCGACTCCCGGGATCGGCTCCTCGCAGCAGCCGGGAACATCGACGTGCCGGTGGAAGTCATCCCTCATCACGCCGGCGCTCCTCCACCGCAGGTCGCCGGGATCGACCGGGCCGAGGCCCGGAGACGCCTCGGTCTCCCCCAGGATGCCTTCCTCGTGGGGCACCTGGGATTCGTCACCTTGCCGAAGCAGCCCGGTGCCCTGGTGGCCGGGTTCGCCCACCTGTACCGAGAAACACCCCACGCCAAGCTCCTGGTGGTGGGTGCGGACAATACCGGCGGGGCCTTCGAGCGCACGGCTCGCCGCCACGGAGTGCACGGGGCGGTCGTCTCGACGGGCTACGTGGACCTGGTGGCCTTCTACCTCAACCTCAAGGCGCTCGACGTGGTGGTCAACCTGAGATACCCCACGGCGGGGGAATCCTCGGGGACCTTCGCCCGAGCTCTGGCCGAGGGCCGGGCAGCGATCGTCAACAACTACGGGTCGTTCGCGGAGGTCCCCCGGGACGTCGCCCTCAAGGTGGAGGTGGACGGGGATCAGGCCGCCGAGCTCGGAGAGCACCTCGTCCAGCTGGCCCGGGACCCAGCGCTTCGGACCACGCTCGAGGCCAATGCTCGCGAGTACGCGAGGACGGTTCTCAACCCCCTTCGCTGCCGCGACCTGTACCTCGCCTTCGCGCAGACGATACGGGCGCGGCCGGCCGCCGTCACCACCGAGCGGCGAAGCGATCCCACCACCTGACCATCTCGTTCCTGCGCTAGCATCCTCAGCGTGACAGCGCCGACCCGACGCGTCCCGTCCACGCTTCCCGAATCACCGTCTTCCATCCGGCCGCTCGGAAGGACCGTCGTGCCCCACCTCCAGGCCGTGCTCCCTGTCTTCCTGGCCGCCGTACTGGTCGGGGGGTTCTTCCTGGGCCTCTATCTGGTGAAGGGGTATCGCATGCCGATCGGGTGGGACACCGCGCGGTACGTGAGTGAGGCGAACCTCGCGGCGGACCTCGGCCTGTCGGGGGTGGAGCGCCTGACCCCTCCGCCGCACATCGTCCAAACGAGCCGGGTGGGGTACTCGGCGCTGGACCTGACACTCTCGAGCCTCTTCGCCCTGTCCCGGTTCAAGCTTGCAACCACGATCCCGCCGGCGGCCACGGTGGCACTGGCGCTCGCCGCGGGCGTCTTCGCTTCGGCTGCGCTCAGGCGGGGACCGTGGGAAGCGGCGGCGGTGGCCCTGGCTGTAGGGGTCTCCCCCACGTTGATCCGCTTGATGGCTCCGGAGACGTATGCGGAGAACCTCCTGGCGTTGGCCCCTCTCACCGCGGCCCTGGTGGTGGTCCTGTCGGCCAGGCCGCCAGACGGGGCGGCGTTGGCGGGCGCCGTTGTGTTGATCGTGGGGGGCGCCCTGTCCCACGGCCCCTCGGCGGCCATCGTCGCGGGGGCAGTTGGGCTCACCGCCCTCGTGTACGCCCCTGCGTCGTGGCGTGCGTGGCGTCGCCGGGAGACCGGGCTTCTGGCCACCCCGGCCGGGTACCTGGGCGCCACCGCGGTCGGTGCCGGGTTCCTGACGAGCGCGGCAGTCTATGGGCTCTTGGGCGTGCTTCCCGAGCGATTCCATATCGGCCGGAGGGTCCTGGCTCAGAAGCTCGCCGCCGACCTCCCCCTGTACCGTCTCCCGGTGGGCCTCCCCATCGCCGCGATCGGCCTCGCCGATCTGGTCGAGAGGCGTCTCAGCGGTGCGGAGCACGAGGCGCGAAGCTCAACTCGGTGGTCGAGACCCGGGCTCGCCCTGGCCCTGCTGGCCGGATGGACCCTGCTCACGGCCGTGGGCATCGCGTTGTTCGTCGCGGGCCGCGCCTCGCCGGCGCACCGGTTCCTGGCCCTCCTGATCCCGCTTCCCATCTTGATCGGCGCGGGAGTCGTGACCCTCGGAAGGGTGGTCGGCACCCGAAGCCGTCCGATACTGGGAGTCGCGGTCGTGCTCGTGGGACTCACCGCCATGGTGGTGGCGGGCTACGAGAACTACTACCGCGAACTTCCACGGGAACGCGGAGTGCTGTGGATGGATCCCCAGAAGATCCAAGACGCCGCGACGGCAACGGACTACCTCGATCGGGTTGGAGTGCCCCTCGATGCACCGGTCGTCTTCGTCGTCGAGGACACCGGCCCTCAGCCCGTCGCCTACGTGCCACTCATGACGTACATGCTCAGGTCGGTGCTCCCGGCGGAACGGATCGAACACGCCTACGCGTATGTCGGAGATCCCGACGCGTTCCTCGCTTCACGTCCCACGCTGCGAGACGAGCCCGACAGCTACAACGGCAACTCCCTCCGATTCTGGGGCGCCCTCCAACCACTGCTCTCAGACCGACCGGTGACACTGTTGCTTTCGTCCTTCAACCCCGCGTACGGGCGCTTTGCGGCCGAGCACCCGGAGCGGATCGTCGCACCGAACGTAGCGGTGGTTCAGGGTCCCCTTCCCCCCCAGCCTCTGGGCGCCGCGGTCGTCCCATCGGCGCCGCAGGGACCGCTTCAGCTGCTGCTGGTTGGCGCCGCCACCCTAGGGATGCTGGCGCTGGCCGGGCTCGGATGGGGGCTGGCCCTGTTCCCGAGGGGACTCCGCTCGTACGAGCTGCTGGCGCTGGCTCCGGCCATGGGCATCGCGGTCGTGGTCATCGCCGGACTGGTCGTGGACGGCCTCGGTGTCCGTCTGACGGGGATCGGAGGGGCGCTGGTCCCGATCATCGCGGCGGCCGCGGGCTTCGCGGCGGCCGTGCCGCGGCTCCGCCGGGACGGAGCCGCCCTGTTCCCTCCTGTCTAGGCTCCACCCGCCGGGACCCAGCGAAGGCCACCGCCAGCGCGCCGGCCGAGGCGATGGCCCACACGACCCACCCGACCGTCGGAGTCAGGGGGCCGCGGATCACAGCGAGCCCGGCCGTGCCGACCACGGTGACGGCCGTGATCGAGAGCAAGGGCACCAGAGCCAATCGCTCGAGGGCGCCGACCGCCGGGATGCGCCGGATGAGCAGCAGGCCTGGCACCATGAGCAGGAGCGCCAGACGGACAAGAGCCAGCAGCGTCCCCCCCAGGCCGGCGAAGGGCCCGGGCGGCGAAGCTTCGAACTCCCGGGCCTCGGACCCGGCGGCCCGGCCCGCGGCGATGGCGGGGTCGGACGGGGAAGCGCCACCCGGAAGAAGGAAGAGCCCGCTCTCGGAGAGACGGACGCAATCGGCGCACCCGTCGACGTACTCGAGGTTCGTGGAGTACTGGTTGAAGACGGTCGGGAGCAAGAGGACGGCGTCGCCGAAGGATTCGCGCATGACCCGCAGGGCATCCACAGAGGCTCCCGCCGAGAGCTCGTCGTACTGCTCGTCCCCGAGCGACGTGGGCTTCCCGGCGAGCAGGTCCTCCACTCGTCCGAAGTAGACGAAGGCATCCCGGATCCGCTCGCCGCCGATGCCCGCGTAGATGCTGTTCGTGTACTCCTTGTACTCGCCGTAGGGAACGATCTCCGGGTCGGGCTGGGCGTCGATCACGAAGAGGGCCGTAGGAGCGCCTTCCGTAGCTTCGAGGTAGCCGCGGGCCGCCGCCATCTCCTCCCGCACCTCCGGGGTGAGCCAGGATCCCGCCGAGTTCCACATCGAAAGGCCTCGGGCCCACCACATCGCGATGAACGCGATGACGGCCACGGCGACGGCCACGGTGGCGATCCTGCCCCGCGACCCCCCGAGTCGTGCCGGGGCTCGGAGCACCACGGCGACCCCCGCCGCCGCCACGAGGATCGGAGCCAGAGTGCCGTTAAAGAACCGGAAGTAGGGATACGCTGCGCCGAGCACGAACCCGAACATCCCGGCGAGAGGCAGCGTCCACGCCAGGGTGATCTCGGAGAACCATTCCTTCTTCCGGATGAGCCCCGTGGCGAGGTGGACGATGCCGATGATGAGTAGCGGGACGAACACGATCGGCGTGAGGTTGGAGAGCACCGAGATCGAGCGCTGGATGAAGTAGGACACCGGCTGGGGCGGAGGAACCGCCGCCTCTCCCAACCCGGCCGTCGGTCCCCAGAGTCCCCCCATCCATGTCGCGACCATCAGGAGCACGGCCACGGTCCCGGCGAGGATGATCGGCCCCTCCGACCGGAGGGCCGCGCGGATCGAACGCTCCCGGATGACGTGCCAGCTGGCGATGGCCCCGAACGACAGCAAGAACAGCCCCAGCGTCGTGGGGTGGGTGAGGCCTCCGAGAAAGAGGAACGCTCCGGCCACCACCCGAGCAGTCCAGCTGGTCCGCATGGGCTCCAGAAGCAACAGCACCCCGGCCATGAGCGCGAGGGCGAAGAAATTGTCCAGGAATCCAAAGAACCGCTGGAGTAGGAAGATCGGCAGCGCCAGGATCAGCGTGAGGTACATCAGCAGCCGATCCTTGCGGTGCTGCCACGCGAACGCCGCGAGGGCCGTTGCCGCGAGCACCCGGAACAGGACCGACAGCACCACCGTCGGTGTCCCCTCGGCCACGCCGCCGACCGTGCGCATCAGAGCGCCCAGCACCGGCTCGGCGACCCGGTAGCCTCCCGCGAGCGCGCCGTCCGCGCCCCGGATCGTGATCATCCCGCCCGGGTCGTTGGCCTGGATGTACTCGGCTCGCCACTGGTACCACGACGCGTCGAACGCAGGCACCGACCGAGTCGCGTCGGCCAAAAACTGCCCTCCCATGGCCAGGCCGATGAGCGCAACCACGACCGCCGGCGCCCACGGATGCGCGAGAGTCGCTCCGGCCCGCGCCAGGGCAGCGGCCGGCCGTGGAGTGTACAGGAACACCGTCAGCTAGCCTCGCACCGGTAACCTGGCCGGTCCCTCACTTCAGGCAGCTGGGCAACATGGACCGGGTCGAAGTCGGTGACGGCATACACCCGCACGGAATCCGACGCGGTCACGAGCCGAAGGAACGGAGCCCGGTCAAGCGCCTCCACGTCGACCCCGGCCAGCTTATGCGCGCCACCGATCGGATGCTGGGGAGCCGTCGCGACCACCGCGGCCACGCCCCGTTGCTCCAGGTAAAGCTCGTTCCCTTCTGGATCCAGGAAGAACTCTCGCGCGTCGAGCATCTCCCGGATCGCGGGGACGAGCACCTGCGGACGAAGATACGGCCCCATGCCCTCGACGACGCCGGCGTGGCCGGTCATGGCCTGGAACGTTGCCAGGGTGCGCCGGTCAGCCAGGATCCGCCCCTCGCACGGGACGTGCTCGGCGATCCACTCGAGTGGCCCCAACGCGCTGGCCAGAAATGGTAGGCGGTACCTGGGAGCGACGGCCTTGGGGACCGAGACGATGGAGACCAGAAGGGTGATGACCGCCACGCCGGCGAGCGGTACCCATGGCCGAGGTCCACCAACGAGGGCCGATCGACCGCCCAAGCGGACGAGGACGGTCTCGAGGGCCGCCAACGCCACCAACGCGACGGGGATGGACGAATAGTCGAACAGTCGCCGCCCCCCGAACTGCGCAAGCACATAGATGTCGTAGCGATAGTCGAACGCTAGCGCCGCCACCAGAAGGGCCAGCGCCAGCAGAATCGACGCTCCGAGAATCGCCCGAAGATCGCGACTCCCCCAGACGAGCACGAATCCGATCGCGACCACGGCGACGATCGCCAGGGGCACGAGACGACGTTGCGCCATTTCCTGATCTCCGATCATCGTGCCAACGTAGAATTGAGTCACCCGGGAGGGCGCGTTGTAGAAGGGGCCGGCGAACTGATGAGGGACCTGTTCCAACTCCCCCTTGGCCAGGTATCTGGTCGGGTCGAAATCCGGCCCCACGCCGATTTCGATGCCCAGCTGCTGATAGACCTCTGCCGCCGTCGCCCCCTGGAACCCTATGTCTCCGGGAGCAGCGAGGTACACGAAGGCGCCGAGGCCCACCGCGACCGCTGAGATTGCCGCGCTCGTCTTGACGATCTGAAGGATTCGCTTGTCGAGGATCAGACGCATGAGGGCATACGCTCCCACGAAGGTGGCGCCGATCACGAACGACACCAAGTGGGTGCCAACCGCCGTCCCGTGCAACACGCCGGCCATGATGGATTCCGTCCGAGTCTCCCGCGACCACTCCGAGCGAAGCGCCCGTACCGCAAGAAGGATGCCGGCCAGCACGGCGAGGCGGCCCCAGTTCTCGGCTCGATACTTGAGCAGGTCGCCGGTGAGCTCCTTGTTGCCGATGAACCGGTTGGCGAAGAGGAAGATGGGCAACAGAAGGGCTGCGTAGCGGAGACCCAGCTCCCGGGCCAGGGCGAAGGCCAGGAGGATCAGTCCCATCGACACCGTCACGAGCAAAGCTCCCATCGGTACCAGTGGCCCACGACCGAGAAGGAAGCTGGCGGCGGCATGGAAGCTGTTCAGCAGAACCTTGCTGACCGTTGAGGGAAAGAGGCGTCCCCACTGAAGCGTGTCCGAGGGTATGGAGCGGGCGTCGGCGACCTCGAGGCCATCGGCCCAGTAGCGGATCGGTGTTTGGTCCGCCAGATTGAACACCGGGGAGTAGGTGAGACGGACGGCCGCCAGAACGACTACCAACGCGGCAAACATGAGGTACATCCATCGCTCGTCCACCAGCTCCCGGCGCCATGCTTGTACGTGCTCCCTCGCTGCCCCTCGCCGGAGGGCGAACCACCACACGGCCCCAGCTCCTATCCCGTACAGAACGAAGAAGATAGGCGCGTAGAGGCCGTGGGCCAATGCCAACAGGAACGCCAGGAGACTGATGGCGGCGTAGCCCAGCGGGAAAGCCAGGGCCACCCGTGTGGGCAGGGGCATCGTGCCGTGGGGAAACACGGCAACGGCCAGGCCAAGACCAGGGATCGCCAGGAACGCCCCCGCGAGGAGGATCGCCGGGATGCTCATCGCATCCTCACGTACCCTCGTTCTCCCGCCGCGGCGAAAGTCAGCACCGCCGGATGACCCATTGCTGTATCTGTCGTCATTCCCGCTCTAGGCAGGGAAGGCGGTCCAGGACGTACGAGGGGAAGGCCGCAGCGAAGAGGCGCTGCGAGGCCTGCTCATCCGAGAGCACCGACGGATCCGCTACGGCGTCCGCGTAGCGATACCGCACGATCCACCTCGAGATGTCCTCCAGGCTGACCCCGTTCTCCTGCATCTCTTGCCAGTTGACCCACATCTGGTTCACCCGGCTGGCCTGGAGGATGTCCGCATCGTCGTCGTCGTCGAACGCCGCGCGGAGATCATCGAGGAACTCCGGGATGGGGATGGCGAACCCCCCGCTCGCCGAGCCCTTGGGCGTGCTCCCATGGTCAGCGGTCATGACCAGAACCCACCGCCCTCGGCCGGCTTCCGCGTTCAGCAGATCCACCAGCTTCCCTAACGCGGCGTCCGTCCGCCGCACCACCGCCCCCATGTCCGGGCTGTTCATGCTGGCGCCGTGTCCCACGGCGTCTATCTGCTTGTAATTGACGAACAGCAGGTCGGGAAGCCGATCGTCGCCGAACCCCTCCCGCCGAACGATCTCGCGGATGAGACGGGTCTGCCACTCGATCGTGGTGTGCTTCAGGAGGACGTTCGAACCGTCCACGAACCGGTCGGCGTACCAGCTGTCGTCGATCACCCCGTCCTCTCGGTCGATCTGGGCGCGAAGCTCCTCGTAGCCGTCCATCCGGGTGGCGTAGGAAGGAGCGAGGAAGAACTTGGAGTCGTTGCGTCCCAGCCCCCAGGCCACCCGCAGCTGAAGCACCGCGATGTCCCGATCGCCTCCTTTGAGGTAGGACCCGCTGCCTGCCATCCCGAGATGCCAAGGCGTGGCACCCACCACACCCACGAGGGGAGCGTTCCCGTTCGCCCGGTCGTAGAGATCGGCCAGGGAGGGAACGAGGAGGTCCCGAGGTCCGATCCCCTCCGGGCGGACAATTCGCCCCTCCATGCGAAACAGGCCGTCGATCCTGCCGTGCCTCCTCGGGAACGTGCCGGTCCCCAACGTGGCGTGGACGGCAGCCGTGTGCGTTGGCGAGGAGCCAACCGTCGCGTTCTCGTACCACGCTCCTCGGTTCATGAGGCGACGGAGCACCGGCCAATCCTCAGCGTGTTCGTCGAGGACGTCCCGGCCTCCCCCATCCCACACCACGACGAGCACGAGGCGGGGCCGCTCGGGTTGCCCCTCGGGCGAGCGGAGGGCTTCCGTCATGGGTTTCCCGGTCGCTCCCTTGAACGGGAACCTCAGGAAGCGGGCGATGGTCGGGGCGACGTCGGCCATGGTCACCGGCCGGTTCACCTCGACCCCGGGCACCTGCCCGGGGCCGTACCAGAGCATGGGGACACGCTGGAGGTACGGCCACGGCCCCGAGTGCGGGAAGTACGTCCCCAGGACGTTGGGGGCCCGGGTGATGAACTGGATGTCGCCGCTGCGCCGAGGGTCGTAGCCGTTGCGGATCCTCATCAGTTGAGCGCGCGGAACGCTACAGGCGATCCGTGCCATCTCTCGGGAGACGCGCCGCGTCGTCCCCTTGGTGGCCGTGGGGCTTCCGCGGCCGGAGGAGGTGTCGGGGCCGGAGCCGGGACTGCAGGCCATCGACACAACGAGCACGACCGCGAACGAACGGAACGGGTGCAGCCTCTTCATCGCCGCTACGAGCGAGGCAGGCACGGAAGCCGCTCGAGCAGCGGGCCGGGGATGGCCACCGAGAACAACCTCTCCTGGCGCTCTGCGGCCGACAGCTTGGCAGGGTTCGCTACGTACTGGCCCTTCGTGTAAAGAGAGAGGAACCGCGCCGCGTCGCGCAGGGTGAACCCACCCGAGCGCAGCTCCTCAGTGTCGATCCACATCTGAGTTGGGCGCGTCACGAGTGCAAGCCTTCGGCCGTCGTCATCGTCCACCGCGGCGCGCAGGTCGTCCGCGACCACCTTCGGCTGCATGAACAACCCGCCTGAGGCCTTCGGATGCGGCGTGGCACCGTGATCCGCCGTCACCAAGAGGACCCACCGCCCTCGCCCCACCTCCCGGTTCAGAAGAGCGATCAGGTCCTCGAGCGCGGCATCCGTCCCCCGCACCATCGCCCCCATGTCCGGGCTGTTCATACTGGCGCTGTGTGAGACCGTGTCGATCTCCTTGTAGTTGACGAACAGCAGATCGGGAACCCGGTCATCTCCGAATCCCTCCCGCGTCACGATCTTGTCGATGAGGCGAGTCTGCCATTCGATCGTGGTCTTCTTCAGGAGAACATTGGAACCGTCCACGAAGCGGTTGGCGAACCAGCTGTCGTCGATCACCCCGTCCTCTCGGTCGATCCGGGCGCGAATCTCGTCGAAGCCAGCCATGCTCGTGACGTAGGAGGGAGCCCGGAAGAACTTCGCGATGTCCCCCCTCACCCCCCAGTTGGTTTTCAGCTGGAGCGCCACGATGTCCCGGTCTCCCCCGTGGAGGAAGGAGCCGTGGCCGGCCATGCCGAGGTGCCAGTTGAGGGCGGCGACCACGCCGACCAGCGGCCGGTTCCCCAGGGCCCGATCGTAGAGGTCGGCGAGGGTGGGAAGGGGTAGCACCTCCGGCCACGTGGACTCGGGCCGTGCCAACTTTCCCCGGAACTCGAGGCGGGCATCCACGACGCCGTGGCGACGAGGGAAGGCGCCCGTTCCGAGGGTGGTGTGCACGGCAGGGGTCAACGACGGGGAGGAGCCGACCTCGGCGTTCTCGTACCACACGCCCTTCGGGATCAGGCTTCGGAGGACCGGCCAGTCCCGGGGATGCTCGGAGAGCACGTTCCTCCCCCCACCGTCCCACACCATCACCACGATCAGGCGCGGGGCCTGGGGCCGCGCTTCCGATCGCAGGGCTTCGCGCATGGGAGCGCCGTCGGGCGCATCGAAGTCGAAGCCGAGGTATTCCGCCATCGTGGGGGCCACGTCGGCCATGGTGACCCGCGGGCCGACCCGTCCTCGTCCTGAGACCTGCCCGGGCCCGTACCAGAACATGGGAACCCGCTGAAGGTAGTCCCACGGACCCGAGTGAGGGAACCATGTTCCCAGGACGTTCGGCTCCTTGGCGATGAGCAGGAGGTCCGCGGATCTCTGGGGGTGATAGCCGCGCCAGGTCCTGAGGAGCTGGTCGCGGGGCAACCGGCACGCCAACCGCTCCAGGAACCGCGACGTCCCCGCGGGAGAGGTGGGGCTGGTGCCGAGAAAGGTGGGAGTGGCAGAGTTCTCCTTCGACGTTGATGGCGTGCTGGAGCAGGCTGCCGACGTCGCCAGGAGGGCCCCGATCAGGAGCCTTCGCACCCGCGTCACGGCGGCCCAGTCTACAGGCCAGGCCAGGGAGCGGGGTGATCCGGCGACGCCCTGGTCCTTGCGGTGACGGCGGGACTCACCTACCGTCGCCGCCGTGAAGATCGCCCGGGACTCCCTGAAACTGTTCCGCCGGCGCGACTTCACCTTCCTGGTGGGAGCCCAGTGGCTGGCCCAGGCTGCGGACGGCCTGGTGGGGGTCAGTCTCACCAAGCACATCGTGTTCGGCGGACAGGCGGGTTTCTCGCTCGAGGAAGCGCGCTCTCCGGAGGAGGTCCTGCGGATCGCACTCCTAACCATCCTCCCCTACGCGTTCCTGAGCCCCTTCGCCGGGGTGCTCATCGACCGGTGGGACCGCCGGCGGCTCCTGCTGCTCGCCAATGGCGTCCGGGCCCTGGTGTTGGCGGTGGTCGTGACGGTGGGCTTCGAGCGGATCGGGGACCCTGCCTTGTACGGCTCGCTCCTCCTGGTGCTGGCGTCCACGCGTTTGCTCCTCGCGATCAAGGGCGCTTCCCTGCCCGTGGTGCTCGGTGAGCAGGAGCTCCTGCACGGCAACTCCGTCTCCCAAGCCGGAAGCGCCCTCTTCCAGCTCGGCGGGGCAGGAGTCGGGCTGGTCGGATCGGGCTTCGTGAGCACTCGATTGCTGGTGCTGTCCGGTGTGATCGTGTACGGGCTGGCAACGGCGTCGGCGGCCGCGGTTGGGAAGCTCGGGTACGCCGACAGGTCTGTCCCACTCCGGCAGGAGATCCGCCGGATGGTCTGGGACCTGTTCGAGGGGCTTCGCGAGATCCGGCGTCGTCCCATGGCCGCGCTCTCGCTGACCTCGTTCCTCGGGCTCCGGGCCCTCGTGTCGCTCGTGGTGCTGGCCGTCGCGCTCACCTCCCGAGCGTACCTGGCGCGCGAGGGAAGCCTCACCACGGTCATCCCGGCGGCGGCCGGCGCCCTCGGAGCGGCGGTGGGCTTCGTCTCGGCCCACGCCCTGAAGGACCGGGTGCCTCCGGTCCGCATCCTGGTCGCCGCGCTCGGACTCGCCGGCCTCGGGGTGCTGGCCTTCGGCGGGATCATCACCCTCCTCGGCCTCACTGCCGTAGCGTTCCTGGTCGGGCTGGGGTTCTTCCTGGGGAAGATCGCCGTGGACACGCTGATGCAGCAGTCCCTGGCAGATGGGTTCCGGGGCCGAGGCTTCGGCCTCCAGGACCTCGCCTACAACCTCTCGTGGATCCTTCCGGCCCTCGTTCTGTCGGCGGCGTGGACGCAGGGCAGCGCCCGTTCGGTGCTGGTCGCCGCCGGGCTGGTGTTCCTGGCGACCGCGATGGGGATCGGTCTGTGGGCCCGGCGGATCGGAGCGCCTCCGGAGCCGGCCCCTGCGCCCGAGGCCACCCCGGCGGACTGACGGCGCCGGATCACCGCCCCAGGATGTCCGCGTAGGGGTGGTCTGGCCCCGTCAGGTCTCCCTCCGGGAACGCGCTCTCTCCGAACGAGCTCAGGTCCTCCTGGCTCAAAGCGGTGATGTACGAACCTGGGAAGACGGCCGCGAACACCCGACGATCCCCCAGCTCGGGAGGGACCAGGTTCACGTCGGCGTCGGCCGGGAGCACGTCGCGGTACCGGAGCGTGGCGATGTACCGCGCCACGTCCTCGAGGTCGATTCCGGCATCCGACAGCGCGTCCATGTCCATGAAGATCCCCGAGGGTGAGGTCCGCTCCACCACGGGGCGCCGGAAGTACTGGACGACACGGAGCCCCACCACGTCGGGATCGATCCGAACCCCGCCCTTCGTTTCCGGGATGGGCGTCTGCCCGTGGTCCGCCGTAAGGGCCAACACGTAGCGGTCCGGTCCCACCCGCTCGTCCAGCAGGTCGACCAGATCGCCGACCAACTCGTCCTGGGCCCGCAGCACGTCTTCCTCCTCCGGCGCGACCATGTTCCAGATGTGCCCCCCGAAATCGGTCGGCTTGAGCTCGACGAAGAGGAAATCCGTCAGATCGTCCCGGCCGACCGCCTCACCGTTCAACATGTCGCGCAAGGCGTCGCCCTGGTACTTCACGAAGGCGGACGTCCCCGGGATGACGTTCGGGTCCCTCAGGTCGCGTCCCATCCACACGTCGTCCAGGGCTCCGTCCTGGCCGTCCAGGTCACGCAGGTGGCGATCGAGCACGTCCCGGCCGGGGAGTGATCCCGGGAGCTCGTAGACGTCCTGGTTGATCCAGAACCGCTCCTTCTTGAGGTCCCAGAGGACCCCGACGTCTCGATCGCCGTCCTGAGCCTCGGCGCCCTTTCCCATCATTCCGAGGTGCCACGATTCGTAGCCGAGCAACCCAACCCACGGCCGGTTGCCGTTGGCGCGGTCCCATCCATCCGCGATGGTTTCGGCGCGGAGCAGACGAGGGTCCCCCCGATTGAAATAGATCTCGTCGACGGTCCCGTCGGGGAGCCGTGCCACGTTCTCCGAGACGCCGTGTCGCCTCGGGTACACGCCGGTCCCCATGTTGGCGTGGATCGCCGCGGTGACGGCGGGGGCGGACCCAATCGTGGCGTTGGTGTACGCGGTTCCTCGAGCGGCCAGCCTCCGTTGGACCGGCCAGGCGTCCGGCCACTGGGCGAGCAGGTCCCAACCGCCCCCGTCGTACGCGACCAGCACGATCAGCCGGGGTCGCCCGTTGCGACTCCCCTTCGGCAGCAGCGCCTCGTCGAGGGCCGTTCCGTCGGTGCCCTCGAACGGCATGCCCAGGAGCTCGGCGAAGGTCGGGGCCAGGTCGGTAAGGTCGACCGAGCTGTCGGAGACCACCCCGGAGCGAACGTAGCCGGGCCCGTACAGGACTACCGGCACGCGCTGGTGGTAGTCCCAGGGCGAGGGGTGGGTGCTCCGCGGGTCCTCACGCCCCTGGGCGAGGGTCCTGCCGCTCCATCGGACCAGCACGTTCCACGGGTTCGGGATCAGGGTGATCTCGGGAGACCGTCGGGCGAGGTAGCCCCGCTGGAGGTGGACCATCACGTCGCGTCCCACCGCGTCGGCCATCTGCCTCAGCGTGGGAGCTCCCTCAGGAGGGCCCTCCGGCGGGGCGTTCGTGCACCCCTGACCAACCACGGCCACGACCAGCGCCGCGGCGGCCAATGGCGCCCATGGGCGGGACGTACGACTTCCCAGGATGTCAGCCCTCCTGTGACTCGAGATCGGCGCTCGGGACACCGGCTCCCGGCACGATCGCCGGGTCATCCTACCGAGGCGACGCCGCCCGAAGGCCCGTCCCCGGTTCTGGGCCGCACCTGCCCTAGAATTGATGCCCAGGCATGCTCGTCCAGCGCCGGACGCTCCTCTTGTTGGCAGTCCTCGCCTTGCTCGCGGCCCCCGCCGTCGCACTCAGGGCCGCGTGCGCCGGACGGTCGTGCCGGCCGCCCCAATCCCCTCCCAAGGTCCCCTTCTGCTCGCTGCCGCCCGAGACGCGAGGGCGGATCGCTGCGGGTTTCCGGGAGGAGCGATCCCCCGACGTGCTGGCGGTGACCGGATCGCCACACGTCGTCGGGGGAACGGGCCTGCCCCAAGGCTCCCCGTGGCCGTCCGTGGAGGCGCCCACCTTGGCGAGGGTTCCCATCGTGTTCTGGGGCCAGGGCGTCGACCCGTCGGCCGAGGTCCCCGTCGGAACCGGACTCCGAGACGTCGCTCCCACGCTCGCGTCGGTCCTTCGGTTCAGGATCCCCCATCCCGAGGTTCGGTCGGGGCGAGTGGTAGACGGGGTCGCCTCGGGCGAGCCCCCCCGCCTCGTCGTGGCGGTCGTGTGGAAGAACGTCGGGACCCAGGACCTGGAGGACGCCTCCGGACGTTGGCCGGAGCTACGCGGGCTGCTTTCGGAGGGAACCGGCACGCTGGACGGTGACGTGGGATCGCTTCCCCTCGACTCGGCGGCGGCGCTGGCCACGCTGGGAACGGGTGGCCTCCCCGCGGAGCACGGCATCACCGGCACACTCCTGCGGGACGGTGGCCGTGTGGTTCGGGCGTGGAGCCGCGGGGCGCCGGTCTCGATCATCGCCACCCTCGCCGACGATCTGGACGAGCGGCTTCGGCAGCGCCCCATGATCGGATTGGTCGGCACGAGCCGCGCCGATCGAGGAGCCATCGGTGGGAACTGGTACCTGAACGGTGATCGCGACGACATCGTCATCGCGGCCGGCTCTCCCCACGACCAGGCCTCGGCGGCGACGAAGCTGCTCCAGGCGGGGTACGGTGCCGACGAGGTGGCGGACTTCCTGGTGGTCGCCTTGGACGGCTCCATCCCGCGGATGGACGCGGCCCTGTCCACGGTGGTCCGGGCGGCTCGGCGGGCCGGGGGAGGGTCGGTGTCGGTCGTGGTGACGGCCACGGGGTCGAAGGGGCCCCCGGCTGAGGGCGATGTCCTCGCCTCCCGGCTGCGTCGGGAGGTGGAGCGGGGGCTGTCGGCGAGGGGGCCTGTGATCGAGGGCGTGGCGCTGGGCGGGCTCTTCCTGGACCAGCGAGGGTTGGTGGACACCGGTGTCACCGCCGAGGACGTCCTCCGGGAGCTGCGCACCCTGTCGGGCCCTCGAGGCGGGCGGCTGCTGGCCGATGCCTTCCCCGGCATCGCGGTGACCCTGGCGAAGTACTGCTGATGGATCTCATCGGGACCGTGCGGCCGGAGGCACCCGGAAGGACCGCGGGGCCTGCACCGCGATCGTGGCCGATCGTCCTCTTCGTCGTCCTGGCGCTGGGAGCGGCGTCGCTGGTGGTCCGGTGGGCCGCGTCCTCTCGATTCCCCCAGGTCGACAACTTCTTCCTGGTCTTCGGCTCACTGCTGATGGAGGCGTTCCCCTTCGTCGTCCTGGGGGCACTCGTGTCGGCCCTCATCGAGGTCTTCGTTCCCGTGCGGGTCTTCGAGCGGCTGGCCCGTCTGCCGGGATTCCTCCAGGTCCCGGCGGCAGGGTTGGGCGGATTCGCCTTCCCCGTGTGCGAGTGCGGATCGGTGCCGGTGGCCCGCCGGCTGGTGGTCAAGGGGCTTCGACCCTCGGCGGCGGTGACTTTCATGCTCGCCGCCCCGATCCTCAATCCCGTGGTCCTCGGGGCGACGGCCATCGCCTACCGGGGGCGGGAGCTCATGTGGGCCATGGTGCTCGGGCGGGCCATCCTGGGACTGCTGGCGGCGATGGCCGTGGGATGGGTGGTGGGGCGGCGGAGCCGTGAAGACCTCCTCGGCAAGGGCCGGGCCCACGACCACGGCGAAGTCGAACCCGGGGAGCGGCGATGGTCGGCCTTCTCCGGTCAGATGGCCGGCGACCTGGTCATGCTGGGCCGGTACCTGGTGGTCGGGGCCGCCGTCGCGGCGGCCCTCCAGACCTTCCTCCCCCAGTCCTTCCTCGGTGGGCTGGCCGGGACCCCGGTGCTCAACCTGGTGGCGCTCATGACCCTGGCCGCGGTGCTGTCGCTGTGCTCCGAGTCCGACGCCTTCGTCGCCGCCTCATTCGTCCAGTTCGGTCCCGCCGCCCAGCTGGCGTTCCTCGTGTTCGGGCCGATGATCGACGCCAAGCTGGTACTCCTCTATTCGGGAGCCTTCGGGAGGGCCTTCACCAGGACGACTGCCATCGTGGCCGCAGCGGTGACCCTCGTGGGAGCGTTGTGGCTGGAGGTGCTCATCGGATGAACCGGTCGTGGAGCCCCCAGCGGGTCGCCACCGGGGTCGTCCTCGCCGGCTGGGCCGCCCTGTTCTGGTTCGTCCTCCTCACCGGGCGGACACCCCTCTATCTGTCCTCCCGCACGGCCTGGGTGGCTCCCCTCGGCGCTATCCTTCTCACCGCGGCCGCGGGGGGAAGGCTGCTCTCGGCGCGGGTCCGCCGCCCCGCCGGGCTCGGCCGGGGCACCGCCTGGCGCCTGGGCTTCCTGGCCCTCCCGGTGGTAGTCCTGCTGGTGCTCCCCCCGACCACCCTGGGGTCCTACGCCGCCTCCCGCCGTTCGCTCGTTGGTGGGGCGTTCGGGGCTTCCGCCCGCGACGTGTCTACGGGCGAGGTCACCCTGCAGGACGTCGCTGCGGCGATATGGTCCCCGGAGGCGGCGGAAGCGCTTACCAAGCGGGCCGGGAGCCGGGTGTCCTTCGTGGGAATCGTGGTGCACCGAGAAGGCATGCCGGCCGACGAGTTCCTGCTCACCCGGTTCATCATGACCTGCTGCGTGGCCGACGCGTTGAGCGTTCAGGTCCGCGTGGTTGGAGCGCCACCCGGCAAGTTCACGGAGGACCAGTGGGTGCGGGTCGCCGGGACATTCTATCCGCTGGGGCGGGAGGTCATCGTGCAGGCTTCCGAGGTCGTCGGGGTCCCCCGCCCGGCTCGCCCCTACCTGCAGGTTTGAGGGTATCCTCCGCGCGACTCCTCGGGGCAGCCTCAGCCTCCACGGAGACCAGCCGCTCCGTCGGGGTGGGGCGGCTCCCCCGGGCGCGCCTCCATCGCTCCAGAACCACCATGCTCCATCCCAGCCCGGCGCTCAGGGCCAGGGGGCCGATGGCCCTGAGCCCCCATAGGCCGAGCCCTACCCGATCCCAGGCCAGGGCGGCGAGGCAGAGCGTCGCCGTCCCGAGCGCGGGAGCGATGGTCACCCGAAGCACGGGGTCCGCCGGAAGCAGGGCGGCCGACCACCCGCTTCCCGATAGGAACAGGGCCGCCACGACGAGGACGCCGATCCCGGCAAGGGAAGCCGGGCTCGTGCTGGCCCGGGGACCGGAGGCGGGGGGCTCGAAGCCGATCGGGGCCGGGCCCTGGAGGACCGCGACCTCCGGGGCGACCAGGGGGGCCCCGAGATCCACCGCCTCTCGAAACCCCTCCTGGTTGTAGCGCTTAACCACGAGGACCACCGGCGACGAGGCGTCTTCCGGGGAACCGCCCTGGTTCTCGAGGGAGAGGTATTCGCGGGGAGACTCGGTGCTCCACGTGGTCCTGGCGACTTGATCGGGCGGCACGGCGGCCAGCACCACGTTCCAGCGGTGTCCGGGCTTGTCCGGGCTGATCCCCTGTCGCACGCTGAGCAGGAGGAGGGCCTCGCGGCCCGGGGCGTATCGGGACACGTAGGCCCCGGCCGAGGCGGCCTGGTCGACGCCGGCAGACTCCATCCACGGCTCCCGGGTGCGCTCAACTCCCCACACGAGGCGACCGAACACCGCCACCACCGCGAGGAGGGCGACGGCTGCCACGAGGCGACCGAGGGTTCCTCGGCCGGCCAGCCGGCTCGCCGCCCACACGCAGGCCACTCCGGCCAGGACGGGCACCACGAAGAAGTAGTTCAGCAACCGGGCCCCCGCCACCGGCACTCCCCCGAACTGGAGGAGCCCACCCACGACCACCGAGCCCATCCACGCGGCCAGCAGGCAGACCAGGAAACGGCGGGCCCGGGCCCGGCCGGAAGGGACGGGGTCCCTCAGCATCACGACCGCCCCGGGGATAGCCAGCGGAAGGGCCACGTAGCGTTCGAACATCCCCAGGCGGTTCAGGAATCTCTGTCGGAGGACGTCGGGGACGAGCTTCAGCCCGATGCCACCCTGGGGTGGGGGCGCCAGAAACGTCAGCGCGGTGAACGCCCCGGACGCAAGCGTGGCGGCCAGGATTCTGCTTACGGTGGCGAAGTCACGCTCCCCCCGGCGCACCTGCACCACGAAGAACAGCGCCAGCCCGAAGAGGAGGATCGCCACCGCGTACAGGTGGAAGGGCCAGTGGGCCAGTCCCGCGCCCGTCAGGAGGATGGCCACCGCGGCGGCGCCTCGTTCGCCGGCCGCCGCCAGGCACGCCGCGGCGAAGGCCGGGAGGACGAGGGCGGCGTTGAGCACGTTGTCGTGGTGGCCGCCGATCATGCCAACGCGTCCAAACCCGAGCCAGGTCATGGAGGCCAGCACCGGGACCCACCGGGCCCCCACGCCCGTTCCGGCCCGGACCATGGCCGCCCCGCCGAGTCCGGCCACCCCGACGAGGATGACCGGCACCACTACCACCAAGGTCAGCCCGTTCTGCCCCGTCAGGCCCATCAGCGTGGCCAGCAGCAGCGGCATGCCCGCGCGAACCGTGCCGATGGGGTCCAGACCATCGGCGGCCGTGACGTGCGCCCTCCACACGTAGTAGGGCGCGTCGAACCCCACCGGGAACCGGAAGTCATGAACCCAATACGGGAGGAGAAACAGGCTCCCGAGAGCGACCAACGTGACCAGGGCCGAGCCAGTCACCCCGAGATACGGACGCCACCCGCGGTCGGCGCTCCACTCGGCGCGGGCGTCGGGCCGGGCCGCTGGTTCCGGGTCCTCCCCCATCGCGCCGTCGAGGATACCGGTCCACTGGAGAGTGGGACCGATCGTTCGTCACCCCGGCCGGTAACTCCTAGAATAGGTCGACCTCGATCCGACGACCGGAGGAAGACTAATGCGAGTTCTGATCCTTGGTGGCGATGGCTACCTGGGTTGGGCCACGGCCATGTACTTCTCGAACCGTGGCCACGAGGTCCACTGCGTCGACAACTACCTGCGGCGCCGGGCGGTGAAGGAAGAAGGCAGCGACTCCCTGACGCCGATCGGGGATTCCCTTCCTACCAGGGCTGCCGCGTGGAGGGAGATCACGGGGTACGGGATCGCCGTCACCGAGGGCGACCTCACCGATTGGGAGCTCGTTGAGGGGGTCTTCCTGGACTTCGGGCCCGAGGCGGTCATCCATTACGGGGAGATGCCTTCGGCTCCCTACTCCATGAAGAGCCGCGAGCACGCCGTGTTCACCCAGTACAACAACGTCATCAACACCCTGAACGTCCTCTTCGCCATGCGGGACCTGGCTCCGGATTCTCACCTCGTCAAGCTGGGCACCATGGGCGAGTACGGGACTCCCGACATCGACATCGAGGAAGGGTTCATCGAGGTCCGTCACAAGGGCCGGAAGGACCTGCTCCCGTTCCCCAAGCTCCCCGGGTCCCTGTACCACGCATCCAAGGTGCACGACTCCGTGAACATCCACTTCGGGTGCCGCGTGTGGGGCCTGCGAGCAACGGATCTCAACCAGGGCGTGGTCTATGGGATCGAGACCGACGAGGCGAAGATAGACGAGCGCCTGGCGACCCGATTTGACTACGACGAGGTGTTTGGCACGGCCCTCAACCGGTTCTGTCTGCAGGCCGTGATCGGCCATCCCCTCACTGTGTACGGCCGGGGCGGCCAGACCCGCGGCTACCTGAACATCCTCGACACTCTCCAGTGCATCGAGCTGGCGGCCCTGAACCCGGCGGAGCGCGGCGAGTACCGGGTGTTCAACCAGTTCACCGAACAGTTCTCGGTCCGCGACCTCGCGGAGATCGTGCAGCGAGCCGGCAAGGACTACGGCATCGACGTCACAGTCGACCCGGTGGAGAACCCCAGGGTCGAGAAGGAGGAGCACTACTACAACGCCACCCATACGAAGCTCCTCGACCTCGGGCTCAAACCCCACTACCTGTCGGAGACGTTGATCGAGTCCATGTTCGGTGTGATCGAGCGGTACAAGGAGAGGGCCATCCCCGAGGTGATCATGCCGAAGACCAGGTGGGTCCCGGCGGCCGCGGAGCCCGCGCGCAGCTAGCTTGATCGCCCTCCGGGTCCTCGGCGGGCTCCTCGCGGCGGCGATGTTCGCGTCTGCCGTCGTCCGTTTCCGGCGACGGAAGATCACCCGCCTGAACCTGCTCATCACGTCGGCCCTCGCCATCGGCCTGGCCTTGCTCGCCACGGTCCCGGGGCTGTTCGACCCGGTCTTCGACGTGTTCAACTTTCAGCGCGGTGGTGGGCAGCGGCTCCTCGCCGTGCTCCTGTTCGCCACGGTGGTCCTGCTCGTCCTGATTCTTCGGGAGATGACCAACACCGACCTGGTCATGCGGGACCTCCGCAATCTCGTCGAGGCCCTGTCCCTTCAGGCGTTCGACTGGGCCCAGGCGGGGAAGCTTCCGGCCACCGACCGGCTGGTTGTGGTGATGCCCGCGCACAACGAGGGCGAGAACCTGGGGGCGGTGATCCGGGACATGCCCGAGGAGGTGCACGGCCTCTCGGTCGTCCCCCTGGTGATCGATGACGCCTCAGAGGACCGGACCGCCGCGGTGGCCGAGGAGGCCGGCGCACTGGTAGCCAGGCTTCCCATCCGCCGGGGCGGGGGGCTGGCCCTGCGGGTGGGCTACGAGATCGCCCTCAAGCTGGGGGCCCACATCGTGGCGAGCATGGACGCGGACGGACAACACGTGCCCGCCGAGCTGGTCGACGTGGTCGCCCCGATCGTGAAGGGCGAGGCTGACATGGTGCAGGGGTCGCGGGTGCTCGGGGAATTCGAGAAGGACAGCCGGATCAGGCACTTCGGCATCCTGTTCTTCTCGCGTCTCGTCTCGCTCATGACCGGGCTCCGGGTCACGGACGTCTCGAACGGCTATCGGGCCACCCGCGTGGAGACGCTCCAAAAGCTCGTCCTCGAGCAGGACCAGTTCTGGACCTCCGAGATCCTGATCGAGGGCCTCCGCCAGCGGGCTCGGATCGTGGAGGTTCCCGTTACCGTGCGGGCCCGGGCGGGAGGAGAGTCCAAGAAGCCGAAGAGCCTGCGGTACGGGTGGAACTTCACCAAGGCGATCCTCCAGACATGGCTGCGTTGAGGCCCTGCGCGTCACGGCGCTACGATCCTGATGACCTCGCCGTGGACGAAGTCCGAGACCCATACCGCACCTTCCCCCGCGTCCAGGAACAGTGGCGCCGGTCCCGGGCCGTAGAAAGAGAACTCCGGGGGCTTGCCCGAACTGAGTTCGACGGGCTCGTATCGTTGGAGTGTCTGAGGATCGATCCGGAATAGGGTCAGTGTGTTACCAGGCCCGTGCACGGGCTGCTCCACAACCCAGACCCAGCCTTCGCCGACGGCGAGCCGCGGTAGCCCGTCGAAGCGAATCCGCCCCGTCACCTTGAGCGTTTCGGGATCAACCCGGAGCAGCACGTCAGCCTGTCCATCACAGGTCGTCACCCAAACCGCCCCTTCGCCGGCGGCGAGGCGGCAGGCGTTCAGGCGATCGCGCTCTGGATCGTGGAGCCCCGCGCGCTCGGTCGGCTCGCCCGTGGCGGGATCGATCTGCGCTACCCAAACCGCTCCCTCGCCCGCTGCCAGGACCCCCTCGCAGCAGGCGAACCGGCCCACGACGCGGTTGGTCGCCGCATCGATTTTCAGAAGCCGCATCCCTCCGGCCTCGTCGGCGACGTTGGCCCACACGTAGCCATCGGCGGTGGCGATCTGGAACGGCTGTTCGGAAGAGATCTCCTCGAGCGCCTGCAGACTCACCGGTTCGATGCGGACGATCTTGCCGCCCGGGCAGAGATCCCCCGACCCCTGCGGGCAGACACCGACCCACACACCCTCGGGACCCGCGGCCGGCCACTCGATGCCGATGAGGCCGGGAACTCCGACCGCTTCGCCCGTCCGGGCGTCGACCCGCCAGAGCTTCTCCGAACCGTCCCGACTCCCCACGTGGACCCACGCCGCGCCCTGTCCGGCCACGATCGGCTGCGGTGGTCCCCCAACCTCGATCCGCGTGATGCCGTCGCGATCCAGCCGACGTGTCGGCCCGGGTATTCCAGGCGAGTTCATGAACACAAGGGTCACCAAGATGCCCGCTCCCACCACGGCGAGAAGCCCTGTGCCCCACGCAGAACGGCGAGACCTACGAGTCACGGAATATCGGGCGCGCGATCCATCACAAATGGGCGTTGCGCTGCGCGCGGGCCACGCGGAGCTCCCGGCCAACCTTCTTCCAGTCGGAGAACTTCCTCGACCACACGATGTCGGTCACGATCTCTAGGAGGCCGAAGCCCAGCACCGTCCACAGCGACCAGGCAGGAAGGAGGTCGTAGCCAGCCTGCGCGTGAGGGACGTACGCCCCGGCGAATACCGCGAGCGGCGCCACCTTGGAAGCGAGCGCGCCCGCCGCGTGCATCGTTGCCCGACTGCCTGCGCTCGCCTTCACGTAGGTCTCGTAATCGACTTTGATGCCCGGCTGGATCAGCAGCGGTCCGTCGAGGAAGTACCAGAGGAACCGGATCCCCCCAAGGCGGCCCACGACGTAGTGCGCCAGGTCGTGCACGGCCGCGGCGAGCCCCACCGCGGCGGCCACCACCAAGACCCCAGACAGCAGGGGTTCCGGCGTGGATGACCGCCGGGCGACGGCCAGTGCGGCCGGCACGAGGCCGGCCGAGACGAACGCGCCCAGGGCAAGCACCGTGGTCCCGAACCACACGGGGAAGCGAAGCCGGTGGCGTCCCTCGAACGCCTTCCGGTCGATGCGCCCGACCACCTCGGCCCAGTGTTCGGACAGAGCGGGCTCGATCTTGATCCGGTCGACCAGGCGCCAGAACCCCAGACGCAGCAGGGCCGTGTCGCCCCCGTCCACGGCGCGCTCGATGCGGTCGAACGCGTCCTGGTAGTTCTCCACCGACGGGGTGTCGTTCATCGCTCTTCCGTGTATACCTTGGGGCCGCCCCCTACAATGGCCCCGGGCCCCCCTCCAGAGGTCTGCTCATGATCGAGACAACCGTCGACGGCCGATACCAGATCGTAGCCCGCATCGCCTCGGGCGGGATGGGCGAGGTCTTCCGGGCCCACGACCCCGTGCTGGACCGGGACGTGGCCCTGAAGGTGCTGCACAACGCCCTGGCGCAGGACGCGGGGTTCATCGAGCGGTTCCGCCGGGAGGCGCGGTCGGCGGGGATGCTCTCCCACCCCAACATCGTGCAGGTGCACGACTGGGGAGAGACCGGTGATACCTATTTCATGGTGATGGAGTTCATCCGGGGGCCGAACCTCCGGACGGTGCTCATGAAGAACGGCCCGCTGGCCCCCGCCCAGGCCCTGGAGATCGCGTCGCAGATGCTGGCGGCGCTGGAGCACGCCCACGAGCAGGGCATCGTGCATCGCGACGTGAAGCCCGAGAACATCCTCATCACCCGCAAGGGCGTGGTGAAGGTGGCGGACTTCGGGTTGGCCCGGGCTCTCGCCGCGGCACGGGTGAGCCATGCGCCGGGAACGGTGACCGGTACGGTCCAGTACCTCTCCCCCGAGCAGATCGAGGGAGAGGCCGCCGACGCGAGGACCGACCTGTACTCCGTGGGCATCGTCCTTTACGAGCTCCTGGTGGGGAAGGTGCCGTTCAGCGGGGAGACCTCCCTCGCCATCGCGTACAAGCACCTCCGGGAGCGGGTGCCACCCCCGTCCGGATCGAACCCGATGGTGCCCCCGTCGCTCGACCGGGTGGTCCTCTCGGCGACCGAGCGGGATCGCGACCGCCGCACCCCCGACGCCCGGACGATGCGCGCCGAGCTCAGCCGGGCCGCCGCCGAGCTGCCCCCCGCGTCGCCGCTCTCGGAGCTGGTGGCCCAGGTACCTCCGGCCGAGGAGGTCCCCGCCGACCGGGCAGCCACGGTAACGATTCCCCGGGCCGAGTCCCCGAAGAGCCGGCGGCGCCGCGTGTTCCGGCGGTCGATCACCACCCTCGCCATGTTCATCGTGCTGGCCGCGTTGGGCTGGGCGGCGTGGGCCTACGTCATCCCTCACCGCACCACTGTGCCCAACGTCCAGGGGAAGACGGTGCAGGCGGCCGAAGCGGCCGCCGACGAGGCCGGGCTCCAGCTGGCGCTTTCAAGCCAGGCATTCTCCTCCACCGTTCCGGCGGGTCACATCATCAACCAGGACCCCGAGCCCGGAGCTCGGGCGGAGAAGGGAAGCGAGCTCTCCGTGGTTCTCTCCCGCGGGCCGCAGCTCGTCGAGATCCCCAGCGTGCGAGGGAAACCGGAGCAGCAGGCCCGCAAGGAGCTCAGGGGCCTGGGACTCGTGGTGAACGTGGATCGCCAGTACCACGACAAGGTTCCGCAGGGTGACGTCATCGACCAGAACCCCAGCGCCGGGACGACCATCGAGGTCGGCAAGACCGTCAAGCTGGTCGTCAGCCGAGGAAAGCCTCCCGTGGAGGTGCCGGACCTGGTGGGGCGGACCGAGCAGGAGGCGGGCGCGCTGGTCACGGGGGCGGGACTGGCCCTCCGGGTCACCGAGGAGTTCTCCGACACCGTCCCCCGGGGCCGCGTGATCAGCCAGGATCCCAAGAAGGGAACCGTCGTGCGCAAGGGCGACACCGTGACGATCGTGGTCTCCAAGGGACCACGCACCTTCCCGATGCCCGACGTCGTCGGGATGTCGAAGGACGCGGCGACGGCCAAGCTCCAGGGCCTGGGACTCAGGGTTCGCGTCGTCGACTTGCCCGGCTCCTCGGGCCAGACCGTCGTGGGACAACAACCGCAGGCCGGGACAACGGTGGAGTCCGGGCAACAGGTCACCATCTACGTCGGCGGGTAGGTGAGGATCGGCGCCCACGTTCCCACCCGGGGACGGTTCGCCCGGGCGATCGATGCGGCCAAGAAGTGCGGGGCCCAGGCCATCCAGGTGTTCGTGTCGAACCCGCGCGCCTGGGCCCCACCGCGGGTGGCCGAGGAGGACGCCCGGGAGTTCGCCGAGCAACGCGCGGCCGCTCACATCGGGCCCGTCTACGGGCACACCACGTACCTGGTGAACATCGCGTCGCCGGACCCCGAGTTCTGGCGTCGGTCCGTTGAGCTGGCCCGGCTGGAGATGGAGGCGGTGGCGCTCCTCGGGGCCGACGGCCTGGTGATCCACGCCGGTGCGGGCGGGCCCGGTGGGCGAGCCGCGACCCTGGAGCGCGCGGCCCGGGCGGTCGCCGCGATCACCGGTGACCTCGAGGGCCCGGAGCTCGTGCTCGAGCTCACGGCCGGTGGTGCCGGCACCGCGGCGTCGACGATCCCTCAGGCCGCCGAGCTCCTGGAGACCATCGGGCCAAACCCTCGCGTGTCGCTGTGCGTCGACACGTGCCATCTGTTCGCCGCGGGGTATGGGCTCGACAATCCGGCTGGAGTGAAGGAGGCCTTCGCGGAGCTCCGGGAGCACCGTCTGGTGGGTCGAGTGAAGGTCGTGCACGCGAACGACGCCAAGTTCCCCCGGGGGTCGTGCCTGGATCGCCACGAGCACGTGGGCCAGGGCTTCATCGGAGACCGCGGGTTCCGGGCCATCTTGGCCGAACCGGCGGTCCGAGGTTCTGCGGTGCTCGTGGAGACGCCGGGGAAGCTCGACGACCACAAGCGAAACGTGCAGCGCCTCCGTCAACTGGCGGGCCTCGGCTAGACCGGTCTCCTCGCTAGCTTGCCAGCGTCTTCCACGCGCCGAGGGCGCGGTCGATGTCGGCGGAGGACACGTCGCGGTGGGTGACCATCCGGACCCGGCCGGTGACGATGCCCGCCAGGACTCCTTCGATCTGGAGCCGGGCCACGATCTCGGGAGGAGCCATCCCCACGGCGTCGTGGTTCACGAACATGATGTTGGTCTCCACCCCCTCGACGTCGACGGCGCCGGGGAACAGCTCCCCCACGCCCTCGGCGAGCCGCGTCGCGTTCTCGTGGTCCTGGTGCAGGCGCTTCGGCCCTTCCTCCAGGGCCACCAGCCCGGCTGCGGCGATCACGCCCGCCTGCCGCCACCCCCCGCCGAACTGGGTCCGCACTCGCCTGGCCTCGTCGATGAAGTCGGCCGGTCCGCACAGCAGCGATCCGATCGGGGCTCCCAGCCCCTTCGACAGGCAGAACATCATGGCGTCCGCCTCCGCGGCGAAGTCGGCCACGTCGACGCCGGATGCAACCGAAGCGTTGAAGATCCGTGCTCCGTCGAGATAGAGGTGCAGCCCGGCGTCCTGCGCCACCTTGTGGATCTCGCGCAGCGTCTCGAGGGGCATCACGCGTCCTCCGCCCACCTGGTGAGTGTTCTCCACGGCAACCAGGTCGACGACGCGCATGCGGAGTGGGTCGAGATCGGGGCGCAACGCGTTCGTCACTTGCTCCGCGGTGATCAATCCGCGGTCGCCCGGGATCGGCCGGTACGTGACCCCCGACAGAGTGGCCGCGCTGATCTTCTCCACGGTGATCACGTGGGCCGTGGCCTCCGCGATCGCTTCGTGCCCATGTCGAACCAACGTTCGGAGCGCGATCTGGTTGCACATCGTCCCGGAGGCGGCGTACAGAGCGGCCTCCTTGCCCATGATCTCGGCGGCCCGCTCCTGGAGCCGGTGGACCGTGGGGTCGTCCCCGAACAGGTCGTCTCCCACCTCGGCCTCGGCCATGGCCTTTCGCATGACTTCGGTGGGACGGGTCACCGTGTCCGAGCGAAGGTCGATGACGCTCACGGCACATCTCCGCCGAGGATCGTGCTCAGCTTGGCGGAGTCGATGTTCCCGCCCGATACGACGCACACGACGTTCCCGCCCCCGGCCAGCCCCTGGAGCGCCGCGGCCACCGGCAACGCGCCGGCGCCCTCCGCGATCACCCGGTTCCGCTCGGCCATGATCCGCACGGCCTGCGCCACCTCGGCCGGCTCTACCACGAGAGATCCGTCGAATAGCTTCGAGGCCACCGCGAACATCTCCGGAAGCACCACCGGCCCGCCGGCCCCGTCCACGAAGCTCGGGGTGAAGGGGACTTCGACGGGCCTGCCGTCGGCGAGCGAGGCGGCCAGAGGTGCCCCCGTGGTCACCTCGGCCGCATAGATCCGGACCTTCGGCTTGAGTGCCCTCAGGGCGGAGGCGATCCCGCACGAAAGCCCGCCGCCGCCGAAGGGGATCAGCACCGCGTCGACGTCCGGAAGTTCCTCCAGGATCTCCAGCCCGATGGTGCCGTTGCCCGCCATCACCGCGGCATCGCTGAAGGGATGGACGAACAGCCCGGTCAAGCCGTCGCGGCGCCGTGTGCGGAACAGCTCGAACCACTCCCCGAAGGGAACCTCCTCAATGGAAGCACCGAGGCGGCGGACGGCGTCGACCTTGGTCGAAGCGGCCGTGTCCGGCACGACCACGGTGCAGGGAACTCCCAAGCGCCGGGCGTGCCAGGCCACCGCCTGGGCCATGTTGCCCGCGCTCGCCGTCCACAATCCCTCAGCCACCTGGCCCGGGTCGGCCAGAGCCATGGCGTTCCCGGCACCGCGGACCTTGAACGAGCCCATCGGCTGGAGGTTCTCGAGCTTCAGGTAAACCTCCGCCGGAGCATCTTCGACGCCCAGCCGTACGAGGGGCGTCCGCATGATGGATCCCTTGAGGCGCTCCCGAGCCGCCTCGATCTCGGCGAGCGGGATGGGCTCGATCGGCAGGGCTTCCGCGCCGGGGGCCATCAGGCTCGTTGGCCCCCCAGTTCCACCCTGGTCCCGATGCCCTTCTCCTTGGCTTTCTCGTAGAGGTGGTGGGCCGACGCCAGGTCCTCGATGGCCAGCCCGGCGGACTCGAAAAGCGTGATCTCTTCAGAAGAAGAGCGGCCCGGAGCCGTGCCGATCAACACCTCGCCGAGCTCTCCAGCGATGTGGTCCTCGCCGATGGAGCCCTCCTCGATGGGGATCACCACGTCGCCCTTCTCCTTCACCGCCGACTCGCGTCGGTCCACGTAGAGGCGCGCCCGCCTGACCGCCTCCGTGTCCACCTCCCGCCCGTCCCTGCCCGAGAACCCCACCGCGTTGACGTGGGTGCCCGGGGCCAGCCATTCGCCGAGGAGGACCGGATCGCGGGCCGACGTCGTCGTGCACACGAGATCGGCGCCCCGTACGGCGTCCTCTGCCGTCGGGGCGACCTCGATCGTCAGGCCGCGGGCCTCCAACTCCCGTTCGGCGAAGGTCCGCGAGTGCTCTTCCGTTCGGCTCCACACCCGCACGCTGCGAACGTCCCGCACGGCGAGCATGGCCTCGAGGTGCGAGCGGGCCTGCGTTCCCGAGCCCAGGATGGCCAGGTCTCGGGCGTCCTCCCGGGCCAGATGCCTCGTGGCAACGCCACTCACGGCTGCCGTCCGGATCGCCGTGACCTCGGTGGCGTCGCACAGCAACAGCGGCCGACCGCGCTCCGTTTCGAACAAGAGGACCGCGCCCTGGTGCGCGTCGAGCTCCGTCCCTTCATTTCCTGGAAAAATCGTGATGACCTTCACGCCGACAGCTCCCAAGTGACCGGCGTACGCCGGCATGGTTGCCAGCGCGCTTCGTCCGTCGGGTAGCCACGTGATCTGCCGGAGAGGAAGAAGGACCTCCCCGCGGGCGAGCGACGCCAAGGCCGCCTCCATGACCTCGATGCATTCATCCATCGGGAGGAGCTCCCGGACCTCGTCCTGGTTGAGGACGGTGATCTCCATGGGACCAAGCCCTATCCGGACGCTTCCTCTTCTTCCAGCGCCACGTACTGGTCGATCACGTCGACGGTAAGGGAGCTGCGACACGACGGGCAGAGGTACTGCGTGGAAGAAGTGTCTTCTCGTTCCACGGGGAAAGGGACGATCTCCTCGCCGCACGTCGGACAGCGGACGGTGGCCATGGCCGTGCCAGCCTACCCGAAGAAGACCTCGGCTACCTCGTAGAGCTCGTGGGGCACCAGCTTCGGCCTCGACACCGCCTCGTCCAGCGGAACGTCGACGATGTCCGACCCGCGGAGGGCGACCATCCTCCCCCACGTTCCCCTCGACACGAGGTCGATGGCAGCTACGCCGAATCGGGTGGCGAGGACGCGGTCGTAGGCGGTCGGCGTCCCCCCCCGCTGAACGTAGCCCAGGATGTGCACCCGGGTGTCGAAACCCGTCCGATGCTGGATCTCTCGGGCGATCAGATACGCGATCCCTCCCAGGCGTGGCCGGTCGAACTCGTCCTTCTCGTACTCCGGCTCCTCCATCGTGCCCTCCTTGGGCCGGGCGCCCTCGGACACGACGACGATGGAGAAGAGGTGGCCGCGCGAGTGACGGTGGCGGATATGGTGGCACACCTCGGCGACATCGAACGGATGCTCGGGGATCAGGATCACGTCGGCGCCCCCGGCCAGCCCGGCGTACACGCCGATCCAGCCGGCCTGACGGCCCATCACCTCCACCACCATGACCCGGTTGTGGCTTTCCGCCGTGGAGTGGAGCCGATCGATGGCGTCGGTGGCCACCTGGACCGCGGTGTCGAACCCGAACGTGAAGTCCGTCCCGGCCAGGTCGTTGTCGATGGTCTTGGGGACGCCGACGACGTTCACGCCTTCGGCGGAGAGCTTGGCGGCCGTTCCCATGGTCCCCTCGCCCCCGATCACGATGAGGCCATCCAAGTTCTGGGTGTGGAGGTTCTCCTTGATGAGGTCCAGCCCGCCCTCCACCCGGAACGGGTCGACCCGTGAGGTTCCCAGGATCGTTCCTCCCCGGTGCAGGATCCCTCGCACGGTCTCCGGCGTGAGTTCCTTCACGGCGCCGTCGAGGGCCCCCTGGTAGCCGTTGCGGAACCCCACGATCGCGTGGCCGTAGCGCTCCGTGCCCTTCCGGACCACGGCCCTGATGACCGCGTTGAGACCGGGGCAGTCGCCACCGCCGTTCAGGATGCCGATTCTCGCCACGTCGTTCCCGTCAGCCTGGTTCGTCCCATTCTATGTGCCACGACCAGCCCGGCTTCCCCTCGCTCGCCTTCTCAGGCATCGACACCCACGTGCCGATGGTTCAGGAGGGCCTCCGGCCCCCCGACAGTCATGCGCAAGGCAGCCACGTTCGCCGTCATCCTCGTGCTCTTGTCCCCGGGATGGGCAGGGGCCCAGACCGTCGACGACCTCGAGCAGGCGCGGCAGGGCCGTGACGCCGCCCAGGCCCGGGTCCATCGCCTCGCGGCGGAGATCCATCGAATCTCCCGGCGGTACCGGCGTCTCGAGGTCCAGGCCCAGGATGCCGCCAAGCGGCTCGTCGACGCGTACCGCCGCGAGATGGTCGTTCAATCTGAGCTGGAAGATGCGCGCGGCGTGATCCAGGATCGGGCCAG
This sequence comes from Actinomycetota bacterium, assembly GCA_036001425.1. GTDB lineage: Bacteria > Actinomycetota > UBA4738 > UBA4738 > CALAEC01 > DASYVD01. The sequence goes on from DASYUI010000024.1 coordinate 32,220, forward strand.
CGCCGCCTACCGAGCCGGCCCCGGGGCGATCCTCGCCGCCTACCTGGAGGCCATCACCCAGGCGGGGTCGTTCGCGGATCTGCATAGCGCGGATATCCTGATCGAGCACGCCCTCGAATCCGACATCGACCGGGCCCTCGACGTGCTCCACGACCGGACCGACGCCCGCTCCGCCCGTCGAGTGGTCGAGCGCGAGCGCGGCCGCCTCGTTCGCCGAGAGGTCCAGCTCGCCGCCCTTCGCGGCGCGGTGGAATCCAAGCTGGCACGGGCCACCGCGATTGCCCGAGCAGCGGGACTGAAGGTCCAGGAGCTCGAGCGGGAGGAGCAGCGGCTCCTCGCGGCTGTCCGACGGGACCAGGGCCGCCAGCAACACGCGCTCGTCGGCGACCTGGACGCCGACCTCAAGGCGCTCCTTGCCCTTCTCGGGCCCGACGGGGGACGGGGCTGCGCGATCCCGCCCGCGCTGCGCATGACAGGCCAGTCCTTCTCCGGACTGGCCTCGTGGTACGGGTGGGATTTCGCCGGCAACCCAACGGCGTCGGGCGCGATCTACGATCCTCGCCTGTTCACCGCGGCCCACAAGACCCTTCCGCTCAACTCGTTCGTTCGGGTCCGCCGCGGCAACAGGTGCGCGGTGGTGCTGGTCAATGACCGGGGGCCGTACATCGAGGGGCGAGTCATCGACCTCTCCATGGCGGCCGCCGAATACCTCGGTGTGGGCGTGACCCCCGTCGAGGTGGACGTCCTCGTTCGCGCCTAGCGCCCGCCGATCGCTCAGCCTGGCGCCGTCAGAGGGGCGCCGGTAGCCTCACCGTCGTGAGCCGGATCCTGGCCATCGATGCCGGAACGACTGGGGTCCGGGCACTCGTGGTCGACGAAGCCGGCGGTGTCCTCGCTCGCGGCTACCGGGAGTTCCCCCAGTCCTTCCCCCGGGCCGGCTGGGTCGAGCACGACCCGGAGGACTGGTGGACCGCGGCGCTCGAGGCCGCCCGAGAGGCCCTCTTTGCGGCCGCGCTCGACGCTCGAGACCTCACCGCCCTGGGCATCGCCAACCAGCGGGAGACCACCGTGCTCTGGGATCGGCGCACACTCCAGGCCGCCCATCCGGCCATCGTGTGGCAGGATCGCAGGACCGCTCCCCTGTGCGAGCGTCTCCGCGAAGAGGGTTGGGAGGCGCCGATCCGCGAGCGCACCGGCCTCGTGATCGACCCGTACTTCTCGGCAACGAAGCTGTCCTGGCTGCTCGACGAAGTCGAGGGGCTCCGCGAAGGCGCCAGGGCCTCGCGGCTGGCCTTCGGAACCGTGGACGCCTACCTCGTGGCCCGGCTCACCGGCGGGCGGGTCCACGCCACCGATCACACGAACGCCTCCCGAACCATGCTCTTCGACATCCACCGCCTGTCGTGGGACGAGGAGCTCCTGACCAGGCTGGACATCCCCGGGGTCCTGCTCCCCGACGTCCGGCCATCGGCGGGGGACTTCGGCGCCACCGATCCCGATGTCTTCTTCGGCGCTCGGGTTCCCGTGGCCGGCGTGGCCGGCGACCAACAGGCCGCCCTGGTCGGGCAGGCCTGCTTCGACCCCGGTGACGCCAAGAACACCTACGGCACCGGGTCGTTCCTCCTCCTGAACACGGGAGGCGAACCGGCGGCGGGGGGCTCGGGGCTCCTTACGACCATCGCCTACTCAGACCCGGACGGGATCCGCTACGCCCTGGAGGGCTCCATCTTCGTTACCGGGGCAGCCATCCAGTGGCTCCGCGACGGGCTGGCGATCATCGAGCGGTCCGACGAGGCCGGCCCGGTGGCCGCCTCCGTGCCGGACACGGGCGGCGTGTACTTCGTACCAGCCCTGGCCGGTTTGGGCGCTCCGTGGTGGGACCCCTACGCCCGCGGCCTGATCGCGGGCATCACTCGGGGCACCACCCGAGCCCATGTGGTGCGGGCAGCGGTGGAGGCCATCGCGTACCAGACTCGGGACGTGGCCGACGCCATGGTCCAGGCGGCGGGAACAAGCCTGTCCGGGCTGAAGGCCGACGGCGGGGCCAGCGTCATGGACGTTCTCATGCAGTTCCAAGCAGACGTCCTGGGCGTCCCGGTCCGCCGCGCGGCCGTCCAAGAGACCACCGCGCTCGGGGCCGCCTATCTCGCCGGTCTGTCCGCCGGAGTGTGGTCGTCGAAGGACGAGGTGGCCGAGGCGTGGAAGCTCGACCGGGAATTCGTCCCCGGCGACCGTGAGGAGGCCGACCGCCGATACCAGGGCTGGCGCCGGGCCGTGGAGCGAGCGCTGGGTTGGGAACGACCGGATTGAGCGCGGCCGGCGGAGGCGCTACTCGGAGGTCGGGGACTCGGACGGAGCCGGTTCCCGCGCCGATTCCGCTTCCGATTCCGCCGTGGCGGTCTCGGACGCCGTAGCGAGATCCTTCTTCACCTTCGACGCGTACTCGTCCACGTACTCCTGGTCCGACAGCATCATGATCTCGTACATGATCTCGTCCGTTACCGACCGCAGCACGAACCGGTCCTTGGAGCGGTCGTGGTACTGCTCGAACGTGAGCGGGGCCCCGTACGTGAGCTCGACCCGGCCGGCGAGCCGGGGAAGCTTGGCCCCGATGGGCATCACCCGGTCCGTTCCCTTGACGCACACCGGGATCACGGGTGCCTGGGCCTCGAGAGCCATCCGAGCCACTCCGGTCTTCCCCCGATAGAGCCGACCGTCGGGACTCCGAGTGCCCTCCGGGTAGATCGCCACGAGGCCGCCTTCCCGAAGGGCCTTGATCCCGGCGCGGATGGCCGCCTCGGAGGCCGCGCCACCCTCGCGCCGCACCGGGATGACGCCCACGGACCGAACGAACCACCGGGTTCGCCAGGAGTCGAAGTAGTCGGACTTGCCGAGGAACACCACCCGGCGCCCGAGGAGCAGTGGGATGAACAGGCTGTCGATGAATGACAGGTGGTTGGAGGCCAGGATTGCCGGCCCCTCCTCGGGGACGTTCTCGAGGCCGGTGGCCTTGGGTCGGTACACCAGCCGCAGGAACGGTCCCAGCAGCACATTCTTGAGGATCCAGTAGGCCATGCACTCACCCCGGGCTCGTGCCCAGGCCTCTACACTATTAGACCCGAAGCCGAGCGAACAAGGTACGGGAGGGGGAAGCGGTGCTGTTGACGAGCGCCCTGGAGATCACATTCACGCTGGTCGTGGGCGGGGTAACGGTCCTCGCCGGGCTATTCGGCCTGTACGTGCTGATCCAGCTGTTCCGCAACCCCTCTCGGAGGTGAGACGTGGCGGAGCTGAAGCGGGTGCTCCTGGTGGAGGACGATGAGGCCGTCCGCCAGCTGGTCAAGGTGACCCTCGAGCTGAACGATTACGAAGTGATCGAGGCGAAAGACGGTCTGGAGGGCCTCCTCCTGCTCGACCTCCACCGTCCCGACGCGGTGATCCTCGACCTCATGATGCCGGACCTCGGGGGCGAGCGGATGCTGGCACAGCTTCGGTCCACCCCGGAGACCAAGCGGACCCCGGTGGTCATCATCACCGGCAAGCCCGAGGTCGCGCCGGAGGTGATCGGGCTGGTCGGAAGGGAGAACTTCTTCGCCAAGCCGTTCGATCCCGACGCGGTGATCGACCGGCTCAGGGCCCTGGCCGGATGACGAAGGCATCGTTTGACTGACCCCAGGTACCCCATCCGGCCGGGATGCGAGCCCTTCGCGTTCGATGGAGGCTCCACCGGCGTGCTGCTCCTTCACGGATACAGCGGAAGCCCCGCATCGCTCCGGCCGATGGGTGAGTGGCTTGCTGGGCAGGGGTACTCGGTGGCGTGCCCGCGGCTCCCCGGGCACGGCACGGACTGGCGGGAGCTCACCGACACCACCTGGCAGGATATCGCGGAGGAAGCGGATCGGGCCCTGAAGGAGCTCTCGGCCAGGTGCGAGGCCATCGTGGTGGCCGGGCTCTCCGTCGGCGGCCTGTTGGCGTTCCACCTCGCCGCTCGAAACGCTCCCCCGACGGTGGCCGGCGTGGTCGCCGTTAACCCCTACGTCCGGAACCCGATGTTCGCGTTCCTCCCGATCGTCCGGCGCCTCCGTCGCAAGGTCAAGGGGGTCATCAACGACATCAAGAAGGAAGGGCAGGACGAGCTGGGCTACGAGTACCTCCCCGTGGCGGGCATCGCTCAGCTGGATCGCCTGATGGAGGTGGTTCAGGGAGAGCTTCCGGATGTGACGTGCCCCGTGAGGGTGTTCCTGTCCGACGTCGACCACGTTGTTCCGAAGGGGACCGCGCGGTGGGCCTTCGAGCGGCTCGGCTCGGATGACAAGGAGCTTATCGAGCTGCACGACTCGTACCACGTGGCCACGCTGGACAACGACGAGGAGATCATCTTTCGCGGGACCGACGAGTTCGTAAGCCGGGTCTTGGGCCAGGCTACTCCTCGCCCACGACGACGTCGGCGAACAGCGGGAGGTGGTCGGAAGCCTCCGTCGCGGCGCGGGTAGGCTCCAGCCAACAACGCTCAACCCGAACGTCCTCCGACACGAACACGTAGTCGATGCGGGCTCGTGGCTCGCGTGCCGGAAAGGTCCCACCGGAGTCTTCAAGCGCACCCGCAGCGCCACGGGGCCAGGCATCCCACAGGCGGGCGGCTACCCATGACGCGGCCCTTTCCGCCGGCCCTTCGTTCAGGTCCCCTCCGAGGACGATCGGTGGATCCATCCCGGCAAGGGCGTCGGTCAGCTCCCGAGCGTGCCGGATTCGCTCCGCATCGGACAGTCCCAGGTGGACGGCGGCCACCGTGACCGGCACTCCAGCCCGACGGACCCGCACCACCACCGTCCCGCGGCGGCGAAACCTCCCGGTCCTGGAGAAGAGAACCACCTCGCCGTGCAGCGCCCTCCACGGCGGACGAACAAGGATCGCGTTCGTGACACTTCCGAACAACCGGAGGCCGTGCGCGGCGACCTCCATACCCATGGTCCTGGCGAACCGTCGCAGATGGAAGCGGCCCTTCGCCTCGTTGAGGAGAGCCACGTCAGGCCGCTCCTCCGTCACCGCACGTGCCACCCGTCTCACGCCGCTCCGGAAGCCGTGAACGTTATAGACCAGAACGCGGAGGCTCGGCATGCTGCGAGAGCCTAGCGCGCCGGTTCCTACCCGCGTTCGTGGGCGATGCGAGTGCCGGCTCGGCCCTCCAGAGCCTCGAACGCCTGGTCGAGGGAGGCGATCACGGCGGCCTTACCACCTCCGCTCACGAACTCCGCGGCGGCCTCGAGCTTGGGCCCCATCGAGCCGGCGGGGAGGTTCCCCTCCTCGAGCATCCGAAGGGCTTCCTCCGGGCGCAGCCACTCGATCAAACGCTGATCGGGCTTCCCGTAGTTCTCGAGCACGCCTTCCACGTCGGTCAGGATCACCAGCACCTCGGCCTCGACGTCTCGGGCCAGGATGCAGGCAGCGAGGTCCTTGTCCACAACGGCCTCCACGCCCACGAGACGAGGACCATCCTCGATCACGGGAACGCCCCCGCCGCCGGAAGCGATCACGATGACCCCCGACTCCGCCAGCTGCCGGATCACCCGGCCCTCCACGATGGAGTAGGGCTTCGGTGACGGAACCACCCGCCGCCATCCGCCGTCCGGCGTGGGAGCCATCCGCCACCCACGGTCGTCGGCGAGGCGCTTGGCCTCCCGCTCCTCGTAGTACGGCCCGATCGGCTTCGTCGGCTCCTTGAACGCCGGGTCGTCGGGCGGCACCCGGGTCAACGTGAGCACCATGGCCACCGGGCGCTCCATGTTCCGTTCGTAGAACACGTCGCCGATCGATACCTGGAGGAGGTAGCCGATCTGTCCCTGGCTCTCCGCTCCACACACGTCGAGGGGCATGGGCGTCACCCAGTCGCGGGCGGCCTCGTTCTGGAGCAGGATCCGACCGACCTGCGGCCCGTTGCCGTGGGTGATGACCACCTCCCACCCGCGAGCGGCGATGTCGGCCACCTGCTCGCCCGCGAGCCGGGCGTTACGACGCATCACCTCGATGGCGTCGTCCTCGCCCCGCCGAAGGAGGGCGTTGCCTCCGAGGGCGATGACCACCCGTCCCGCCCTTTCCGGTTCGGGGACCCGGCTCGTTGTTCGTCCAAACTCTGTCTCGGCCACGGCGATCTACACCCCCGAATGCCCCGCCAGCCTCTCGGTCAGGACGTCGGCTATGGTCGGGGCGCCCTCCGCTTCTTCGAGCTCGTAGCTGACCCGGACCGAGGGCTTGGAGAAGCTCGCGACCTTCCTCAGGTCCACGGGCGTTGCCACGACGACGAGGTCGCAAGGCACGGCGTCGATGGTCTGTTCCATCTCGGCGATCTGTTCCGAGGAATACCCCATGGCCGGGAGTACCGGCCCCACGGCGTACCGCTCGTAGATCCGCCGGAGCGAGCCGACGGCCCACTCCCGGGGATCGACGAGCTCGGCCCCGTACGTCCGAGCGGCAACCACCCCCGCGCCATAGGTCATCTCTCCGTGAGTCAGTGTGGGTCCGTCCTCGATCACCAGCACGCGCTTGCCGGACAACATGCCCGGGTCATCCACGGTCACCGGGCTCCTCGCCCGGATGACCACCGCGTCGGGGTTCAGCTTCTTCGCCGTCTCCGCGACCGCCTCGACGTCGTCGGGGTTCGCCGTATCGATCTTGTTGATCACGATGACGTGGGCCATTTTCAAGTTCGTCTCGCCCGGGTGATACGAAGTCTCGTGCCCTGCGCGGTGGGGGTCGGCCACCACGATGTGCACGGTGGGGCGGAAGAACGGGAGATCGTTGTTGCCCCCGTCCCACACCACGACCTCCGCCTCGGCCTGCGCGGCCTTCAGGATCTCCTCGTAGTCAACCCCGGCGAAGACCGTGGTCCCCGCGGCGAGGTGGGGCTCGTACTCCTCCCGCTCCTCGACAGTCACCCCGGCCTCGTCCAGGTCCTCGTACGAAGCGAACCGCTGGACTCTCTGGGCTACGAGGTCGCCGTAGGGCATGGGGTGGCGCACCACCACTGTCTTGCGGTCCATCTCGCGCAGCGCCCGAACCACCGCCCTGGTCGTCTGGCTCTTCCCCGCGCCGGTGCGCACCGCGCAAACGGCCACCACGGGCACGGCGGCCTCGAGCATGGTGGCGTTCGGACCCAGGAGTGAGAAGCTCGCCCCCGCAGCCAGGACCGTGCTCGCCGTGTGCATGACGTGCACGTGGGAGACGTCCGAATACGCGAAGACGACCTCGTCTGCGTCGAGGTCGTCGATGATCCGGGTGAGGTCTTCTTCCGGGAGGATCGGTATGCCGTCCGGATACCTCGGTCCGGCCAGCTCGGCCGGGTACCTTCGATTCTCGATCCCGGGGATCTGGGTCGCCGTGAAGGCCACCACGCTCACCTCGGGATCGTCCCGGTAGACGACGTTGAAGTTGTGGAAATCGCGCCCGGCGGCACCCATGATCACAACGCGTCTCATCGGGCGTTCGTCCTCCTGAGCGTTTTCGGGCCGGGCCCACGGGGCCCGGCCTCCGGCGAGCCGAGCGTACTGCCGCTCCCAGGCTAAAGCAAAGACGTTTTGTCACTCTCGCCCGGCGGGCCTGAGCGGCGCTCGGCCGGAGCTTGGAAGGGCGGCGCCGCGCATGTTTCGGGGCCCCCTCGAATCGCAGCGAGCGGAGCGAGCGAGATTCGTGGGGTAAAGCGATGGGGGGACCCTCCCCGAGCGCGTGGCTCAGGTGTGGGATGTCAGGCCCGCAGGAGGTGATCAGCGAGCGGGAGGGTGGGCACCCATCGCGTTGCAGGCGCCGCCGTGATGTGCGGGCGTTCGACAAGCGGGTTCAGGCCCGCTGGGCGAGAGCGGGCAGGACCTCTTTGGCGATCAGCTGGCGGCGGTCGGCGGGGCCCGCGGGCACGATCACTGCCCAGGTGGCTCCGGCCTCGGCAAGCCCCCGGAGGAAGGCCGTGAACTCCTCCGCCGTCCCCGTCCAGGCCTGGTCGTCGAGGCCGCGGGCCCGGCGCCGTTCCGCCAGCTCGCGGGTTTCCGCCTCATCGGTCCCCACGAGCGCGATGCCTGCCCACGTCGGTTCGGCCGAACGGCTGGCGTCCTCGGCCTCCTGGCTCAGGACGGCCGCCTTGCCTCGGAAGTCATCGGGGTTCAGGCCCCACCCGTTCCAGCCGTCGGCCCACCGCCCCGCGATACGGACCACCGCGTCGGCCTGGGCCCCGAGCCACACCGGCGGCCCCCCGGCGCGGGCCGGAGGCGGCAGCACCGGCCCTTCCAGCGGGGGGACGAACCGTCCCCCCCGGTACGGCTCTCCTCGCCACAGGGCCTTCACGGCGACCACGGTCTCCTCAAGCTGGACCCGGCGCTCCTCGCGACCGGGCATGGGGATCCCGTAGGCCTCGTGCTCGAGACGGTCGATCGGGTCACCGGTCCCCAGGCCGAGAATCAGCCGGCCGCCCGAAGCAGCGTCCAGCCACGCGCCCAGCTTGGCCAGCATGCCTGCCGGCCGGAGAGAGACCCGGGTCACCAGGGTTCCGACCGCGATCCGTTCGGTGGCCGCGGCGACCGCCGCCAGCGTGGTGAACGCCTCGAGGGCGGGGCGGTCCCGCGGCGCACCCGGCGGGAAGAAGTGGTCGAAGACGAACGCGCCGTCGAACCGGAGCTCCTCCGCTTCCCGCGCGGCATCGAGCACCTTCCCGGGGTCCCCCGAGAACAGGGGAAGGACCACTCCGACCTTCACGAAGGCCCCTCGCCCTCTCCCGTATCGCTCCTCGCTGCCGCAAGCTCCAGGGCGATGGCCGCAGCTCCGATGGCCCCGGCGTCGTTCCCCAGGGCCGCGGGCACGATCGGCACCTCGGGACGGTGGTCGGGGGCCAGGACGCTCTCCCGGTAGGCCTCCCGCGCCGGGTCGAACAACACCGAGCCGATGTCGGCCACCCCGCCGCCGACCACCACGACCTCGGGATCGAGCACGTTCACCAACCCAGCGATCCCCACGCCCAAGCGTCCTCCCACCTCCTCGATGATCCGCCTGGCTACCTCGTCTCCCTGCCGGGCGGCCTCGGTCACGTGGCGGCCCACGACGTCCTCGGTCCCCGCAAGCATGGCGATCAGCCCCTCCGGGTGTTCATTCGCGGCCTCACGCCCGAGGCGATCAAGAGCCCGTCCGCTGGCCACCTGCTCGAAGCACCCCCGGTTCCCGCATCCGCAGAGCGGCCCCTCGGGCTCCACGACGACGTGACCCACCTCGGCGGCGAACCCGTGCACCCCTCGATAGAGGGCTCCGTCGGTCACGATCCCGCCGCCGATGCCCGTCCCCACGGTGAGCAGCAGCACGTACCGGTAGCCGCTGGCCGCCCCGAACCGATACTCCCCCCAGCAGGCAGCGTTGGCATCGTTGTCGAGGACGCACGGCAGGCCGGTGTGCTCCGCCACCAAGTCCCGGATCGGCAGCTCCCGCCACGCAAGGTTCGGGGCGTACCTCATCACCCCAGCCTGGAAGTCCACCATTCCGGCGCCCCCGATCCCCACGGCCACGGGATCGCCTTCCTTTCGGAGGGTCTCGATCACGTCGTACAGGGTGTCCATCGTGGCATCGACATCCTCCGCGGGGGTCTCGGCGACGTGGCGAGCCAGCACCTCCCCGCGCTCCGTGACCAGCAACCCCGCCGCCTTGGTGCCGCCGACGTCGAGTCCCACTGCCGTCCGCACATCCCTGCCGGGGTCCGCGGCCATCCTCAGAACCGGAGCAGCGCCCCGATGCCGCCGAGAGGGGCGAGGTCCTCAGCGGGGCCCTGGGGTAGCACCTCCACCCGACACCGCCGCCGGAGGGCCGACTCCACGGCCTCCTCCACCAGATCCGGGGTCTGCTCCATCGTGGTGCCGCACGCCGGACACCGCCGGCCACGGGATGCGAGATGTCCACACGAAGGACACCGAACCCCGGTGGCCTCCAGGTCCGCCCCCACGATCAGGGTCTCCACGCGCCCCTCCTCCAGGGCGGCGATGGTGTCTTCCATGCCGGCAACCGCTCGGCCGGAGCCCCCGTCGATCTCCGCCGACAGGCGGCGCATGGCTTCCCTCTCGCGGGCACGCTCCAGGTCATCCTCGAGCTCTCGGATCTTCTCCAGGACGTCTCCCGCAGAGGAGACCACCGGGAGGGAGGTCCGAGCGACGATGGTCCGGCGGACGTAGTCGTGCAGCTCTCGTTCGAGCTCGGCGACGACCTCATCGGCCCCCGCCAGCACCAAGCGTTCGTAGCGGCGGCGGCGAAACAGGCCCAGCAGTACCTCCGCCACGTGCTTGAGGTGCCGCTGGACGTGCTCCTTGATGTGCCGCTGGAACCGCGCCTGAGACCACCCTCCCTGGTCGTGCCAGCCGGGGACCTCGTCGAGGACATCCGAGACCTCCTCGATCCGGTCGAGCGCCGAAACGAACAGCCGCGCCTTCTCCCGGTCGACGAGCGCCATGCACACCGCCTCGGATCGCTCCAGCATGGTCTCGAGCGGGAGCAGGTACGGGCGCCCTCCGATGACGATACGCTCGGGGGCTCGCGCAGGCAGGTACAGCTCTTCCCACAGACCCATCCCTTCGCACCCGAAGAGGGCCAGACCGCGGACGGCGCCCTTCCGATCGAACTCCTCGTTGACGAAGTCCCACATCCGCTTGGCGTCGCGGTGTACCGATCGGCCGTGCTCGCGATCCTCCATCGCCTGAGCCGCCTCGTGGCCCTGCCGGGCCAGGTGCTCCGCGCGGGCCAGGTAGTCCGCTCGCTTGGGGAAGCGCCTCCCGTCCACGTCCAAGTACAGGCTCACGACGGGAAAGCCATTCGTGCTCCACTCCGCAAGATTCCTTAGCGTCGCTCGATGCAGGACCGTCATCCGGTCTCCTCCAGGTCACGAGGGAAGGGCATCGGCCGCCGCCGGGCTGAGGCGGTCAATCCACTTCGATCTTCTCCAGGCGGGGGCCGTCCCCTTCCGGTCCTTGGAGGCGACTGTCCAGGAGGGCCCTGGTCGCCAGCATCAGCTCCCGGCCCGCCTTCAGCAGATGCTCCACGACCTCCGGGCGCAGGTCCCCCGTCACCGTGAGGAACATCCCCACGGGGCACAAGGCCACGGGGCACACGGAGCCCTCCGCCGTGGGCACCTCGCCTCCGTCCGGGGATCGTCCTTCGATCTCGGCCATCCGAACCTCCTCCTCGTCGACTTGCTCAGCGGCCGGACCTGCCGGCCCCGCCCCGTTCAATCCGGGGGGTTCGCTGGCTGGACTTCCCGAGGCCTCCTCGCTCCGGGCCAGCTACCCCCCCGGGCCCCCGGTGGGCCGGGCGGGCCTGCGGCCGCTTGGCGAACGTCACCTCCAGCCGGTCCTGGACGAAGCCCGCGTCGCGCACGTCCAGGCGCTGGAGGGCCTGGGGAAGGATCAGGTTGCGCTTGTACGAACCGACTCGAACGTAGAGCTCCTCGGCCTTCCGGAACACGTCGAGGTCGCCCCTCTCCGTGAAGGGAAGCCGCATCGACAGGACGTACCAGGCTCCCCGCTTCCGGACTCGGATCGGCTCGTCCACGTGAAGGACGTCCGTGGCATCACGGTCGCCGTAGACCTCCGCCCCCATCTGCTCGAGTAGCTCCGAGCCCACGATCTCCTGGTCGAACAGCCGGGCGGTGAGTATCGGCACGGGCGCGAACGACTCCTGGATGGTGCTTAGGTGCTCGCGCTGGATCTCCTTCCACTTGCCGAAGTAGGGGTCGGTGACGTTCTCGGGGATGATCCGGTTGGCGACCACCGCGTCGACGCGGTACCCAAACAGCGACAGATACGTGTACGTCCTGCGAGCCTCGGCGATGACCATCTTTTCCGGATTCACCACGAGACGTACCGATGCCTGGTCTTCGCTGGTCAGGATGCGCCGAACCCCGTCGAGGTTCCGGTGCAGGCGCTCGATGGCCCCGAAGATGCGGTCCTCGGCGATCGGCATGGACGTGATCCGCCGGAGGACCGGGCGGATCGTCCGGGTCACTCCCCGCTGGATCGGGAAGATCCGCTCGATGTACCAGTTCATGACCTCCGGGAGAGAAAGGAGGCGGAGCGTCTCCGCCGTCGGAGCGCAGTCCACCACCAGCAGGTCGTATTGGCTGCCCTCGGCGTGGCGTTTCACGTCCGTGAGGCTGAAGATCTCGTCGAGGCCCGGGATCACCGAGAGCTCTTCGGCCTCGATGGCGTCGACACCGGCCCAGTTCATGAGGGCGATGATGTACTCTTGGATCTCCCGCCAGTTCGACTCCAGGCGCGCCTGGGCGTCGATCTGCTCGGCCCACAGGTTCGGCTCGAGCTCGCGGAGCTCGTCGCCGAGGGGCACCGCGAACGAGTCGGCCAGGGAGTGGGCCGGGTCGGTGCTGGTGATCAGGGTGCGAGAGCCGTTCCGCGCGGCACGGACGGCGGTGGCGGCCGCGACCGTGGTCTTGCCGACGCCGCCCTTGCCGGTGAACAGCAGGATCCTCATCCGGGCACTATCGTAGCGGCCGCTCCGGGACGGCCGCAGCCCCGCCGGTGCCGGGCCTCAGCCTTCCTCGACCCGGCGCTTCAGCCCGAGGAGGGCCGTCTCCACGACCCGGCGAGCGCCCTTTCGGCGCATGAAAGCCGGCACGGGGATGGCCAGGTCCACGGTCAGGCGGTAGGTCACCCGAGTCTTCCCATCGTCGTCTTCGATGAGGTACTCGCCGCGGAGGTCCTTTACCGCCCCCTCGGCTCGGGCGGTCGTCCACGAGACACCCGAGTTCCCGGGTCGATACTTGTACGAGAGGGTGTAGGAGGCGGCGATGCCCATCATGCTGACCTCGTAGGCGACCTGTGTCCCCCGCCCCCGCCGGTCCCGGGCCAGGACCTCCACCCGGCTGACGTCGGACCAGTCGGGATAGGCCTCGAAGTCAGCGATGACCCCCATGACCTCAGCGGGGTCGGCATCGATGGTGATGTTCCCCTCGCTCTCCTCCGTCACCGCCCCACCTCTCGCGCCCTCGGCTCGGAATCGCCTCCCTCCTGAAGGACCGCTCACCCTACCGCTCAGCGCTTCCTCGTCCCTGGCGAGCTACTCCCCCCGGACCCCCCGCCCCGGGGCATTCCGCTCCGCACCATCCGCAGGCCTCGGGGTATGTGTCTGTTTCATAGCAGAGCGGGTTCAGCGACTCAAGCTTGGCAAGGGCAGTGGCCCGACGGGCCGGACCAGAGGACTCAGCGCGCCCGCATCCCCAGCAGGAACATGATCCCCACGGTCAGCAGGATGAGCGCTCCGACGCCGTAGAGGAGGATCCGGGAACTCAGGAGAGGGGGTTCGCCCTCCACCGCTCGCCGTGCGTCCACGGCGGTGATCCCGTACACGGCCACGGCCGAGGCGACGTAGAGGAGCAGCACCGGGAACAGGGGCCCCGGCCGGAAGCCCCCCCGCATGACCAGGATCGCCACCACGGTGAGCGCGATCCAACCGAACACCACCGCTCGGGCCACGCCATCCGCCGTCCGCCCCGCCGCGATGTGTCCTGCACCCGGAAAGAGGAGGGAGAGTCTCGCCGCCCGTCCCGGGTCGATGCTCGTTCGCTCCTCCGGGCGCGTGAACAGGCTCTCGAATCGCGCCCCGCATCGGGTGCAGACGCGACGCTCGATGGGATTCTCGAGGTCGCAGCGCGGACAGGTCCACACGAGTCCCTGGGCGGTTCGCCGAACGGGGCCCCCGCCTCCGGCTTCGACGACAGTCTCTCGAGGGCTCGGGGCCTCGAGCCGCTGGACCGCCTCGTCAGGCTGGCCGGAGGGTGTCGTTCGCGGGGCCGTCTCCGGTCCACGCGACGCCGGCGCACCGGTACGGTCCAGTCGCGCGAAGCACTGGCCGCACCACTCGGCATCCGCGCCGACCAGACCGCCGCAGTTCGGGCATCGACGTTCCGTGCTCATGGGTCGCTCGCCTCGTCCTCCTCGGAACACCAGGGTACCCCCGGGCGACCCGCCGCCGTGGGAAGAGGCGCGAGGACTACGCTCTGATCGTGTTTCTGCGGGAGAACGAGATCGGAGGGAAGCTGGCCCCGCATCTCGAGCCGGGCGCGGAGGTCTTGGACCTCGGAGCGGGAACGGGTCGCATCGCGGCGTGGCTCGCGCGTCGGGTTGGGATCCGTCCGACCCTCACCGACCTCGTGGACTACGGCAATCGCGTTTCCGACTTCCCATTCATTCGCATCGACGACCCGCTGCGGGTTCCAGCGGACGACGGTTCGTTCGATGTGGTGGTCATGCTCTTCGTGCTGCACCACATGGAGCGGTGGCAGGACCAGGAGCGTCTTGTGGCGGACGCCGCGCGCGTGGCCCGTCGCCGTGTGCTGGTGATCGAGGACACTCCGGCCTCTCGGGTAGAGCGATGGATCAACGTGGCCTGGGACTGGGCGCTCAACCTGCGCCACGGTGTCCCCACGCCGTTCACCTTCCGCAGCACCGAAGGCTGGCGTGAGGTGTTCGAACGGGTCGGGATGCACGTGCGCGTCGTGGAGACCTATCGGGCTCGGTGGCCCAGTCTCATGACCTATCACCACACGCTCTTCGTCCTGGAGAAGTAGCCTCTCCGCTGCTCACCGCCCGTTTCCGCTTTGGAGGCGTTCGTATCCCTCGTTGCTACGATGCGGCGATGAGCGTGGAGTGGACCTCCGATCCCGAGGCGTTCGCCACCCCCGACTGGACCGCGCTGGTCCTGGCCGACCCCGAAGGAACGCTCTTCCACGCTCCCAGGTACCTGAAGCTCTACTGGGAGGAGTTCGGGGCGGCGGACCTTCAGATCGCGCTGGTGCGGGAAGGAGGCGAGGCGATCGCCGCGGCGGCGTTCGACCTGCGCCGAGGACGCCTCTCATTCCTGGGGGGCACGGAGGTGACCGACTACATGGGCCCGGTTGGTCCCCCGGCCGCCCGAGAGCGCGCCGCCAAAGAGCTGATGCGCGCCGTGGCCGGCCGGGACGACTGGCGCTCCGCGGACCTGCGCGGCCTTCCCGAGGCGGGGAGCTGGCTCCGGGCGCTGGCCACCGGAGCCGCAGATGCCGGGTTGCGGGTGGGCGTGGAGGAGGATGGCGTGGATCTGCTCCTGGATCTCCCCGCCACGTACGACGAGTATCTTGAAGGACTCTCTCCGAAGCGCCGTCACGAGCTCCGCCGCAAGGTGAGGCGGCTGCGCGAGGAGCTGCCCGAAGCTCGCCTCGTGGACACCACACGCGACAGCCTGACCCACGATCTCGACCGCTTCGTCGAGCTGCACAGATCGAGCACGGGACCGAAAGGGAAGTTCATGGAGCCGGGCATGGAGCTTTTCTTCCGGCGGCTCGCCGACGCCCTCTTCCCCGACGGCATCTTCCGGCTGGCCTTCCTCGAGTCCGGAGGGGAGAGGATCGCCGCCGCCGTGGCCTTCCGCGACCGCAACCGGCTTCTCCTCTACAACTCCGCATACGACCGGGCCCGTGCGTCACTGTCGCCGGGGATCGTGCTGGTTTCCGAGCTGATCAGCGACTCGATCGACGAGGGGCTGCGGGCGATGGACATGCTGAAGGGCAACTTGAAGTACAAGTACCAGTTCGGCGCCAGGCCGCGAACCATCTGCCGGGTCCGGCTCGGGCGCTAGCCCAACGCGAAGGTGGCCTCGACGGCGCCCTTCAGGAGTACCGACCGGCCAGCCCGACCGCCAGGCGCTCGATGACTCGCGGCCAGGCGAAGTCCTGTTCCACCCGGAGGCGTCCGAGCTTGCCCATAGTCGCGGCCCGGGCCGGGTCTTCGAGGAGCTCGGCCACGGAGCCGGCCACGGCATCGACGTTGGTTCCATCGACCACCAGGCCGGTCTCCCCGTTTTCCACCGCCTCGGCCGCCCCGCCGGAATTCCCCACCACGACAGGCAAGCCGACGGCCGCGGCCTCGAGGAACACGATGCCGAACCCCTCCACCTCGAGACCTCCCTTGCGCGAGCGGCACGGCATCGCGAACACGTCCCCCGCCGCGTAGAAGTTGGGGAGGTCCTCCTCGGAAACCTGCCCGGTGAAGATCACGGACGAGGCGATCTCCTCCTCGGCCGTCAGCGCCTCGAGACGTGGGCGGGACGGCCCATCGCCAACGAGCAGCAACCTGGCCTCGGGGACGCGCTGGAGGACCTTCCGCCATCCCCGGATGAGGACGTCCTGCCCCTTTCGGGTCACCATCCGAGAGATACAGATGGCGACCGGCGTCCCGTCGAGATCGTAGCGCTTTCGAATCTCGTGGCCCGAGATGTCCGGGCGGAACCGCTCGGTGTCGACGCCGGGCGGAAGGATCACGAGCGGCACATCGTCCGGGACGGCGGGACGCACCCGGGAGGCGGTGTACCGGCTCACCGCGAAGACCGTGTTCGCGCGGGAGCACGCGTACCAGAGAGCCCGCGCCGAACCTGGGATCCCGGCGGCCCACACCTCGGCCCCGTGCGTGAGCACGGCGTAGGGCCTCCCCGGATCGGCCACCAGGCGGGGACCCATGATCGCCAGAGGAAGGCCGTGTCCGAACAGGACCACCTCGCTCTCGGTCTCACTGATGAGCGACCGAACCCGGCGCAGGAGATCGGGAACGGGAGCGAGGCGCTTCGCCCCGAACCGGAACACGGGGAAGGGCTGGGTCTCGTCGAACTCCTCCCACCCCGGCCACCTGGGGGCCAACACCACTGCCCGATCCGAGGGGAGATGGCGCACCAGGTCGTGGACGTATCGCTGAGCTCCGCCCACGCGTGGTGGGAAGTCGTTCGTGACGACCAGCGTACGTGTGATCTCCGCCGGCTCGAGCGCGGGCAGGAATTCCAGGGGAAGATTCGCGCTCATCCGGTCGCCCTCACGGCGTATCCATACCCAAGTCCCATGGCGGATATCCTCGCAGGAAGTGGACGAAGGCGAAAACGCCCAGGTCGAGCGAGGCCTCGAGCCTGAGCTGAGCGAGCAGGTCAGGGCCCTGAGCGAAGGACGAGCGCTCGTGGACCTGACCTGGTGGCGCAAGATCCAGGTCGGCGGATCCGACGCCCCGGGCTGGCTCAACGACCTCCTGGCGGCCGACCTCTCGGGGATGGAGCCGGGACAGGTCAGGCGGTCGCTCCTTCTGTCCCCCACGGGCCGAGTTCGGGCCGACCTGGCCGTGGTCCGAACCGCCGAGGGCCACCTGCTGGTGCAGGACCCCTCGCAACCCGACCCCATCGACGAATTGCTCGCTCCCTACATCTTGTCGTCGGACGTGACGCTCGAAGACCGGACGGAGGAGCTGTCCATCTTCGCTCTCCCCGAAACCCGCGCGCTTCCGGGCGCGCCGCTGCCCGAGGACTGGGCACTCAGCCAGCCCTCGTGCCTGGGCACGGGCCTCGGCCTGATCGGCCCCTCAAGCGGGCGCCTGGCCATGGGCGAGCTCCTGAAGCAGGCGAACGCTGGCCTCATCGACGTCGGCGACGCCGGCGTCGAGGCCTGGCGCATCGCTCGCGCCGTGGCCCGGTTCCCCGTGGACCTCACCCCGGAGTCGCTCCCCCACGAGACGGACGTGGGGAACGCGATCGCCTACGAGAAGGGGTGCTATCTCGGCCAGGAGGCGGTGGCTCGGGTCCGCAACCTGGGTCACCCTCCGTTCGTGCTGCTGGCACTTCAGTCCAGGGGCCGTGTCAGCCCGGGAGACCCCGTCCTCGCCGACGGGGAAGACGCCGGAAACGTCACCAGCGCCACCCCTCTCGAGGGAGGAGGCTCCGCGGTCATCGCGCGCGTCCGCTGGGCCGCTCGCGAGGCGGGGTTGCGAACGGCGACCGGCTCCGACCTGGAACCAGTTACCCCGCCCGCTGCCTCGGGGTCAGCCTGAGGAGGGGGACCAGCCCCGCCTCCCCCAATGCCCGGAGCGCCCGGGCCTCCTCCGCGTCGACGACGAGAGTGCCTTCCTCTCGCTCGAGCACGAAGGTCACCACGCAGTCCTGGCACTGGTCCGTCCCCTGCTTGGCGCATTCGTCGCAGTCGATCCGCACCGCT
This sequence comes from Actinomycetota bacterium, assembly GCA_036001425.1. Classification (GTDB taxonomy): domain Bacteria; phylum Actinomycetota; class UBA4738; order UBA4738; family CALAEC01; genus DASYVD01. The sequence continues at coordinate 50,242 of DASYUI010000024.1, forward strand.
GCCTCCTTCCGGCGGGTCCCATTCCAGCGGGGACCCCGTGCCCGTCCGCAATTTCCAGGCGTTGTCGACACTGAGGCGAGCTGCTCCCTCGGACCCCCTCGCGACGAGCATAGGAGGGCCCTCTGACACGGACCCGAGGGGCCGCACGAACCGGCGCTATACGATGTGGCGCTGACGGAGCCCGGCCACTTGCGCGGGGGTGAACCCTGCCTGTGTGAGCACCTCCTCCGTGTGCTCGCCCAGCGCGGGAGCGGGCCCCACGGGGCCGCGCGCATGGCCCGAGACCTTCACCAACGGACCCGGTCCCGCCACGCGGCCCCCGGCCTCGCCCACCATCCCGCGGTGGACGAGTTGGGCATCGGCCAGGGCCTCTCCCACGTCGTTCACCGCAGCGACGCAGGCCTCGAGCCCAGAGAGCGCCTCCACCCACTCGTCGCGGGACCGGGAGAGAAAGATCTCTTCGAGGCGCTCGGCGAACTCGTCCTGCCGTTCGGGATCGAGCTGCGACTGCACGAGCTCCGGCACCCCCAGGGCCTCACAGAGCGCCCGCCAGAACTTCGGCTCGAGGGCGCCCACCGCGAGGTACTTGCCGTCGCCGGTCGCATACACCCGGTAGCAGGCCAGGGCCCCGGTCAGGAACCATCGGCCCCGCGCCGGCGGCGTGCCCGTCGCCAGGTACGTGGACCAGAGGAGCGCGCCCCACGAGGCGGCGGCGTCAAGCATCGCCACATCCACGAACCGCCCCCGCCCACCCCGCTCCGCCTCGAGGAGGCAGGCCAGAATGCCCACCGCGGCCCCCATCCCGCCCGCCAGGTCGGCCATCTGCACGGCGGGGATCACCGGTGGACCGTCCGGCGTCCCTGTCGGATCCAGGAGGCCCGCCAGCGCCACGTAGTCGACGTCGTGACCGGGGCGGGCCCGGTACGGCCCGTCCTGCCCGTACCCGGTCAGCGAGCAGTAGACGAGGCGTGGGTTCCGCTCCGAGAGGGCCTCGTACCCCACCCCGAGGCGATCGGCCACCCCGGGCCGGAACGACTCCACCGCCGCGTGGGCCCGCTCCGCAAGGCGTCGGAGAACCTCCGGCCCGCCCGGGCTCTTCAGATCGAGCGTGATCGAGCGCTTGCCCCGGTCCAGCGCAAGATGGGCCGCCCCGGCGCCGTCGACGAGCGGCGGTGCGTCTCGCAGCGGATCGCCGCGGTTGGGTTCCTCCACCTTCACCACCTCCGCCCCGAGATCCGCCAGGAGCAGGGTGCAGTACGCGCCGGGGAGGAGTCGCGTGAGGTCGAGGATCAGGAAGCCGTCGAGCGGTCCGCTCACGGCTCCCGGCGGTGCTCCTGGGGTGCAGGCCGCCCGGTCTCGACGGGAAGGTCCTCGTTCACCGGAAGCTCCTCGATAGCGTCCGATGAACCGCACCACCTGCACGTCACTCGGTCCCGTTCGGCCTCGAGCACCTCTTCCTCGTCGATGCTGAGGTCGCCCCCCAGCGTGAAGTGGTGGTAGGTCCGCGTCCGTCGCGTCTCGTAGACGTCGAACCGCGTGAGGTTGCCGCAACTCGAGCACCGGAACCGGGTTCGCGCGGACCGGGTTGGCCGGTCGGTCGGGTCGGTGGTCTCCAAGTCCCAGGTGCCTCCTGCTGTCGCAATGCTAGGTTGTGTTGACTTCGAACAGATGTTCGAGTAGCCTCCGACTCGCGCGCGGCCCTCCGACATCCGGAGGGGAAGCGGTGCAGGCGAGCCCAGGGAGCGCGGTCCAGCCGAGCTTCGAGGATCCCGGTATCCCCCTCGCGGACGTCACGTTCGCATGCGTCGACCTCGAGACCACCGGCGGTTCCCGCCGGCATTCTCGGATCACGGAGATCGGCGCGGTGAGATACTGCCGCGGCGAGCGAGTGGGGACGTTCCATACGCTCGTCGCTCCGGGCCTTCCCATCCCCCGGTTCGTCACCTACCTCACCGGCATCGACGACCCGCTGATCCGAGACGCGCCGGAGGTGGAGTCGGTCCTCCCGTCCCTGATCGAATTCCTTGGCGGCGCGGTGTTCGTGGCGCACAACGCGTCGTTCGACTTCCGGTTCCTCAACCGTGATCTGGTCAGGGTCGGATACGAGCCCATCCCCGGCCCGCCGGTGTGCACCGGGAAGCTCGCCCGGCGGGTCCTCGGCGAGGACGTCCCCAACGTGCGGTTGGCCACGTTGGCCCAGCACTTCCGAACCGAAGCCCGGCCCGAGCACCGGGCCTGGGAGGATGCCGAGGCGTGCGCGGAAGTGCTGCACGCGCTCCTCGATCTCGGTGGGCGGCTGGGGATCCTCACCCTCGGTGACCTCCGCCAGGCCTGCGCGCCGCGCGCTCGTACTCGTGTCGCGAGGATCGGTGTGACCGCGCTGCCAACGCGGCGGAGGGTCTACCTGTTCCGGCGGACGTCCGGCCGAGTACGGGCCACCACCCACACGGCCGCCGCCGTGGCCCCGAGCGCGTTGTAGACGAGGTCCCATCCCGTGTTCACGTAGCCGCCGACGTTGGTCTCGGCCAGCACTCTCGTCGAGAGGAACTCCAACACCTCATTCAGCGCGCCGACGCCCATGCCGGCGAGGGCCACCACGAAGCCGATGCCCGCACCCGGACGGGTTCCTTCCGGAAGCCGGGTCCGGAGCCCCTGCCATACGGCGACGGTGGCCGCCCCGAACCCGAAGGCGTGCACGGCCTGGTCGAACCGCGGGAGCCCCGGGGCGGCCTTGAATCGGTACAGGACACCGTCCCCCACGTACAAGATCCCGCCGGCGGCGTGAAGGAGGCCCCACACCGAGAGGGCCCACAGCACCGGACCGGAGAACCCCACCCGCTCGTGCACAACGGCGACGAAGGCGAACGTCACCGCGAGCTGGACGAGATACGTGGCCGTCTGCCCGCGGTCCGTGACGATCCCAAACACGGTGAACGCCAGCACATACCCCAGGGAGAAGGCGGCCAGAACCGGATGCTCGCGGACGATCCTGGGCATGGTCGAAGCAAGCGTACCGGCGGTCGCGGGGATCTTCACACCCTCCGATAGAATCGAGCCCGTGGAGCGACCGGTCATCCTCGAAGGCGCGCGCACCCCGATCGGCAAGTTCCTGGGAGCGTTCACCGAGCTGCCCGCGGTCGAGCTCGGGATCACGGCAACGAAGGAAGCGCTGCGCCGGGCGAACGTCGAACCGGAAGCCGTTGATACCCTCGTCTACGGACACGCCCGCCAGGCCGGCAACGGCCCGAACACGGCACGCCAGGTCGCCTACCGCTCGGCTCTCGGGGAAGAGGTGCCGGCCTTCACGGTGAACATGGCGTGCGGCTCGGGGGTCAAGGCCGTGGAGGTCGCCGCCGCGGAGATCGCGCTCGGAGGTGCCGAGGTCGTCGTGGCCGGCGGGATGGAGAACATGACCCGGACGCCCGCGATCCTGGACCGGATGCGTCTCGGCTACCGGATGGGGAACGCCCCGCTCAACGACGGCATGTATCGGGACGGCTTCCTCGACCCGCTGTGCGGGCTGGTCATGGGAGAGACGGCCGAGAACCTGGCCCGCAAGTACCACATCCCCCGCGGCGAGCAGGACGAGTTCGCGCTGGCCAGCCAGCGGAAGACCGAAGCGGGCAAGGACCGCCGGGCCAATGAGATCGTGCCCGTGGAGCTCCCGGCGATGAATGGCGCGTCCACCGGGCTGGTGGCCGCCACCAACCCCATCATCTCCCTTTCCGGAGACGAGCACCCTCGGCCCGACACGACCCTGGAGACGCTGGCGAAGCTGAAGCCCGTCTTCTCGGACGACGGCACTGTCACCGCTGGCAACTCCAGCGGCATCACCGATGGGGCCGCGACGCTGGTGCTGATGTCGGAGTCGCGAGCGAAGGCTGAGGGCCGAGCGCCGCTCGCTCGCGTCGTCGCCGCCGCGTCGGCGGGGGTGGACCCAGCGTACATGGGCATCGGCGTCGTTCCGGCCGTGCGGAAGGTGCTCGAGAAGACGGGCCTGTCGCTCTCCGACTTCGACGTCGTCGAGATCAACGAGGCGTTCGCCGCCCAAGTGCTCGCCGTGGACCGGGAGCTCAAGCTCGACCACGACCGCCTCAACCCGAACGGTGGGGCCATCGCCCTCGGCCATCCCATCGGGATGTCGGGGGCACGGATCGTCCTCACCACCGCCTACGAGATGCGGGAGAAGGGCTACTCACTCGGCCTCGCCGCGCTGTGCATCTCCGGCGGCATGGGCATGGCCATGGTCCTGGAACGCGCGTAGCTGCCGGTCCTCACACCTGAGGGCGGCTACGAAGCCTGGGCCGTATGGCGATGAGGTAGGCGAGCGCACCGACGATCGGCAGAAACACGCTGATCAGCACCCACACGATCTTGCTCTGGTCGGCCTCGTGCCAGGCGCTGTCGGGGACCAACGCGGCGTCGATGGCGGCCCATGCCATGAGGACGAGAGCTGCCAGCCAGATCAGGAAGAAGACCCCGAAGGCGGCCATCCGCTCGTTCCCCTAGAGGATCGCCCACAGCACGAGGGCGATCACGACAGCCAGCGCGCCGAGGAAGATGAGCAGGTCGGCTCCATTGACCTTGCCCGGCTGCATCGCGTTGAAGCCCATAGCGGTTCCTACTCTCCCTCCACGCCCGCGCCGAGCATATCGGCGAACGTGGACGCGTTGCGGGTCGCGTAGTCCCGGTAGCAGTTGTTGAACAACGCGTGGGTCTCCTTGGCATTCTCCTGCAGGTACTTCGCCCGGGGCACCCACTCCTCCAGCTCTTCCTTCGAGTAGTCGTATTGGAACCGCTCGATGGGCGGCACGCCTCGCTTGTTCCACGTCTCCTCGCGGCGGCCGTGGAACCGCACCACCGCCCACCGATCCGACGTCGCCTCGGCGAGGGGCGGAAGGCTCGACGCGAATCCCTGGGGCATGTCGACACACACCAACGGGATCTCCTCGCTCCGCAGGAAGTCGAGGGTCTTCTTCGCCGAGTCCTCGTCCTCGTACCACTTCTTCTGCCGGAACTCGACGGCGAAGTCGTAGTCCGGGAGCCGGTCCCGGATGGCCATGATCTCCTCCTTGGCCCGCCGGCCCGGAAAGAACCACTGCGGGTACTGGAACATCACCAGACCGAGCTTGCCCGCCGAGTGCAGCGGCATGAGCGCCTCTCGGAACATCTCCCAGGCCCGGTCTCGGATCTCGTCGGGGACCTTGTCGGGGTACAGCGGGTCCGGAGCATCGCCGGCAAGCGTCTCGCGGATGTCCTTCGGCAGGGCCCGGTGCCTCGTCGGATGCCCGGTCATGACTGAGAATGCCTTCACGTCGAACAGGAAGCCCTTCGGGGTGCGCTCCACCCACAGCACGGCGTTTCGCTCACTTGGAAGGGCGTAGTAGGTCGAGTCCACCTCGACGACCGGGAACTGCGAGGAGTAGAACTTGAGCCGCTCCTCCGGGTTGTTGGCGTCCGGCGGATACCAGCCCGACTCGAGGAGCGTCTTGTCGGTCCAGGACGCCGTGCCGATGCGAACCCGGCCCATCTAAACCTTTGACCTCCTCCGGCGCGCTGCACGGAGCTCGTTCCGGATCGGCCCCAGCACGGTCTCGTCGTCGAGCTCCATGGCCAGCTCCAGCCCCGCGATCTGCTGGAGGGCGTCCTGGAGCCGGTTCCCGGCCACCTCCGCCTGCTGAAGGGCCTGCGCCAGGTTGGCCGTGTAGTCACGGTTGAACGCTTGGCCACACCAGGGGCAATGGCCATGACTCTGGATGACCTGCTGGGCGAGAAACTCCCGCCCGCAGCGGGCGCACGTTCCCTTGATCTTCATGTCGTCGCTCCCTCGGGCTCCTCGGTCCCGGCGGCCTCGCGTCGCTCGAGCAGCGAGTCCACCGTGTCTGCCAGCGCGAACGGGTCTACGGGTTTCACGAACCACGCATCGGCCCCGGACCACTTGGCCAGCCACTCGTCCTCGCGGCGCGCCAGGACCACCACCACCACCCCGGGGAACGGCTCGATTGCCCCCTTGAGGTCCTTCACCACGGCGAACGCGCCCGCCCGTGAGGCGATCTCGTCGGCCACGACGACCTCGGGTCGTTCCCGCCAGGCCACCCGGATCCCCTCGAGACCGTCCGCCGCCTCCAGATAGCGCCACGGCCCGCCCGCGCCGCCCTCGAGGGCGCCCAGAGCCACGCGCAGGATCTCTCGCACTTTCGGATCGGGGGAGATAAGCAGCGCTTTCACCGGGCCCATTCTAGCCAGGGTATCCCGACCGACCGCGCCGCTCATTCCGTGTAGGCCCAGCCCCGCCAATGCTCGACGTCCAGGGCGATGACCGCCCCCTGGGGGGCCTCCCCCTCATACTGGTGATACTTCTCCCCTAGCAGCCGGATGGCACGCTCGCGCTCCTCCCCCTCCTCGATCACCCGCCCCTCTCCCTTGAGCCGGACCCACCACACGGCGGGCCAGTCCTCGTCGTAGTGGTCCACCAGTACGGTGAAGCGGGGATCGCGCCGGAGGTTCTCCAGCCGCCGAAGTCGCCGGGTTCGTTTCGGCTTCTCGTCCACGGACGAGTACAGGGTGTCGCCGTCGAGGACGAAGACGAAGGGCACGACGTTCGGTCTGCCGTCGGGATCGATGGTGGCGAGATGGCCCACCCGAGCGATGCCCACCCGCCGCCGCATCTCTTCGAGCTCCACGCTCGAACGGTACCGCCCCGGGCAGCCCTGCCGCAGGAAAAAACGACGGACCGGTCGGTGGGGGCTCGCCTCGATCCGATCGGGGAAGGATCCGGTCATGCGGTGGCGCCGCAGGAGGCTGAGCCCGAACCTCGAGGACCGGCGGGGGGCGGGCGGAGGGATGCCCATCCCGATCGGGCTGGCCGGGCTGGGCATCCCCGGCCTGATCCTCCTGCTGATCGTGGTTGCCCTGACCCAGTTCGGGAACGGTCCCGCCGAAACTGGCCGGCCCGGTGATGAAACGGCTACCGGGGAGAACGAACGCATCGTCCAGTTCGTGTCGTTCGTCCTCGACGACGTCCAGGGCGTCTGGCGGCGGAAGTTCAGCGAGTCCGGCGACGACTACCGTCCCGCCCGGCTCGTGTTGTTCACACAGTCGACCGGGACGGGCTGCGGCTTCGCCACGTCCGAGGTCGGCCCGTTCTACTGTCCGTCGGACGAGACCGTCTATCTCGACCTGGACTTCTTCCGCGAGCTGCGGCGGAGGTTTGGCTCGCCTGGCGACTTCGCCCAAGCGTACGTTTTGGCTCACGAGATCGGGCACCACGTTCAGCATCTGCGAGGGGTAAGCGACGTGGTCGACGAGGAATCCAAGCGTCACCCGGGCCGCGCCAACGCCCTTTCCATCCGCCTGGAACTGCAGGCGGACTGCCTTGCCGGTGTGTGGGGTCACACCACGGAGCGCCGGGAGCTGCTCGAAGCGGGCGATCTGCAGGAGGGGCTCGCCGCCGCCGCGGCCGTGGGGGACGACCGCATCCAGAAGCAGGCCACGGGGAGCACGAACCCGGAGACCTGGACCCACGGGTCGTCCCGGCAACGCATGCAGTGGTTCTCCACCGGGTTCGATTCCGGCGATCCTGACGCCTGCGACACGTTCGCGGGCACCGTGTAGGTCCGAGCGCACCGGCGCGCGTTTTTCGCCGGGAGAGCGGATCCCTCAGTCGTACCGGGGCTTTGCGGAAGGACCCCGCCAGGGATAGCCGATCGTGTGCTGCCAGCAGTTGGGGCCGGGATTGTAGGCCGATAGCTTCGTCCCGCACACGGTGCAGCGACGCTCCGAGCGGTCCTCTTCGGGCCTCTCAGAGCCTTCGTCCTGAGGGGGAATCTCTCGTGCGTTCCGGGCCATCTGGGGTCCTTTCGCCTTCTCGCCGACCCAGGGACGCAAAACGGCCCCAACGGGGCATCTAGCTGATCATAACATGCGTGTCGAAATCACCATCGGTGCCCGAGCTGGCGCTCTTCAGCCCTCTTCGGGGCCCTCAACCAGTGAGAACGTCTCTCCGGGGCCGTGATGGGCGTCGGAACGCCCCGAGCGGTGGACGAGCACGTCGCCGGTTCCCATCACCCGGAACGACCGGCCATCCCCCACCGCGGCGGTCAGCTCCTCGATGGCCACGTGTGGCAGCCCGTCGGGAACGGAGTCCAGGACGAACTTCCGGATGCCGGGAGCCCAGCGGTCCAGCGTGTCCCAGTGTGCGCTGATCATGACGGGGAGGAACCCAAGGCCGTCAGACCAGATGTCCGCGGACATCACTCTGCTCCTTGGATCGGGCACCCGGACCCCCAGGACCGAGGCGCCCGCGCTGCACCCTCCCAGGCTGGTCTCCCCCACTTCCACCGAGCCCAGCAGCCACTCCAGGAAGGGCGTCCCCCGTAGCACGCCGGCGAGATATGCCGGATTCCCACCGGAGAAGAACACCAGGGCCGCGCCGTCGAGCCGGTCGACCACCTCCGAGCGAGCCGCGTCCTCGGAGCTCCTCAATGGAAGCACCTCGGGCGCCGCACCGATCCGCCGGTAGTGGTCCAGGCCCATCGTGGCCCAGCGGTCGAAGACCTCTTGCCCCTCGGGAGAGCTGGCCGTGGGGGCGACGAGCACCCGGTCGGTGCCCGAACCGGCGGCCTCGATGAGCGCGACGTCGACCTCTTCCGCCCAGGGAAGGAACTCACCCGAGCCCAACAGGCCCAGGGTCGGGCCGCGCGCCGCCACGGGCTACTCCACGGACCAGGTGTCGCCGGAGTGGAGCAGCTTCGCCAGGTCGCCCTGGCCCAGCTTCTCGTGGGCATCGGCGATCTGCCGGTCCATCGCTTCCCCGTACACCGGCCTCGAGACCTGTCGGAAGATCCCGATCGGTGTGGGCCCCACCGGCTGCTCCGCCAGGTGGGCCAGAGCGAATGCCAGTGACGGCTCCGGCCGGTGAGCGTCGTGGACCAGCAGGCGCTCCTCCCCGACCTCACCGACGTCCACGATGGAGAGCGTTCCGTCCGGGTTCATTGTGACGCCCTTCTCACTCTGCTCCCCGAACCGGATCGGCTGGCCGTGCTGCAGCCGGATCTGGTTCTTCTGCGCTCCGGCCTGCTTGTCGCGCACGGCCGCGAACGCCCCGTCGTTGAACACGTTGCAGTTCTGATAGATCTCGATGAACGCCGCCCCGCGATGGGTTGCGGCCGCCCGCAGGACCTCGCTGAAGTGCTGGCGGTCGTTGTCGAGCGTGCGGGCGACGAACGAGGCCTCCGCGCCGAGAGCCAGGGCCACTGGGTTGAACGGGTGGTCGAGCGAGCCGAACGGCGTCGACTTGGTCACCTTCCCTTCCGGGCTCGTTGGAGAGTACTGCCCCTTGGTCAGGCCGTAGATCTGGTTGTTGAAGAGCAGGATCTTGATGTCGACGTTGCGCCGGAGCGAGTGGATCAGGTGGTTCCCCCCGATGGACAGAGCGTCGCCGTCGCCGGTGGCAACCCACACCGACAGCTCCGGACGGGCGGTGGCGATCCCCGTCGCCAGCGCAGGGGCCCGGCCGTGGATCCCGTGCACGCCGTAGGTGTCGACGTAGTACGCGAATCGCCCCGAGCACCCGATGCCGGCCACCCACACCATCTTCCACGGTGGGACGCCGAGCTCCGGCAGGAAACCCTGGACCGTGGAGAGGATGGCGTAGTCGCCGCACCCCGGGCACCACCGCGGCTCCTGGTCGCTGGTGAAGTCCTTCTTGGTGAGCTCGACGGCGACCGGGCCCGAGCCGGAGCCCTCTGCCGGGCCGTCGCCGGCCTGGCCGTTGCCCTCAGTCATGCGAGCCTCCGGGTGATCTCGTGCTCGAGCTCCTCGGAGAAGATGGGTACTCCTTGAACCTTGTGGAACCCTTCCGCTGCCACCAGGAACTCCGCCCGGACGATCTTCAACAGCTGTCCCATGTTGAGCTCGGGGATGAGCACTTTCGGATAGCTCCTCAGCACCTCGCCGATGTTGCGAGGAAGCGGGTTCATGTGGAAGAGGTGCGCGGTGGCCACCCGGTACCCTGCCGATCGAGCCCGCCGCGCCGCGTCCTGGATCGTCCCGAAGGTGGAGCCCCACCCGAGGACCAGAAGCTCGGCCTCGCCGTCGGGATCGTCCACGGCGAGCTCCGGCGTTTCCTCGGCGATCTTCGCCACCTTGGCCGACCGCAGCAGGGTCGCCTTCTCGTGGTTCACCGCGTCGTAGGAGATGTTCCCGGTAGACTCGGCCTCCTTCTCCAGCCCCCCGATCCGGTGCTCGAGCCCCTCGGTGCCGGGAGGCGCCCACGGCCGGGCCAGGTGCTCGTCCCGCAGGTACGGGAGGAACTGGCCGTCGGCGTTCGGCCCTCCGGCGAAGTTCGGGTCGATGGTCGGAAGGTCGTCGACCTCGGGCAGGCGCCAGGGTTCAGAGGAGTTCGCGAGGAAGGTCTCCGAGAGAAGGATCACCGGGGTCCGGTACTTCACCGCGATCCGAACGGCCTCGATGGCGGCGTCGAAGCAGTTCGCCGGGGTGTAGGCGGCCACGATGGGCACCGGGCTCTCCCCGTGGCGACCGTACATCGCCATCAGGAGGTCCGCGGCCTCGGTCTTCGTGGGCATGCCGGTCGACGGACCGGCCCGTTGCACGTCCACGATGACCATGGGGAGCTCGAGCGCGACGGCCAGCCCGATGGTCTCTTCCTTGAGGTCCATCCCCGGGCCGCTCGTGCCGGTGACCCCGAGGTGCCCGGAGAAGGCAGCGCCCAACGCCATGTTGGCCGCGGCGATCTCGTCCTCCGCTTGGAAGGTGCGGACCCCGAAGTTCTTGTGCCTCGATAGCTCGTGCAGCAGATCCGACGCCGGCGTGATCGGGTAGCTCGCGTAGAAGAGGGGAAGTCCGCTGCGGGCGCTGGCCGCGATCAGCCCCCAGGCGAGGGCGGTCGCCCCGCTCACGTTGCGGTAGGTGCCCGGCGCCGCCGGCGCTGCCTTCACCTCGTAGTGGACGGCGAAGATCTCGGTGGTCTCGCCGAAGTTGTAGCCGGCCTTGAACGCGGCGGTGTTTGCGTCGCGGATCCCCGGCTTGGTTCCGAATTTCTTGTCGATCCATCGCAAGGTGACGTCCGTGGGCCTGCCGTACATCCAGGACACCAGCCCGAGGGCGAAGAAGTTCTTCGACCGCTCGGCTTCCTTCTTGGTGATGCCCTCGATGCCCTCGGTCGCCCGGACCGTGAGGCTGGTCATGGGAACGGAGAACAGCTGGTAGTCGTCGAGGCTTCCGTCCTCGAGGGGATTCGACGGGTAGCCAGCCTTCTCGAGGTTGCGGTCGGTGAACCCGTCCTCGTTGGCGATGATCGTCCCCCCGCCGATCAGGTCGGGAAGGTTGGTCTTGAGCGCGGCGGGGTTCATGGCGACCAGGACGGTCGGGTGGTCGCCGGGCGTGAGGATGTCGTCGGAGGAGAAGTGGATCTGGAACGCGGAGACACCGTGGAGCGTCCCGGCGGGAGCGCGGATCTCCGCAGGGAAGTCGGGCAGCGTGGCCAGGTCGTTCCCGAGCACCGCAGTGGCCGTGGTGAACCGGTCGCCCGTCAGCTGCATGCCGTCGCCGGAGTCACCAGCGAACCGGACGATGACGTGGTCCTTCTGCTCGACGTGCTTGGTGGCCATCCGCGCTGCCGGGTGACTGAGCCCGGCCTCCTCCTTCCGTATCGTGCTCGGCGAGGCGGCTCTTTACCTGCCGGAAATCATGTTACCGCCTCGCCTCGCTCTTCCGGCGGACCCTGCCGAGCTACCCCCCCGGACCCCCTTCAATCCGGGGGAACGCTCACCTTTCCACCCCCACCCGCGCGCTTGGGGGCTCGCTACCCCCCGGACCCCCTTCAATCCGGGGGAACGCTCACCTTTCCACCCCCACCCGCGCGCTTGGGGGCTCGC
>DASYUI010000025.1:0-3187 GCA_036001425.1 Actinomycetota bacterium
CCCGCGATCACCCGCCCGACACGCTGGACCACGGTGACCGCCACGGTTTGCTCACCCGGCCCCTCGAGGGCAATGTCGTTCAATCGGAACGCCACGGAGGAACGGGCCGGGAGGACATACGGCCGAAGCGAACCGGGGGCAATCGTCCGAGTCTCCGTCCGGGCCACCAGGTCGAAGGCTGCGTCCCCGGCGAAGGGATTCATCACGACCACGAAGGAGGTATCCCCGGGTCCGGTCGGTTCGTCGAGCAGGTACCACGTTCGCCGGGAGGAAGGCTCGCACCGCTCGGCCGCCACTGCCTGCGGGGACTGGTCGGAGAGGATCACGGCTGCCGCCCCGATCCATCCGCCGAAGAACTCGACGACGGTGGAGTCCGCCGGGTCCGCCGCCGACACCTCCCGGTAGACCTGTTGGAGGGGCCCGATCGACAGCGAGGTGACTGAAGGCGGCTTCTCCCCCGTGAGCTCGGTCAGCCGCACGCGCACGGTCGCCGTCCCCGGGTTGGCCATCACAACCCACCCCGACCATCCCGGTGACCCACCGTGCGGGCAGAACCACGCCCCGGTGGCCGCCCCGGAAGCCTCACCGGCGCCGGCGTCCCGCGGGCCGAGCGCACGGTCGAGTCCCACGCCCGACCCGGCGATCAGCGCCACGACGGCGGCCACGGCCACCAGGCGTCGACGGACACCGGAGCCAAGGCTGGGGGTCGAGGTGGCGGGGGGTTCCTCAGCCGCCACGCGCCGGCCTCCTGGTCACCCACAACCCGGCCATCCACAAGACGGCGAGCAATGCGATCTCGATCGTCCTCGTGGTCTGACCGTGGAACCGGACTTCGAATCCCGAGCTTCTCGCTCCGGGTTCGAACCCCACCGCCCACCCGAAGGCTCGGGTGGGGCGAAGGGGTGAGCTCTCATCCTCCACGCGCCAGTGCGAGTCGAACTGCTGCGCGAGCAGGATCAGGGATGAGGCTCCGGTCGGTGGTACGGCGAATTCGTCTCGCCCTAGCGCTTGCCGCAGGACCCGGGCGTCGGGCTTCAACAGCCGCACCACCGCGAGCGTGGTGGGAGTCGCAGCCGCCTGCCGCCACGCCGGATCCCGGATCACCGCAGCCACTGGAGCGGCCTTCGAATTCTGGAAGATCGTCAAGCCTCCCGCGGGCACAGGGTCCAGATCGAGCTGGCGAAGCAGCCCCTGCAACGAGGCTGGCGCGAGGTCGGCGGGGCCGGCCACCACGAACTTGATGCCGAAGGGTGCCAGGAGCGCACCCCCGTGCCGGGTCCGTCCGCCCAGGATCTCCCCGAGCGCTCGTTCCAACGCGCCGTAGCCGGGACCTGCCGCCTGACGACCGGTGTCCAGCGCGGACATGCCCTCCGAGTTTCGAACCGCGTACCGTACCGAGGCCGGCCCTGCCTCCACCGTCCGCTCCGGGAGGCCCCCAGGCGTCCGAAAGGCGTCGCCGTCCGCCCGACCCAACCAGAGCACGCGGTAGGCGGCGCCCGCCGGCTCCGCGATGATCCCGTACGCGGGCGTGATGCGGTCGGCCCTGCCCACGGACCAGGAGCCCTGCGCCGCCTGGATCGCCTGTGCGCCCAGCCCCACGCCGACCACCAGAGTCATGGCCCCTGCCCCGAGCTGCCGGTGGCCGAACGAGACGAGCCCCACCTTCCTCAGCAGGTCCGCCAGGCCCAAGCCGACCATGAGCGCGAACCCGAACGCCGCCACGCCGAGGTAGGCGACCGGGTTGGAGAGCGCGGTAGGCAGATAGCCCGCCGCCGCCAGCCACGCGAGATAGATCGAGAGGACGCTGGCGATGGCGGCGCGGAAGCCGGGCCTGGCGGACCGGCGGGAGGCGAGACCAAGGGCAAGGGCGGCCGCCACCGGGAAGAAGAACCCGGTTGGCCACGAACCCGGGCCGCGACCGGGCCACAGGCGGACCAGGGCGGCGAACGAGGCCCGCCCCGCGTGATCTGAGAGCCCAGCCGCCCCGTTCCGCAGGACACCGAACGCGAAGGGGAAGAGGAGCGCCCCTGCCGTAAGGACAGCGAGACCGGCGAGGGCCGCTCCTCGGGCCCGCCTCGTTCCGGGAAGAGGGGTCAGGGCGGCGGCCGCTACGGCCACACCCGCCGCGAGCACGGTTCCGGGGAAGAACGAGACGAGGACGGCGAGTCCCAGGCCCGCGCCCGCCACCCACCGGCGAGTCGGCCCCCGAAAGCCGGGGTCGAACGGAAGCAGGAGCTTGGACAAGAGCCAGGGGGCTCCCGCCAGGAACACCAGCGCCGGGATTCGTCCCTCGGAGATTCCCCACAACACGACGTTGGAGAGCCCGTAGCACGCGCCGGCCACCGCAGCCGGGAGCCGCTCCTCCGTGTGGACTCGAACCACCCGGTAACAGCTGGCCGCCGCAACCGCGGGCAGGCCCAGCAGCAGGATCTTTGCGAGCAACCAGGGGTTGCCCAACGTCAGGATGCTTCCCAGCCCGAGCAGGCCGAGCGCGGGGCTGGCTGCCTGGGTGCCTCCCAAGCCCGTGTGTCGCAGTCCGGACACGAGCTCGTCGAAGAATCCGGTCGGCGAGGCGGGGAAAGCTCCCAGCCCGGGACCAACCAGAACCGGGGCGCCAAGCAGGTTCCGGTAGGCCAAGGCCGCCACGAGCAGCGCCACGGCCCACGCGAAGGCGACCGGATGATTCCGCGCGAACCCGAGCGCCCGCTTGGCCGGGGGAACCGGTTCGTCGGCCCCTTCGCGCGGGGGGAGCAGCGCCTCCGCTGCGGTCTGTCCCCACCGGCGAAGACGGATTCCGGTCGGCGCCATGGACCGGCGCACCGATCGATCGGACACGCGACGCACCGCCTGGGCCCGGATGCGGAGACGAAGCGTCCGGGGAAGCTGCGCTACGTTCCACCCCCACGCCGCCAGCACCTGATAGGCGTCCTGGAACCGCCGGCTCGCCGCGAGGAGCGCCACGCGAACGATCCCCTGGAACAGGTAGAGAGGGAGGATCCAGGTCAGCGACCGCAGCCCGTAATTCTTGAGGATGCTCGCCAGGGCAGCCCGTTCCCGGAAGTAGCGCTCGCGCGGGGCGGCGGTGGCTCCCGCCCGTTCCCCGCGCACCGAGGCCTCACGATGTCGCGCCAGGGCCGTGGGGGTCATCAGGACACGGAAACCCGCCACCCTGGCCCGCCAACAGAAG